>JBAYRO010000025.1:0-41322 GCA_041676645.1 Burkholderiaceae bacterium | reverse complement strand
CTAGGCCATCCGCTGCAGGACACCATCCTTCCTGATGAAGTGATGGTAGAGGGCCATCCCGACGTGGCCGACGACGAGGATGAGCAGCCCCCAGGCGATCGGTGAATGCAGGCCGCCGAGGCTCGCCATCCAGGAAATCTCCTCGCCCTCGGCGATCAGCTCGATGCCGAAGGCGCTCACGCCATGGCCGCCGCCCACCATGTAGAGGAGGCCGGTGATCGGCATCAAGGCCATGCCGGCGTAGAGCAGGAAGTGGCCGGCCTTCACCGCCGCACCCATGACCGGATCCGGCGCCGGACGATCGTCCTTCTGCTTCACCGCCCAGAAGATCCGTATCGCGACCAGCACCAGCAGCAGCACGCCGATGGAGATATGCCAGGGCACCAGGGTCTGGCCGACCCAGTGCTCGCCGTCGTCGATGCGGTCGAAGAACTTGAGCAGCTGCCAGCCTATCAGGAAGGCCATTCCCCAGTGGAAGGCCCTGGACAGGGTGTCGTAGCGTTCCTGCACTTGGCGGTTCATGGATTGTTCTCCTTGTATCAGTCAATCGAAGCGGAACGCCGAGATGGTCGTTTCCATGATCGGTTCCGAATAAACCTTGCGGCCCGGCGCATCGTCAGCGGCGCCGGCGACCACCATCAGCGGCAGGAGATGCTCCTCGGCGCGCGGCGGATGGCAGTCGCGCGCATGAGGCGCCCGGGTCCAGTCGCGCAGCAGTTCATCGCGTCGCGTCTCGGAACTTGCCACCACATCGCCCAGCCAATGGTCGAACTCGGCCGAGAGGGGCGTAAAGCGCGGATCGCCATAGCCACGCATGTTGTGGAAGCTCATGCCGCTGCCGACCAGCAGCACGCCTTCATCACGCAGGCTGGCCAGCGCGCGGCCGGCATCGAGATGCGCACCGGGATCGAGATCGCTGCGCAGCGACAGCTGGACGACCGGGATATCCGCAGCGGGGAACACCAGCTTCAACGGAATGAAGACGCCGTGGTCGAAACCCCGTTCGTCGTCCACGTCGGCCGGCATGCCGGCCGCGGCGAGTCGGGCCGCCAGTCGCCCGGCCAGTTCCGGATCGCCCGGCGCCGGATAGCTCAGCTCGTAGGTATGCGCCGGAAACCCGTAGTAGTCGAAGACCAGCGGCGGACGGGGATGACCCGTGACGCTGAAGCGCGGCGCCAGCCAGTGGCCCGAGACAAGCACGATGGCGCGCGGGCGCGCCGGCAAGGTGGCGGGGATGCCCCGCAGGAAGGCGGCCATCCGGTTCCAGGTGTCGGCGGGGCTCCAGTCCATGAAGAAGCACGGGCCCGCGCCATGCGGTATGTAGAGGGTCGGCATGCGCGCGACCTCGGCCGCGGCGTGCTTGCGCCCCTTCCCGGGAATCGGTTCGGTGCTTGCTGTACGTTGATCCATGCTGGCAGTATGAATTCCAAACCAATGACCGAGAATCACCGAATTCAAACCAACACTTTGTACTGACAGTAGGAGCCGGAATGGACCGCGTCATGAGCATGCGGGTATTCGCCCGCGCCGCGAGCGCCGGCAGCCTGTCGGCGGCCGCCCGCCACATCGGCATGTCCCCGGCCATGGCGACCAAGCATGTCAACGCCCTGGAAGCGCGCCTGGGCGTCAAGCTGTTTCATCGCAGCACGCGGCGGCTGAGCCTTACCGAGGCGGGCGGCAATTACCTCGAGGCCTGCCAGCGCATCCTGTCGGATATCGATGAAGCCGAGGCGGCGGCCAGCTCGCAGCGGGTCAAGGCGACCGGACTGCTGCGCATGAACCTGCCCCTGTCCTTCGGCAGCCGCTTCATCGCGCCCCTGATCCCGGAATTCAGTCGCCGCCATCCGGAGGTGAGAGTCGAGCTCGGGCTGAGCGACACCCAGCTCGACCTGATCGCCGGCAGCTGGGATCTCGCGATCCGGATCGGCCGGCTGGCCGACAGCGCGCTGCAGGCGCGGAGAATCGGCGACAGCCTGATGCAGGTCTGCGCCTCCCCCGCCTATCTCGAGCGACGGGGCGTGCCGCGGCGAGTCGCCGAACTGGCGCAGCACAACTGCCTGAGCTACACCCTGTCGCCCATGCAGGACGGCAAGCAGTGGGCATTCGGCCAGCGTGGCGAGATCCGGGTGCCGGTCGGCGGCGACCTGCTGGCCAACAACGGCGACGCCCTGCTGGCCGCGGCGGTCGGCGGCCAGGGCATCATCTATCAGCCGCACTTCATCGTCGGCGAAGCCCTGGAGCGCGGCGAGCTCGTGGCGCTGGAGCTCGACAGGCCCGTCGTGGCGATCGGCGGCATCCATGTCCTCTATCCTCCCGACCGGCGACCACCCGCCAAGGTCCGGGTCATGATCGACTATCTGGTGGAAGCCTTCGCCCGGAATCCGCCCTGAACTCATGACGACGACCCCCGGGGCTCTTCGCGACGGATTCGATCGCAAGATACGGAGAGCCTGCGATCGGATTCCGGCCTAGATTGGCGCCATGGAAACACGCGACAGGACACCCGCCATGAACACGATCCCTCCGGCAGTCGCGCGCTACGCTTCGGACGAAGGACGCTGGCAGGCGGTGCAGGCCCGTGATGCCGCGGCCGATGGCCACTTCGTCTACGCGGTACGCAGCACCGGCGTCTACGGCCGCCCCAGCTCCTCGGCCCGCCTGCCCCGGCGCGAGAACGTGGAGTTCTTCGATTCAGCCGCCGCCGCGGAAGCGGCGGGCTACCGCCCCAGCCGCCGTACGCACGGCGACCGCACGACGCTGGCCGCCGGGCGCGCCGCGCAGGTCGCGCAGGCCTGCCGCCGGATCGAAGCGGCCGACACGCCGCCCAGGCTCGACGAGCTCGCCAGCGAGGCGGGCCTGAGCCCGCAGCACTTCCACCGGGTGTTCAAGGCCGAGACCGGCCTCACGCCCAGGGCCTACGCCTCGGCCTGGCGCGCCCGCAGGCTGCGCGAGCAACTGAACGCCGCGGGCGGATCGGTCACCGACGCCATCTACGGCGCCGGCTTCAACTCCGGGAGCCGGTTCTACGAAGGCGCCGAACGGATGCTGGGCATGCGCGCCCGGGAGTATCGGGCCGGCGGCACCGGTGCCGTCATCCGCTTCGCCCTGGGGCAGTGCACCCTGGGCGCCCTGCTGGTCGCGCAGAGCCAGCGCGGCGTCTGCGCCATCCTGCTGGGCGATGACCCCGAACGCCTGCTGCACGATCTCGAGGACCAGTTCCCGCAGGCGGAACTGCTCGGCGGCGATGAGGCGTTCGAGCAGCTGGTCGCACAGGTGGTCGGCTTCGTCGAAGCCCCCTCGGCCGGATTGAACCTGCCCCTGGACGTGCGCGGCACCGCCTTCCAGGAACGGGTCTGGCAGGCGCTGCGGGACATACCGCCCGGTGCGACCGCCAGCTATGCCGACATTGCGCAGCGCATCGGCGCGCCGAAGGCGGCGCGCGCCGTGGCCCAGGCCTGCGCCGCCAATCCGCTCGCGGTTGCGATCCCCTGCCATCGGGTCGTCCGGCGCGACGGCGAGCTCTCCGGCTATCGCTGGGGCGTGGAGCGCAAGCGCGAACTGCTGCGACGGGAGGACCCGGGACCCGGGGCGCGAGAACCCGACGCCATTCCGGGATAAACCGGAACAACGCGCACGATGCACGCGCTGCGCATGTCTTCGGCACGCGTTTCAGGCGCTTGTCGCCCAGCGCGACAGATCCTGCCGGACCCGGTCGATGCCCTCCCAGGGATCCTTGCGGCGACGCCTGAGCTTCTGCGGCACGTTCCGGATCGTGAACGCATCGGGCCTTGCCAGCTTGCCCAGCTGGCTCCATGCCAGGGGCATGGCCACGGGCGCGCCGGGCCGGGCGCGCAGTGAATAGCTGGCCACCGCGGTGGCGCCACGACCGTTGCGCAGGTAGTCGACGAAGATCCGTCGCCTGCGCCTGCTCTTCGTGGCGATCGCCACGAAGCGCTCGGGTTCGGAGCCTGCCAATGCTTCGGCGAAGCCGCGGGCAAAGCGCCTGGCCAGGTCCCATTCGCAGCCGGGGTTCAGCGGCACGACCACATGCAGGCCCTTGCCGCCGGTGACCCGGAGGAAGGATTCCAGCTCCAGCTCGTCCAGCCGCTTGCGGATGTCCGTGGCGGCCGATTTCAGTTCACCGAAAGGCACGCCGGGACCCGGATCGAGATCGAACACCACCCGGTCGGCCCGGCCGGGCTCCCGGGCATGCGAGCCCCACGGATGAAACTCGAGCGTGTTGAACTGCACCAGCTCCATGAGGCCCGCTTCGTCGTTGACCACGAGATAGTCGTCGAGCTGGCCGCTCTCTTCCTCGAGGCGAACCGACCCGACTCGCTCGAGGCCGGCGGTGTGGTGCTTCTGGAAGAAGCAGGACTGTTCCGTGCCGCCCGGGCACCGGACGACGGACAGGGGGCGCCCCACGATCTCCGGCAGCAGGTACCCCATCACCGCCTCGTGGTAGTCCCAGGCATCCTGCTTCGTCGCCCCGATGTCCGGGAAGAGGACCTTCCCCGGGCTGGAGAGTTTCGGGGCGTCCGCTCGCGCATCCTCGTCCGCCCGCGCATCCTGCTTCGCCGCTGCCATCGCTGCCGCTCCTCTCGTCATCCTGTCGCCGCTGGCGAGCTCTCCGATGTCCTTGTCGGGACGCACCGCCTTGAGGGAAGCCTGGCGCAGGAGCTGTTGCCGGCCGATGCCCCGGTAGAAGACCTCCACGACGAACCGCGGTGCGAACCAGGTGGCTGCGCGCAGATCGGTGTCAGCATCCCCGACATGGACGCTCGGTGTCTTGCGGCCGCCCCCGGCGAGCCGGGGCGCGAGCTCGCCGATGAGCGCCTCGGTGAATCCGGTTCCCACCCTGCCGGCATAGCGCCAGCCGTGTTCGGGATCGGGCCGTGCGAGCAGCAGCGAGCCGAAGCCGCTGCGGCTGCCCCTGGGCGCGGTATAGCCCACCACCGCGAACTCGTCGCTGGTGAGCTGCTTGGTCTTGCGCCAGTCGTCGCTGCGTCCGCCCCGGTAGGGGCGGTCGGCGCGCTTGGAGATGATGCCTTCGAAGCCCTGCTCGCCGGCCAGTCGCAGCGCGACTTCACCGTCGGCCTCGATGTGGCTGCTGAAGGCGAGCTGCGGGGACACGCCGTCGACGAGCTGCCCGAGCAAGTCCTTGCGATCGAGCAGCGCGGCCCCGGATACATCGATGCCGTCGAGATGGAGCACGTCGAAGAGCACGTAGGCGAGACGAGCCTGGCGCTCGCCGGAGAGGGTCGCCTGGAGGAGGTTGAAGTCCTCGCGGGCACCGCTGCCCGCGATGAGCTCGCCGTCGAGCGCGCCCGACTCGAGCCGAAGGGCCTCCAGCGCGCCGCGGATCTCCGGGAGCTTCGCGGTCCAGTCCAGCGCATTGCGTGACCACAGGCTCGCCTTGCCGTCCCGGATGCTGGCCAGGATGCGATACCCGTCCCACTTCAGTTCATGAACCCATTGTTCGCCCCGCGGTGGCGACGATCCGAGTCGCGCCAGCTGGGGCTCGAAGCAGCCGGCGGGCGCCGCTGCCTTGCGCGCCCCGTCCAGCGCCCGGGCCTTCGACGCCCAGTCCCTGTGTCGCCGCTTCGCGGCCGGGAGCGTCGCCAGGCCCTTCTTGCCCGCCTTGCCGATGCCCGCGCGCTCGCGGTCCGCGACCGGTGCCTCGGCCACGCCGGCCAGCAGGTCGTCGGCTTCGAGCGCACCGGCGTAGGCGTCCTCGTCCTTGAACAGCAGCCATTGCGGCTGCCGGGCGGGCTTGCCCGAGCGCACCAGGTGCCAGCCGCCCTTGAGTTTTTCGCCAAAGAGCTCGAAGCGCAGGTGGCCGCGCGCGAGCTGCTCCTGCGGGTCTCCCTGCGTCGACCAGATGCCGCTGTCGAAACGCGCCACATGTCCGCCGCCGTATTCGCCGTGCGGAATCTCGCCCTCGAAGCCGGCATAGTCGAGTGGGTGGTCCTCGACCTCGATCGCCATGCGCTTGATGCCCGGGTCGTAGCTCGGACCCTTCGGCACGGCCCAGCTCTTGAGCGCATCGCCGACCTGGAGACGGAAATCGTAGTGGCGCCGGCTGGCATGGTGGAGCTGGACCACGAAGATCGACCGCCCGCCCTCCGGCCCCGGCCCGCCGGGCTGGGGCTCCCGCGTCCGGCGGAAGTCCCGCTTGCTGAGGTAGTCCGTGCGCGCCATCGAAGGCTCGCCTCAGGAAGCCCGCTTGCGCGGCGCCGCCTTCTTCGTCGACTTCGCGGCCTTCTTCCCGGATCCGCCGGAGCGCGGCGATGACTTCTTCGCAGCCGACTTCGCCGGCGTGCGCTTCCTGGTGTCCAGGCTCTGCTGGAGCAGCGACATGAAGTCCACCACGTTCGTCGCCGCCTCCTCGTGGTGCTCGGGCTCCTCGAGCCGGGTGGTGGCGCCCGCCGACTTGATTCGCTTCTGGATGATGGCCAGTAGCCGTTCGCGGAACTCGTCGTGATAACTGTCGGGTTTCCAGTCGGCGGTCATGGAATCGATGAGCTGCTCGGCCATCGCCAGTTCCCTGGGCGCGAGCCGGTAGTCCGAGGACTTGCCGCTGGGCAGCTTGTAGTCCGCCAGGTCGACGAGCTCCTGCGGGTAGCGCAGCAGGATCAGGATCAGGGCATCGTCCTCGGGCATCACGGCGCAGAGATACTCCCGGGTCCGCACGACCACCCGCGCGATGCCCACCTTGCCCGTCCTGCGCAGCGTCTCGCGCAGCAGCACGTAGCCCTTCTCCGCCTTCTTGCCCGGCACCAGGATGTAGGGCTTCTCGAAGAATCGCAGGTTGATGCTCGAGGCCTCGACGAAGGCCTCGACATCGACCGATTCGTGCGTCTCGGGCGCCGCCGCCGCGATGTCCTCCTTCTCGATGACGACGTAGCTGCCCTTGTCGTACTCGAAGGCCTTGACGATCTCCTTCCAGGGAACTTCCTCGCCCGTATCGGCGTTCACCCGTTCGAAGCGGATCGGCTTGCGGTCCCGTGAGTCGAGCATGCGAAAGCTCAGGTCGGTGCGCCGCTCGCCCGGCATCAGCGACACCGGGATATTGAGCAGCCCGAAGGAAAGCGCGCCGCTCCAGATCGGTCTGGCCATGTCGGCATCTCCTGGCCCTGGCGGATCCGGTCGAGCGGCAAAAGGCGTTCCCGGCCAGAATACGGATAGCCGAAGACCTCGGCGCGAGAACGGGAGACAGCATGACGATCGAACAGAAATGGCAGGCGCTCGATGCCGAGCGGGCGAAGCCCTTCGGAACCCTGCCCGACCTGGTCCGGGTCCATGCCGGCCTGTGGCCGGAGCAGGCCGCACTGGTGCAGGATGGCGAGCAGCTCGACTACGCGACGCTCGATCGCCTGGTCGACCGCGCCGCGGCGGCTATGCAGCGCGACGGGATCCATGCCGGCGACGTCGTCGCCATCTGCAGCCTGAACTCGATCCGCTACGCCGTCGCGTTCGTGGCCGCGCTGCGCGCCGGCGCCGCCGTGGCGCCGCTGGCGCCGCTGACGACGCCGCAAGCCCTGGGCCTGATGCTGGACAACTGCGACGCGAAGATCCTCTTCGCCGACGGCGCCGGCAATGGTGTCGCCGCGGTCGACCACGCCGCGCATTCGCCCCGGGCCGTCGGCCTCGACGACGCCACGCCGTTCCAGGGCTTCGACCAGTGGCTCGCCCCCGAAGGCACCGCCCCGGCGGCGATACGGGCGGACCCGGAAGCGGTGTTCAACATCATCTATTCGTCCGGCACCACCGGAACGCCCAAGGGCATCGTCCACACCAACCAGCTGCGCTGGCCGCAGATCTGCAGCGTCGCGCTATCGCTCTATCAACCGGACAGCGTCACGCTGGTCTCCACGCCGCTCTATTCCAACACGACCCTGGTCAGCTTCCTGCCGGCGCTGGGCTGCGGCGGCACCGTCGTCCTCATGAAGAAGTTCGATCCCGCGACCTACCTGGCGCTGGCGGCAAAGCACCGCGTCACCAGCTCCATGCTGGTGCCGGTGCAGTACCGCCGCCTGATGGAGCATCCGGACTTCGATCGCCACGACCTGTCGAGCTTCCGGGTCAAGTTCAGCACCAGCGCGCCGTTTTCCGCCGCCCTCAAGGCCGAAGTGCTGCGGCGCTGGCCCGGGGCGCTGGTCGAGTTCTACGGCATGACCGAAGGCGGCGGCAGCTGCATGCTGCTCGCCCACGAGCATCCGGACAAGCTCGAGAGCGTCGGCCAGCCGATGGCGGGCCACGACATCCGCATAATCGACGAGGATGGCGTCGAACTCGAGGCGGGCGGCATCGGCGAGATCGTCGGCCACTCGCCCTTCATGATGGCCGGCTACAACAAGGAGCCGGAGAAATCGGCCGCGACGATCTGGACCGATCCCACCGGCAAGCGCTTCATCCGTACCGGCGATATCGGTCGCTTCGACGAGGACGGATTCCTCACCATCATGGACCGGGCCAAGGACACGATCATCTCGGGTGGCTTCAACATCTACCCGAGCGACATCGAAGCCGTCCTGGTGCAGCACGAGGCGGTGGCGGAAGCCGCCGTGGTCGGCGTGCCGTCGGATCGCTGGGGCGAGACGCCGATCGCCATCATCGTGCCGAACGAAGGCGCCGGCGCCACCGCGGACGAAATCCGCGAATGGGCCAATGCGCGCCTCGGCAAGACCCAGCGCATCAGCAGCGCCTGGTTCGCGGCCGCCCTGATCCGCAACGACATCGGCAAGGTGTCCAAGCGCCACCTGCGCGACGAGTACGCCCAGCGGGCGCTGCAGGCCGAGGCGGCCGCCGGAATCCCCAGGGCCGGATGATGCCGGCGGCACCACGGGTCCGGGAGTTGCTCGACCTGCTTCGACTCGAACAACTCGACGACGACACCTTCGTAGGCGAAAGCCGCAACGCCTCCGACTACAGCCTGCTCGGAGTCGCGCTGCAGCCGCATGGACTGAGCTTCCTCGATCGCAAGCTGCAGGCCGCCAGCCTCGACCATGTCATGTGGTTCCATCGGCCCGTGCGCATGGACGACTGGCTGCTCTACAGCATGGACAGCCCGGTCACGGCCGGGACGCGCGCCTTCATCCGCGGCCAGATCTTCAGCCGGGACGGCCAGCTTGTCGCGTCCACCAGCCAGGAAGGCGTCATCCGGACGCGTTGAGCCGGCTTGAGACGCGGTGAGTCGTCTTGACCTTCCCATCGTGGGAAGCGCCATCCTGGGTGCCATGTGACCGCACACCGAACTGGAACTCATCATGGCGAATTCTCCTCACGAGCATCATCACCACCACGGCCACGGCCATGGCGACGAGGGCGCTGGAAACGCGGCCCGGGTCCGGGACCCGGTCTGCGGCATGCTCGTCGACCCATCGAGCGCGAAGCATTTCCTGCGCCACGCAGGCCAGGTTTTCCATTTCTGTTCGGAAGGCTGTCGAAGGAAGTTCGAGGCGGAACCCGGGAAGTATCTCGACGGGCCGCCTGCACCGAAGGCGCTGCCCAAGGGCACGCAATACACCTGCCCGATGCACCCGGAGATCATCCGCGACAAGCCGGGTTCGTGTCCGAAGTGCGGCATGGCGCTGGAGCCCATGGGCGTGCCCACGGGCGATGAGGGGCCGAACCCGGAACTCGTCGATTTCACCCGGCGACTCCGGGTCAGCGCGATCCTGGCCGTCCCGCTTTTCGTGATCGCCATGGCGCCCATGGTCGGCTTGCCATTGCGTGACTGGATCGGCGAACGTCTGGCCATCTGGATCGAGCTGGCGCTGGCAACGCCAGTCGTGCTCTGGGCGGCGATCCCCTTCTTCCATCGCGGCTACGAATCCGTCATCAATCGCAGCCCCAACATGTGGACGCTGATCTCGCTCGGCGTCGGCGCGGCCTATCTCTACAGTGTCGTGGCAACCCTCTTTCCGGACATCTTCCCGGAGTCTTTCCGCGGGCACGACGGCACGGTGCCCGTCTATTTCGAAGCCGCGGCGGTGATCGTGGCGCTCGTCTTCCTCGGCCAGGTGCTGGAGTTGCGCGCCCGCGAACGCACCGGTTCGGCCATCCGCGCGCTGCTCGATCTTGCGCCGAAGACCGCGCGACGCCTGGCCGATGACGGGACCGAGAGCGACGTGCCGCTCGATGAGGTGAAGTCCGGCGATCGGCTGCGGGTGCGCCCGGGCGATGCCGTTCCGGTGGACGGCGTGGTGGTGGAAGGCCGTTCCTCGGTGGACGAATCGATGCTGACCGGCGAGCCGGTTCCGGTCGAGAAGACCGGGGGCGACCCGCTCACCGGCGGTACGCTCAACCGCAACGGCTCGCTGCTCATGCGCGCCGAGAAGGTCGGCGCCGAGACCATGCTCTCGCAGATCGTCGAGATGGTGGCAAAGGCGCAGCGTTCGCGCGCTCCGATCCAGGGACTGGCGGACCGGGTTTCGTTCTATTTCGTGCCGGCCGTCGTCCTGGCCGCCATTGTCGCCTTCATCGTCTGGGCGCTCGTCGGACCTGCGCCCAGCATGACCTACGCCATCGTGGCAGCGGTATCCGTGCTGATCATCGCCTGTCCATGCGCACTCGGCCTGGCGACACCGATGTCCATCATGACCGCGACGGGACGCGGTGCGCAGATGGGTGTGCTGATCAAGGATGCCGAAGCGCTGGAGCGCTTTTCCACGGTCGACACCCTGATCGTCGACAAGACGGGCACGCTGACCGAGGGTCGCCCGAAGCTGACCGATGTCCTTGCGACGGGGGATGTCCCCGAAAGCGAGCTGCTGTCCCTGGCGGCTAGCCTCGAACGAGGCTCCGAGCATCCCCTGGCCGAAGCCATCGTCGAAGGCGCGCGCGAGCGCGGCGTCGAGGTAGTGGAATCGGGGGAGTTCGAGTCCGTGACCGGCAAAGGCGTCAATGGCCGGGTTGCCGGTCGCGCCGTCGCGCTGGGAAACACGGCGATGCTGGCGGAGATCGGTATCGAAGCGGGGCCGCTGCAGGACGATGCCGACCGCTTGCGCGGGGACGGCAAGACCGCGATGTTCGTCGCGGTCGACGGGAAGCTCGCCGGCATCGTTGCGGTCGCCGATCCGATCAAGGCCAACAGCGCCGAGGCCATCCGTTCCCTGCACGCCGCCGGCCTGCGGATCATCATGGCCACGGGTGACAGCGAGCGCACCGCGAAAGCCGTCGCGGCAAAGCTCGGCATCGACGAGGTACGCGCCGGCGTGTTGCCGCAGGACAAGCAGAAGCTCGTCGAGGAACTGCGCACCCAGGGCGCAAGCGTCGCCATGGCCGGCGACGGCGTCAACGATGCGCCCGCCCTTGCCGCCGCCGACGTCGGCATCGCCATGGGAACCGGTGCGGACGTCGCCATGGAAAGCGCCGGCGTCACCCTGCTCAAGGGTGACCTGACCGGTATCGTGCGCGCGCGGATGCTGGCGCGGGCGACGATCCGCAACATCAAGCAGAACCTGTTCTTCGCCTTCGTCTACAACGCCCTCGGTGTACCCATTGCCGCCGGCGTGCTCTATCCGGTCTTCGGGATGCTCCTGTCGCCGATGCTGGCCGCCGCGGCCATGAGCCTGTCGTCGGTATCGGTCATCGGCAACGCCCTGCGCCTGCGGACCGTTCCGATGCCCTGACCGGGCCTGATCCAGGGTGTTGACTCTGCAGTCGCTACAGGGTTTTCAATAGGGGCATGTGCTCGTCCACTGGAGAAAACCCCTTGCGCCTGCACCCTGAAGGCATCGATCCCGACTCCATCTCCCAATCGTCGCCGGGCCGTCCCGCGCCGGGAGCATCGTCGACCCTGTCGATGCGCGTCGAGGGAATGGATTGCGCCAGCTGCGTTGGCAAGATCGAGACGGCACTGGTGCGCCTGCCCGGCGTCAGCGACGTCCAGCTGAACTTCGCCACGCAGTCGCTTCGCCTGTCACTGGCCACCGGCTCCACACGGCGCAGCACCGTCGAGGAAACCATCAGGAACCTGGGCTTCGAGGCATCGGCAAGCCCGGGGCCCGAGGCCGCCTGCGCCACCGCCCCGGACAGCGGGATCGACGCACCCATGGCATCGGAGCCGACCCGCTGGTGGCAGACCCGCAAGGGCCGGCAGGTCGCCGGCCTGGGTCTCGGCATGGGCATCGCCTATGCGGGCAGCCTGGCCATCCCCGCTCATGGCGCATGGATCCTCGCCGCGGCCGTGCTCGCCGGCGTGCTGCCCTTTGCGCGCAAGGCCGTCGCCCTTGCCCGGGCGGGCTCGCCCTTCTCCATCGAGATGCTGATGTCCGTGGCCGTCCTGGGAGCGCTCGTCATCGGCGAAGCCGAAGAGGCGGCGGCGGTCGTGTTCCTCTTCGCGCTCGGCGAACTGCTCGAGAGCGTGGCGGCCGGTCGCGCCCGTGCGGGCATCCAGGCCCTGGTCGCGCTGGTTCCCAGGACCGCGACGCTGCTCGACGGGCACGGCGGGCAGCGCGTCGTTCCGGCGGCGGCGCTTCGCATCGGCGATCGCGTACTCGTGCGCCCCGGCGACCGGGTATCGGCCGACGGCGTCATCATCGAGGGCGCGTCCAGCCTCGACGAATCGCCGGTCACCGGCGAGTCCATCCCGATCGCCAGGGCGGGCGGCGAAAGTGTCTTCGCCGGCTCCATCAATCTCGATGGCGCACTGCAGCTGCGCGTCGAGAGGACGACGGCCGACAACACCATTTCGCGCATCGTCCACCTGGTCGAGAAGGCGCATGCCTCCAGGGCACCGACGGCCAGGTTCATCGAAAGATTCAGCCGCCATTACACGCCGGCCGTCATGACGATCGCGGCGCTGGTCATGCTCGTCCCCCCGCTGGTCCTGGGCGGGGACTGGGGCGAATGGCTCTATCGCGGCCTGGCGCTGCTGCTGATCGCCTGCCCTTGCGCGCTGGTGCTTTCCACGCCGGCCGCCATCGCATCGGGCCTGGCCGTGGGCGCGCGCCATGGCCTGCTCGTCAAGGGCGGCCATGCGCTGGAGACCATCGGCCGCGTGGCGAGCATCGCCTTCGACAAGACCGGCACCCTGACCGCGGGCAGGCCGCGCGTCACCGATGTGCTGGCGTTCGCCCGGGACAGCGAGAACGAAGTCCTGTCGCTGGCGGCGAGCGTCGAATCCGGTTCGGGCCACCCGCTGGCCCGGGCCATCGTCGCCCATGCCGAGTCGGCGGGCGTCGACATTCCAGCGGCCACGCAGGCACGGGCGACCGCGGGCGAAGCCGCGCACGCGATCGTGGCCGAACGCCCGCTGGCAATCGGATCGCCGGTGTACGCCGCCCGCATGAAGGCGCTCCCGGATGCGCAGAAGCCGGTCATCGAGGCACTGCAGCAGGAGGGCAAGACGGTATCGGTGCTGCTCGACGAAGGCACCGGCGCAGCGATCGGGCTGGTGGCCTTGCGTGACGAGCCGAGGCCGGATGCGCGGGAGGCCATCGCGCGACTCGATGCCATGGGGGTGCGCTCGATCATGCTCACCGGCGACAACCACCGCACCGCCCGGGCCATCGCGGACCGGCTGGGCATGGACTGGGCGGCCGAGCTGCTGCCCGAGGACAAGCTGCGCCTGATCGACACGATGAAGCAAGACGGCATGATCGCCATGGTCGGCGACGGCATCAACGATGCGCCGGCACTGGCCGCCGCCGACGTCGGCATCGCCATGGGCGGCGGCACCGACGTGGCCCTCGAGACGGCCGACGCGGCGCTGCTCAAGACCCGGGTCACGGACGTTGCCCGGCTCGTCGCGCTGTCTCGCGCAACCATGGCCAATATCCACCAGAACGTGTTCTTCGCGCTCGGATTGAAAGGCGTTTTCCTGGTGACCACGATCCTGGGCATCACCGGCCTGTGGATCGCCGTGCTGGCCGACACCGGCGCCACCGCGCTCGTCACGCTCAATGCCTTGCGCCTGCTGCGCTTGCGGAGACTGGCAGCAGCGCCGGAAGCCGGGCACGGATGAGGGCCGGGCGGCGACACGATGGGCGATCCGGTAGTATCGCTTGCCGGGGCACGCACCGCTTATCGCTGTAGATGACTGAATCCGTCGAGAATTCTCGCCAGGGCAAGGGGAACGCCGAACACACGCCCATGATGCAGCAGTACCTCGCCCTCAAGGCGGACTACCCGGATACGCTGCTGCTCTACCGGATGGGCGATTTCTACGAGCTCTTCCACGAAGACGCCGAGCGGGGCTCGGCCCTGCTCGGCATCACCCTGACCCAGCGCGGCATGTCCAGGGGCGAGCCGGTGCGCATGGCGGGGGTGCCGGTGCAGTCGGTCGAGCAGTACCTGGCACGCCTGATCCGGCTCGGCGAATCGGTGGCGATCTGCGAGCAGATCGGCGATCCCGCCACCTCCAGGGGGCCGGTCGAGCGCAAGGTGGTGCGCATCGTCACTCCGGGCACCCTCACCGACGAGCAGCTCCTGCCCGAGCGCGAGGACCCGCTGCTGCTGGCGGTCTTTCCGGGCCGCCGGACCGGGATCGCCTGGCTGTCGCTGGCCGCCGGCGAATGCTGGCTCGCCGAGGTCGAGCCCGACGCCCTTCCCGCCGCGATCGCACGGATCGGCGCCGCCGAGATCGTCCTGCCGGAATCCGCCGACCCGGCACGGCTTTTCGCGGGCATCGAGCCGACCGTGCTGGGTTCGGTCGCGAGCCAGCCCGACTGGCGCTTCGACACCGCGCGCGCCCGCAAGGACCTGTGCGAGACGCTCGGGGTCGCCGATCTCGGCGCCTTCGGAGTCGAGGACCAGGCGCAGGCGCTTGCCGCGGCCGGCGCCCTGCTGGCCTACGCCACCCTGACCCAGGGCCAGGCGCCGAGCCACCTGCAGGGTCTGCATGCCTGGCGCGACGATGCCTTCATCGTCCTCGACGAAACCGCAAGGCGCAATCTCGAGGTGATCGAGAGCCTGCGCGGCGATGACGGGCCCAGCCTGCTGCGGATCCTCGACGACTGCGCCGGCAGTGCCGGCGGCCGACTGCTGCGGCGCTGGCTGCAACAACCGGTGCGCGAACGCGCCGTCGCAGCCGCCCGCCACGAACGGATCGAAGCCCTGATCGAAGGCGCTCATCGCAGCCTGCGGCCCCTGCTGCGGGGCCTGCCCGACTACGAGCGAGTCGCCGCGCGCATCGCGCTCGGCTCGGCGCGGCCGCGCGAGCTCGCCGCCCTGCGCGATTCGGCGCCGGCGCTCGCGGGGATCGCCGAGCGCATCGCCGAACTCGCGCCGGCCGCCTTCGCCACATTGAGCGCGGCGCTGGCGCCGCCGGCCGAAGCGCTGGCGATGCTGCGCGCCACCATCGCGGACGAGCCGTCGGCGCAGGCGCGCGATGGCGGCGTGATCCGCGATGGCTTCGATGCGCAGCTCGATGAGCTGCGGGCGCTCGATGCCGGCTGCGGTGACTATCTCACCGCGCTGGAAGCCCGCGAGCGCGAGCGCAGCGGCATTGCCACGCTGCGGGTGGGCTTCAACCAGGTGCACGGCTTCTACATCGAGGTCGGCCGGGGATCGGCCGACAAGGTGCCCGAGGATTACCGGCGGCGCCAGACCCTCAAGAACGCCGAGCGCTTCGTCACGCCCGAACTCAAGCAGTTCGAGGACCGGGCCCTGTCGGCGCGCGAGCGGGCACTGGCCCGCGAACGCCAGCTCTACGAGGAGCTGGTCGTCGCACTACGGCCTTCGGTCGGCGCATGGCAGGCGCTCGGCCGGGCGGTTGCCGAGATCGACGTGCTCGTCACCCTGGCCGACCGCGCCGCCCGGATGGGCTGGATACGGCCGCGGTTCTCCCCGCTGCCTGGCATCGAGATCCGCGGCGCCCGCCATCCTGTGGTGGAAGCGCATGTCGAGCGCTACGTTCCCAACGACTGCGTGATGCATCCGCAGCGCCGGCTGCTGATCCTGACCGGGCCGAACATGGGCGGCAAATCGACCTACATGCGCTCGGTGGCGCTGATCACCCTGCTCGCCTACTGCGGCAGCTTCGTGCCGGCCGATGCCTGCACCCTCGGGCCGATCGACCGGATCTTCACCCGCATCGGCGCATCGGACGATCTCGCCGGCGGCCGCTCGACCTTCATGGTGGAGATGACCGAAGCCGCCGCGATCCTCAATGCCGCCAGCGAACAGTCACTGGTGCTGATGGACGAGATCGGCCGCGGCACATCCACGTTCGACGGCCTGGCGCTGGCCCATGCCATCGCCGACCGCCTGCTTGCCCACAATCGTTCGCTCGCCCTGTTCGCCACGCATTATTTCGAGCTGACGGCGATCGCGGCGCGCGATCCGCATGCGGTCAACCTGCACCTGGCCGCCGCCGAGCATCGCAAGGGCATCGTATTCCTGCACGAAGTCCGCGACGGTCCCGCAAGCCGCAGCTACGGGCTGCAGGTGGCGCGGCTCGCCGGCATGCCGGCACCCGTGGTGCGCGCCGCCGGCGCCCTGCTCGCCCGGCTCGAGGAGCGCGCCCGCGAGGACGGCGACCAGATGGACCTCTTCGGCATCGACCTGCCCGCGGCGGCCGACGATGCGGCGCCGCCGGCCGATCCGCTCGCCGAAGCGGTGCTGGCCCGCCTGCTCGATGTCGATCCCGATGCGCTCACCCCGCGCGCGGCGCTCGAGCTCGTATATGCGCTGCGCCAGCTCGCGACGAACCGGACCGACTGAGCGCGGCATGCCGGGCGATGCGCCCGGCAAGCATCAGTGGCCCCAGCGGGCGCGCTCGGTTTCGAGTTCCTCGTCGGTCGCCGGCCGCACCCCGGTGATCTCGAGATCGAAGCGTACCGCGATCCCGGCCAGCGGATGGTTGCCGTCCACCACGACGGTATCCCCGACGATGTCGGTCACGGTGTAGATCCTGTCATCGGCTTCCCCGCCCGGTATGCCCTCGAAGTCCATGCCGACTTCCAGTGCTTCGGGAAAGCGCCCGCGCTCGGCGATGTGCAGCAGTGCGGCATCATAGTCGCCGAACGCGTCCTCGGGTTCGAGGTAGACCGACACATGCTCGCCGACACGCCGACCCTCCAGGATCTCCTCGATCTTCGGGAACAGGTGCCCGAAACCCCCATGCAGGTAGGTTTCGTCTCGATCATGGTCCTCGAGCGCCTGTGCCGTGGAGTCGTACAGGCGGTAGCGCAGCGAGACCCACCGCCCCTCGCTCACGATGTCGTCGTGTTCCTGCATCGGTCGATCCTGCTCCTGCGTCGCTTGGCCAAGCCTTGATGCCTGCAGTGTAGTCCAGCCCGCGTGCCTCCAGAACGTCAGATCCCATGCGATGGAACGTCAGATTGCCTCGCTAGAATCGCGCGCTGCACCTCCTCATCCCCAGGGAAATACCGACATGAACAATCGAATTCTCCTCGTCTCGCTCATCGCGCTCGGACTGGCCGCCTGCGGCGAGAAGGAGGCCGGAACCGCGGCCGACAACGCCGCGCAAAAGGCCTCGGAAGCCGTGGAGGCGACGAAGGAAGCCGCCGGCGCAGCCACCGAGGCCGCGAAGGAAGCCGCCGGTACAGCCGCCGAGGCCACGAAGGAAGCCGCGGGCGCGGCCGTCGACGCGACCCGGGAAGCCGCGAGTGATGTCGCCGACAAGGCCGCCGAGATCGGCGCCGAGGCGCGGGACAAGGCGCTGGAAATGGGCGCGGCCGCGAAGGACAAGGCGGCGGAGATCGGCGATGCCGCAAGGGAACGGGCAGCCGGACTGGGCGACGCCGCGCAGGACAAGGCCGACGAGGCGGGCGAAACCGCGAAAGCCGCCAGCCAGTAGGCCTGCACGGAACCTGGCGCGAACCCGCGGACGGGCCGTCCGCGGGTTCTCAGACCGCCATCGAGGTTCCCAGTTCCACCCAGGCCAGGCCGGTCTGCTGCATCGCGACCCCGATGTCCCCGGGCGCTGCGCCCAGCGCGTCGGCGAGCGCGGCGCATGCGAGTTCGGGTCGATTGTTGTGCGCCGACAGGTGGGCCGCAACGATCCGGCGCAGCCGGGTACTGTCGATGGCGGCCGCGATCCCGGCCGCCGCCGCGTTCGAAAGATGGCCGTAGGGCCCGCCGATGCGCCGCTTGAGCGCCGGCGGATAGCGCGGGTTGGAGGCCAGCAGGCCAGGGTCGTGATTGCACTCGAGCACGATCGCATCGAGCCCCGAGAAGGCTTGCGTCACATGCGGCGTGCCATGGCCGAGATCGGTGAGCACTCCGAGCCGGGCGCGGCCCGAATCGAGGACGAACTGCACCGGTTCGCGCGCATCGTGCGGCACCGACACCGGTTCGATCCGGACCCCGTCGATCTCGAACGCCTTGCCCGGCTCGATCAGGCGGTGCTCGCAATCGGCGGCAGCCGGCATGCCCGCGACGGCCTGCCAGGTACCGTGCGTCAGGTAGACCGGTATCCGGTGGGCACGCGCCAGCCTGAAAACGCCGCCGACATGATCGCCATGCTCATGGGTGACCAGGATCCCGGCAAGCGAATCGGGCGCCACGTCGAGCGCCTGCAGCCGGCGCTGCGCCTCGCGCAGGCCGAAGCCGCAGTCGACCAGCATGCGGGTGCCCCGCTCGCCGGCGCCACCGGGCGACTCCACCACGAGGGCGTTGCCCTCGCTGCCGCTACCGAGACTCGCGAATCGCACGGATCAGGACGCCTGCAGGTATCCGGCGTACGCGTTCACAGCTGCAATTGCTCCTGGATGAGGGCGAGCATCCGGGTTGCCGTCGCGCGATCGGTCTCGCGCACCGCTTCGCCGTCGCCGGAGCGCACCCGCACGGTGGATTGCGCGCCGCTCGATTCGATCCGGATCTGGAAGACCTCGGTCTGCTTCGGATCCTCGCGCGAGCCGCCGAACAGGCCCGAGAGGAAGCCGCCGCCCTCCCGGGTCCGACGGGCGTCGCTTTCCGGATCGATGTAGCGCACGAAGTAGACACCGTTGGAGCGGTCCCGGTCCTCGACCGCGAAGCCCCCGCGGTCGAGCGCCAGCCCGACGCGTCGCCAGGCGCGCTCGAAGTCATCGGGGATCGCGAGCTGCGATACGCCGTCCGGCCCGCGCCCGAGTTCGGTGCCGCCAGCGGACGACGCCGAAGCGGCCACCGCCGCCGCCGCCGAATCGGCCCGCTCGATATCGGCGCCGAGCTCGACCATGAGGCGACGCAGGAACTCGACCTCGAGTTCGGGGTCGCTCGGCCGCGGCTGCCAGACGGTGGCGTCCTTCTCGGTGCTGTCCTGGTAGACCTCGACCATCCCGCGGTGGGTCACGTAGATTTCGGTGCCGCCGCCCGCGACACGTTCGAGCCGGGTGCGGAAGCGGTCGCGCTCACCGGTGGAATAGAGGCTGTCGAAGACCCGGCCGACGGTACGCCGGATGAAGTCCTGGGGCAGCTTGGCGCGATTCTCGGCCCAGTCGGTTTCCATGATTCCGGTCTCGGGCGATTCGGAATCGATGATGAATCCGGATTCCTGCCAGAAGTCGCGAACCAGGGGCCAGAGCTGCTCGGGCGTCATGGAGGTGCTGAGCCAGCGCTGCTGGCCTTCGCGCTCGATGCGCATCGTGCCGGAGTCGAGCTGCAGCGAACTGCCCGCGACGGTTTCGCCGGGAGCGCTGCTCGCCTGGCGACGATCACGCTCGTAGTCGGAATAGGTCGGCTGCGAGGGCAGATCGGGAACCCGGTAACGATCGGCGCCGACCGGTGACGCGAGATCCGGCGGAATCTCGAGCGAATCGGTGCGCTGCTCGCCAGCCGACTTGTAGTCGATCTGGCTTCTTTCCTCGAGCTTCCTGCCCAGGCCACAGCCGCCAACGGCGATCCCGAGGAGGAACACCATCCCGAAGCGGGACAGCCTGCCGGCGGAGAAGATTCGATTCATCGGGGAAGTACTCCGGAGTCCATCAAGGCCTGTCGCACCACGGGGTGGAACCGGGCGTCGAGCGGGGTCATGGGCAGGCGGATCCCGTTCTCGATCCGGCCCATCTCGGCGAGCGCCCATTTCACCGGTATCGGGTTGGCTTCGACGAACAGCTTGAAATGCAGCGGCAAAAGCCGCCGGTTGAGCGCCAGCGCCTCGTCCCAGCGACGCTCCAGCGCCGCGGCGCACATCCGCGCCATCGGGCCCGGCGCGACATTGGCCGTGACCGAGATCGCGCCATGCCCGCCCATGCCGATCAGGGCCAGGACGCAGTCGTCGTTGCCGCTGTAGACGGCGAAGTCATCGGGCAGCCTGGCGAGGAGATCGGAGACGCGGGGAATGTCGCCGGTGGACTCCTTCAGGCCGATGATGTTGGGCACCTGCGCCAAGCGCAGCACCGTTTCGTTGGACAGGTCGGCAACCGTGCGGCCCGGCACGTTGTACAGGATGACCGGCAGCCCGCCGCGCTCGGCGACGACTTCGAAATGCCGGCACATGCCTTCCTGGGTCGGCTTGTTGTAGTAGGGAACGACCTGCAGCGTGGCGTCGGCGCCCACCCTGGCCGCCCCTTCGGTGAGCTCGACCGCCTCGCGCGTCGAGTTGCCGCCGGTGCCGGCGATCACCGGAATGCGGCCGGCCGCCTGCTCGACCACCACCCGGATGATCTCGACATGTTCATCGTGATCGACCGTCGGTGATTCCCCGGTGGTGCCGACCGCGACGATCGCCGCGGTGCCCTCGGCGACATGCCAGTCGACCAGCGCGCGCAGGCGCTCGAAGTCGAGCCGACCGTCCTCGTGCATCGGGGTGACGATCGCAACGATGCTGCCCTTGATCATGGTCGTGCGCCCGTGAAAAACGAGTAGTTTAACGGACCGGCGGGCCGATGAAGGGGCCTTGGCGCGGCCTCGGCGGCGCCCCCGATCCCGCCCTGCCTCATCAAGCCCCGAGCGGCATCGCATCGAGCCGCAGGAGGGGCCGGCAGGCCACGATCCGCTGGATCCGTGCGCGCGCCGGCGAGCCCAGGATGCCGTCCTCGTAGGCCAGGACATGCAGCCCGTTGCGAGCCGCCACCTCGAGCAATTCGCCCGGCCGCAGCAGGAAGTCCGGATTGCGGGGACGCCCGAGCGATTCATTGCCCACGGCGAATGTCTGGTACAAGAGAACACCCGTCGGCCGGATCAGTCCGCACAGCAGGTCGAGACGGGAACGGAACAGGTAGTTCGAGACAATCACGGCGTCGAATCCCGCTTCGGCGAACGGCCAAGGCGCGACTTCCAGCTCGGCCCGGACGACGGCGATGCCCTCGCCGACCGACGCCAGCGCCTGCATGTCGGCGTCGATGGCGACGACCGTCAGGCCGAGCGCGGCTGCGGCACGGGCATGGCGCCCGGAACCGCAGGCGAAGTCGAGCACCCGGGCGCCGGCGGGCAGGCGAGCCAGCCATGCCAGGATCCAGGGGTCGGGTTCGGGCTGGCGGTGAACCGGGTTCGTCACGGACATTGCTGTCGTTCCATGCTGTTGCCCATGTCGTTGTCCATGTCCTTGCTTGTCGGTGCTTCGGCACCGGACCGATAACCGGATCGTCGCTCCATACATCGCGCATTGTGAGCCAGTCAGAGAATTCCCAGCAGCCCGGCCGGTTCAGTCGCCCCCTCGCGGCGATGAGCCTGGCGATCGCCCTCGTCGTGCTGGCGATCGGTGTGGCGCAGCCGGACTGGATCGAGCTCGCCTTCGCGGTTCCGCTCGCCTGCGCGCTGGCCATCGTCGGGATCAGCCTGCTGCTGCGGGCCCGCCATCATGCGCTCGAACTCCAGGCGAGCCGGATCGAGGGGCTCGAGCGCCTGCGGTCCCAGCACGATGCGGCCGAGACCCTCGCCTCGCTGGGCACCTGGGTTCAGGTCCTGGCCGAGAACCGCCTCGAATGGAGTGCCGGCGCCTTCCGCCTGTTCGGCATCGATCCCGGGAACGGCCCGCCCTCCCCGAAGGGCTTCCTGATCTGCCTGCATCCCGACGATCAGCGCCGCTGGTCCGACCTGCATCGCCGGGTGGTGCGCAACGGCGGCGAGGCCAGGATCGAGTACCGCTACCTGCGCCCCACTGGCGAGACGGTCTGGGTCCGGTCGGTGGCCCGACCGGTGCGCGGGCGCGACGGCACCATCGCCCGGCTCGAGGGCATCGTCCTCGACATCTCCGGAATGCGCGCGATGCAGCGCCAGCTCGCGGCGAGCGAATCGAAGTTCCGCGAACTCACCCAGCTGAGCTCCGACTGGATCTGGGAGACCGATCCGCAACACCGGCTGTCCTGGCTCTCGGACAGCGTCGATGCGGTGCTCGGGCAATGGGCGCGGCGCTGGATAGGCCGCCGTCGCTGGGAAGGCGACGGCATCGCCGCCGAATCCATGCCGGCCGACTGGGCCCAGCACCGCCAAATCCTGGACGCCCACAAGCCCTTCGAGCACTTCGAGATGAGCCGGCTCGATGACGAAGGCAATGTCTATCACCTGTCGCTGTCGGGCAGACCGGTCTTCGACGACACCGGCCGCTTCACCGGCTACCGGGGCACCGGACGCAACATCACCCGCGAGAAGCAGCAGCGGATGCTGCTCGAGATCGACGGCGACATCGCCTCGATCATGCGCGAGCAAACCGATCCCGAACGGGTCGTCACCGCCGTGCTGATCACCGTCTGCGGCAAGCTCGCCTGGCTGGGCGGCGCCCACATGGTGCGCGCCGGCGAGGGCTTCGCGGTGCGCGAGCGCTGGGGCTATCCCACCTTCACCCAGATGCTCGCCGAGCTGCCGCCTGTCCTGTCGATCGCCCCCGATTCGGCCGAAGCCAAGGCCTGGACCCTGCGCAAGGCGGTCTGGCTGTCCGAGGTCGCCGAGGAACCCGCCTTCGCCAAGCGCTACCAGACCGCGGTGGTCGGCGCCCAGGCCGCCTTCCTCGCGCCGATCCTCAACGAGCACGATGACGTGATGAGCGTGCTGCTCTTCCTCTCGCCGGTCAGCCTGCGCGGCGATGCCTTCCTCGGCCAGGTCGCGGAAGTGCTGTCGCGCACACTCTCGCTGTACCTGCAGCGCAAGGCGGCCGAGAAGCAGCTCCTGCACGCCTCCCTGCACGATGCGCTGACGGACCTGCCCAACCGCGCCTTCGTATCGCACCAGCTCAAGGCGAGCCTGAAGCGCCGTCGCGAGGTCGCCCTGCTCTACATCGATCTCGACCGCTACAAGCTGATCAACGACACGCTCGGCCATGCCGCCGGCGACAAGGTACTCGTCGAGGTGGCCGCGCGCCTGAAGGCGGCGATCCGGCCGGGCGACACGGCCGGCCGGATGGGTGGCGACGAGTTCATCGTGCTCCTGAACGACACCAGCGACCGCGCCGAGGTCGAAGCCATCGCGCGCCAGGTGCTCGCCTCCATCGAGAAGCCCTTCATCCTGAACAACCGCGCCTACTTCCTGTCGGCCTCGATCGGCGTCGCCCTCTCGCCCGAGGACACCACCGACCCGCAGCAGCTCGTCAAGGCCGCCGACGGCGCGATGTACAAGGTCAAGTCCGAGGGGCGCAACGACGTCCAGTTCTTCGCCGGGCGCCTGTCGGACGAGCGCACCGAGCAGATGCAGCTCGCCGCGGAGCTGCCGATGGCGATCAGCCGCAACGAGGTCGACCTCTTCTACCAGCCGATCCTCGATGTCGCCCAGCGCAAGGTGATCAGCATCGAAGGCCTGCTGCGCTGGCGCCATCCGGTCCGCGGATTGCTCCTGCCCGAGAAGTTCCTGCAGATGGCCGAGCAGAGCAACCTGATCCGCGAGATCGGTTTCTGGGCGGTGCGCCGGGCCATCGACGACCGGATCCGGCTCGGCCTGGACCGCTTCGAGGACATGGCGGTGACGGTCAACATCTCGGTGCGCCAGCTCGCCGAGGACGGCTTCCTCGAGAACCTCAACCGGCTGATGACCGAGCGCGCCTTCCCGCCGAAGCTGCTGCGGCTCGAGCTCACCGAAAGCTCCTTCATCGAGAACCCCGAGAAGACGATCCAGCTGATCGGTGAACTGCGCCGCCTGGGAGTGAACGTCATCATCGACAACTTCGGCACCGGCTACGCATCGCTGTCCTACATCAAGAACCTGCCGGTCGATGGGCTCAAGATCGATCGCGCCTTCGTCAGGGACCTGCCCGTCGATCGCGGCAACGCCGCGATCGTGCAGGCGATCACCACCCTGGCGGCCAAGCTCGGCATGCGGGCGATGGCCGAAGGCGTGGAGACCCCGGCCGAGATGCGCGGCCTGCGCGAACTCGATTGCGAGGTGATGCAGGGCACCCTGATCTACGAACCGGTTCCCTACGCCGAGCTGGCGGAGCTGCTGGAATCCCTGCCCGCGCTGCGCCAGATGCACCTGGCGGGCGGGCCGCTGCACGCGGTCGGCTCCAACCCGTCCTAGGAAATGGGGTCAGACACGATTTCCCCTGGGGAAATCGTGTCTGACCCCATTTCCTGTCAGTCGTAGAGCAGTCCCATCGCCTCGCGCACTTCGCGCATCGTCTCCCCCGCCATCTTGCGGGCGCGGTCGCAGCCGTCGGCGATGATGTTCTGCACCAGATGGGGATCGTCGAGATAGGGCTGGGCGCGCTCATGGAACTGCGCCTGCTCGCGCACGATGGCGTCGATCACGGGCTGCTTGCATTCGAGGCAGCCGATGCCGGCGCTGCGGCAGCCCTGCTGCACCCAGTCGCGCACCGTCTCGTCCGAGTAGGTCAGGTGCAGCTGCCAGACGGGGCATTTCTCGGGCTCGCCCGGATCGGTGCGCCGCACCCGGGCCGGGTCGGTCGGCATGGTGCGGACCTTCTTCTCGACCGATGCCGGGTCCTCGCGCATGGCGATCGTGTTGCCGTAGCTCTTGGACATCTTCTGCCCGTCGATCCCGGGCATCCGCGAGGTTTCGGTGAGCAGCGACTGCGGCTCGGCCAGGATGATCCTGCGATGGCCCTCGAGGAAGCCGAACAGCCGCTCGCGATCGCCCAGGCTGATGTTCTGCGCCTGGTCGAGCAGTTCGCGGCCACGCTCGAGCGCCTGCTCGTCACCCTGCTCCTGGTAGGCGGTGCGCATCTGCTTGTAGATGCGCGCGCGCTTGCTGCCGAGCTTGCGGATCGCCTCGAGCGCCTTCTCCTCGAAGCCGGCCTCGCCCCCGAACAGGTGGTTGAACCGACGGGCGACCTCGCGGGTGAGCTCGATGTGCGGAACCTGGTCCTCGCCGACCGGGACATGCGAGGCCCGGTACATCAGGATGTCGGCGGCCTGCAGCAGCGGATAGCCGAGGAAGCCGTAGGTGGCGAGATCGCGATCGGCCAGGTGCTCCTGCTGGTCCTTGTAGGTCGGCACCCGCTCGAGCCAGCCCAGCGGTGTGACCATCGACAGCAGCAGGTGGAGTTCGGCATGCTCGGGCACCCGCGACTGCACGAACAGCACCGAATGGGCGGGATCGATGCCGGCGGCAAGCCAGTCGATGACCATTTCCCAGATGCTGGCCTCGATCACCTCGGTCGATTCGTAGTGCGTCGTGAGCGCGTGCCAGTCCGCGACGAAGAACAGGCAGGGGTACTTCTCCTGCAGCCGTACCCAGTTCTTGAGGGCGCCGTGATAGTGGCCGAGGTGCAGCGCGCCGGTCGGACGCATGCCGGAAACCACGCGTTCGGGAAACATTGGCTCAGAATCCAGTCAGGGATAACACCGCCCGGCTCGACCAGGCGATCATGGGAAAGAGGATACGCCCGAGGACTCCCGTGACCAGCAGCGCCACGAGTATCACCAGCCCGTAGGGTTCGATGCGGGAATAGACATCGGCCAGGCGTGGTGGCAGCAGGCTCGTGACGATCCGCCCACCGTCGAGCGGCGGCACCGGCATCAGGTTGAGCAGGGCCAGGATCATGTTGACCTGCACCCCGGCGATGCCGACCAGCACCATGTAGCGGGCGAGTTCGCCCTCGCCCACGGCCAGGCGCGCGAGCAACGCCCAGCCCACCGCCATCACGATGTTCGAGGCGGGCCCCGCCGCCGCCACCAGCCCCATGTCGCGCCGGGGCCGGCGCAGGTTGCTGTAGACCACCGGCACCGGCTTGGCCCAGCCGAACAGCGCCAGCCCGGTGCCCGAGAGCTTGGAGACGAGCAGCAGCAGGCCGGGCACGGCGATCGTGCCAATCGGGTCGATGTGCTTGATCGGATTGGCGGTCACGCGCCCGGCGTGCCTTGCGGTGGGATCGCCCAGCAGCCAGGCCACGTAACCATGCGCCGCCTCGTGCAGCGTGATGGCGAAGATCGCCGGAACGGCGAAGACCGCGATCAGCTGCGGGAGCGATAAGTCCATGGCGCGATTCTAGCAAGCGAAGCGGGCCGCATCGGTGGCCGCTCGTCGAATCGATCCTCAGCCGGTAATGCGTTCCACCGAACCTCGCCCGGCCCGGACCACGGCCGGTTCGGGGCCGGTCATGTCGACGATCGTGGTCGGCTCGAAACCCTGGCCGCCGATGTCGATGACCGCGTCGATCTGCTTGCCCACCCGCTCGATGATCTCGTCGGCCTCGTGCAGGGGATCGGTCTCACCGGGCAGGATCAGGCTGGTGGACAGCACCGGTTCGCCGAGCGCCTCCAGCACGCCGAGCGCGACCCTGGAGTCGGGCACCCGCAGCCCGATCGTGCGGCGCGAGGGATGCCAGAGCCGGCGCGGGGTTTCCTTGGTCGCCGGCAGGATGACGGTGTAGGGCCCCGGGGTGATTTCCTTCAGGAAGCGGAACTGCCGGTTGTCGACCTGCGCATAGACGGCGAGCTGCGACAGGTCGGCGCACATCAGCGTGAACAGGTGCCGGTCGCCGAGGTGACGCAGCGCGCGCAGGCGATCGACCGCCGACTTGTCGCCGAGCCGGCAGGCCAGCACGTAGCAGGCGTCGGTCGGCATCGCGACGAGATTTCCCGAGCGGAGCATCTCGGCGGCCTGGTGCAGGAGCCGGGCCTGGGGGTCGACGGGATGGATCTGGTAGCGAACGGTCATGCGGCAAGCTCCCAGTCGTGCCAGATCGGGACCACCGAATCCGGCAGCGGTGGCACCTGGCCCAGCTCGACGTGGCTTTCGCCCGGGCCATGGAAATCGGATCCGCGCGACGCGAGCAGGCCGAACTCGACGGCGACCCGGGCGTACTCCGCGTACTGGGAGACGGAATGGCTGCCGCTGACGACCTCGATGCCGACGCCGCCGGCATCGCGGAAGTCGCCGATCATCGCATCGCGCTGCAGCCTGCCGAGGCGGTAGCGACCGGGATGGGCCAGCACCGCCTGCCCGCCGGCGCACCGGATCCAGCCCACGGCTTCGTCCATCGCCGCCCAGCGCTGGGGCACGAAGCCGGGACGGCCCTCGACGAGGAAGCGCGAGAACACGTCGGAGACATCGCGGCAGACGCCCTCCTCGACCAGGAAGCGGGCGAAATGCGTGCGCGACACGAGCGCCGGATTGCCGACATAGCGCAACGCGCCTTCGTAGGCGCCGTCGATGCCGGCCGCGGCAAGCCGTTCCCCGATCTCGACGGCCCGGGCGTCACGGCCGGCGCGGGTATTGGCCAGGCCTTCGCGCAGGACCGGGTCCTGCGGATCGACGTTGAGCCCGACGACATGGATCGTCTCGCCGCCCCAGGTGACCGAGACCTCCACGCCGGGCACGAAGGCCAGGCCGAGTTCACCGGCGCGATCGGCCGCTTCGGCGATTCCCCCGAGATTGTCGTGGTCGGTGAGGGCGAGCACCTCGACTCCCTGGGCGGCGGCGCGTTCGACGACCGCGGCCGGAGGCAGGGTTCCGTCGGACATCAGCGAATGGCAGTGCAGGTCGGCATTGACCGTGTGCGGGTCACCCCGACCCGCGACGAAGCTGGTTTTCATGGGGCGAAGGATACGCCCTATCCTGCTGCAGTGCAGGACAAACCATCGCCGGGACCGCGCCGCGCCGGCATGCCCGACGATCCGGGCCGGCCTTTGCCGGCGCCGTCAGGGCAGGCACAATCGTGCTGGTCGGGAGCCCCGGCGGCGCTCGGGCCGCGCCTCCCGGCGCCCGAGGAGACCCCTGCCATGCCCCAGGCCCAGGTCGTCGGATACGACCGGCTCTATCGCGAATTCCGCTGGCTGGTGCCGGCGCACTTCAACATCTCGACGGTCTGCTCGACCCGCTGGGCGCGCGACCCCCGTCGCATCGCGATCCAGGTCGATCACGGCGACGGGCGGGTCGACACCCTGTCCTACACGCGGCTCGAGGCCGATGCGAACCGGCTCGCCAATGCCCTGGCGGCCGATGGCGTACGCCGCGGCGAACGGGTCGCCCTGCTGCTGCCCCAGTGCCCGGAGACCGCGATCGCGCAGATGGGCATCCTGCGCATGGGCGCGGTGGCAATGCCGCTGTCGGTGCTGTTCGGCGCCGACGCGATCGCCTGGCGCCTGCAGGACAGCGAGGCCCGCACGGTGATCGTCGATGCGGGCGCGCTCGACACGCTGCGCAAGGCACGCCTCGAAGCCGGCACGGCGACGCGCATCATCGTCGTCGGCGACGACGCCACGCCTCTCGAGGGTCGGGGCGAAACCCACTGGAACACCCTGCTGGCCGGTGGCTCGGAACGCTACCGGACGGTCGACACCCGCGCCGACGACCCCGCCCTGCTGATCTATACCAGCGGCACGACGGGGCCACCGAAGGGAGCACTGATTCCGCACCGGACCCTGATCGGCCACCTGCCCGGCTTCGTCGCCTCCCAGGACTGGTTTCCCCAGCCCGGGGACGTGTTCTGGTCACCCGCCGACTGGGCGTGGGCCGGCGGGCTGATGGACGCCCTGCTGCCGACGCTCTATTTCGGCCATCCGATAGTCGCCTCGCGCAGCCGCTTCTCGGCCGAAGGCGCGTTCGAGCTGATGCAGCGCCACGGGGTCACCAATACCTTCCTGTTCCCGACCGCGCTCAAGATGATGATGAAGGCGGTACCGGCGCCGCGCGAGCGCTACCGCCTGCGCTTGCGCGCCATCATGAGCGGCGGCGAATCGGTCGGCGATGCGGTGTTCGACTGGAGCGGCGATGCGCTGGGCATCACGATCAACGAGATCTTCGGCCAGACCGAGGCCAACTACCTGATGGGCGGATCCTCGCGCCTCTGGCCGGCGCGCTCCGGCGCGATCGGCAGACCCTATCCCGGCCATCGGATCGCGCTGCTCGACGACCAGGGCGATCCGGTCGCGCCCGGCGAGACGGGCGAGATCGCGGTCAACCGCTACGACATCCACGGCGATCCCGATCCGGTGCTCTTCCTCGGCTACTGGAACCGGCCGGAAGCGACCGAGGCCAAGTACACCGGCGACTGGTGTCGCACCGGCGATCTCGCGAGCGTCGATCCCGAAGGCTACTACTGGTACCGCGGCCGCGCCGACGACATGTTCAAGGCGGCCGGCTACCGCATCGGCCCGAGCGAGGTGGAGAACTGCCTCATCGGCCATCCCGCCGTCGTCAATGCCGCCGTGGTGCCCAAGCCCGATGCCGAGCGCGGCAACCTGGTGAAGGCCTATGTGGTCCTCGCCCCCGGGCACGAGCCGGGCCCGGCGCTGGTCGAAGAGCTCCAGCAGCATGTCCGCGGCCGACTGGCGCCCTATGAATACCCGAAGGAGATCAGCTTCATCGACGAGCTGCCGATGACCACCACCGGCAAGGTGCAGCGCCGGGTGCTCAGGCTGCGGGAGCAGGAGGCGGCCGCCGCCCCGCCGGCGCCGCCTCGCTGAGCCAGTCGAGCTCCGCATCGGTGAAACCGGCGGCGAGCCGCGCTTCCCGATTCAGGGGGCCACGGGTCGGTGGCGCGGCATGGCGCTGGTAGAGCTCGATGAAGCTCGCACGCGGATCGAGCCCGCGCCCGGCGCACAGCTCATGGTACCAGCGGTTGCCGATCGCGACATGGCGAACCTCCTCGTCGAGGATCACCTGCAGGATCGCAACCGCGCGTCGATCGCCGACGCTGCGCAGGCGACGCTGCAGCGGCGGCGTCGCATCCAGCCCGCGCGCCTCCATCACCCGCGGCACCAGCGCCATGCGGGCCAGGACGTCCGCGCGGGTTCGCCAGGCGAGCTGCCAGAGCCCGTCATGGGCATCGAAATCGCCGTACTCGTAGCCCCGCTCGCGCAGTTCGTCGCGCAGCATCCGGAAATGCTTCGCTTCGTCGACCGCGACCGACAACCAGTCGCGAACGAACTCCTCCGGCATCGCCTCGAAACGCCAGGCGGCATCGAGCGCGAGATTGATCGCGTTGAACTCGATGTGCGCGATGGCGTGCAGCAGCGCCGCCCGTCCCTCGGCGCTGCCGACCGGCCGCGGCGGCACGCCGCGCGGATCGACCAGCAGCGGCCGGGCCGGACGGCCGGGTTCGCGGGCGGCCAGCGCATCGCGATCCGGCATCGGCGTCGGCTCGCCCGGCATGCCCCCCTCGAGCAGCGTCGCGATCGCGGCGACGCACTCGAGCTTGCGGGCCGGCTCGGCGAGCAGCCAGCCATGTCCGGCCCAGGCCCGAAGCACCTCGGGCCGATGACTTACACTTGAATGCATTCGATGATTATCCCCGGAGGAACGCGATGAGCGTCTTCGCCCTCGACACGATGGTGCCCGCCATCGGGCCCGGCGCCTGGGTCGCCGACACCGCGCGCGTCATCGGCGACGTCGGCCTCGGCCGCGACGCCAGCGTCTGGTACGGCGCCGTCCTGCGTGGCGACAACGCGGCGATCCGCATCGGCGCCGGCAGCAATGTCCAGGATGGCGCCGTGCTGCATGTCGATCCCGACAGCCCGCTGACGGTCGGCGAGTTCGTCACCATCGGCCACCAGGCGATGCTGCACGGCTGCACCATCGGCGACGGCTCGCTGATCGGCATCCAGGCGATCATCCTCAACGGGGCGCGGATCGGTCGCGGCTGCCTGATCGGGGCCGGCGCCCTGATCACCGAAGGCAAGGAGATTCCCGACGGCAGCGTCGTCATGGGCGCGCCGGGAAAGGTGGTCCGCCAGCTCGAGCCGGCCGATATGGCGAGGCTGCGCGCCAGCGCCGAAGGCTATGTCCAGCGTGCCGCGATGTTCCGCGACAGGCTGCGCCCGCTCGCTTCGGACTGAGATGAAACGCCCCCCGCGCTCGCTGTCGCTCGCTTCGGCCGGGCGCCACTGATGACTGCACCGGTACCCGACCGCCTGCTTCGCTTCAGTGCCGCCGCCGCGGTACGCGGTGAGTACGTCGAGCTCGGCGCCGCCTGGCGGGAGGTGCTCGGCCGCCACGAACTGCCGGCAACGGTGGGCAGGCACCTCGGCGAGCTGGTCGGGGCGGCGCTGCTGCTGGCCGCCACCATCAAGCACGACGGCGCCCTGATCCTGCAGCTGCATGGCGACGGCCCCGTGCGCCTGGTGGTGGTGGAATGCCGCTCGGACGGCAGCTTCCGAGCGACCGTGAAGCTCGGCGACGAGCCGATCGCGGACGATGCCGATTTCACCGCCCTGCTCAACGCGAGCGGCAAGGGGCGCTGCGTGGTGACGCTCGACGGCACCGCCGAGGGCGCCAGCACCGCGCACACCTACCAGGGGGTGGTGCCACTGGACGGCGCCACGGTGGCCGAGGTGATCGAGCGCTACATGAACGATTCGGAGCAGATCCCGACCCGCCTGTGGCTGGCCGCCGACGCCGGCACCGTCCGCGGCCTGATGCTCCAGCGCATGCCGGCCACCGGCGGCCAGCTGCGGGAGTTCGACGAGGACGCCTGGCCGCGACTCACCCAGCTCGCCGCCACACTGGAGCGCGCCGAACTGCTCGGGACACCGGCCGAGCAGCTGCTGCACCGACTGTTCTGGCAGGAAAGGCTCGTCGGCAGCGAAGCGCGCACGCTGCGCTTCGCCTGCCGTTGCTCGCGCGACAAGGTCGGCGCGATGCTCCGGATGCTGGGTCGCGAGGAGGTCGAATCGGTGCTCGCCGAGCAGGGCGAGGTCGAGGTGCGCTGCGAGTTCTGCAACGAGGCCCGGCGCTTCGATGCGGTCGATTGCGCTGCCCTGTTCGTCGACGGCCTGGCGCCCGAAAGCCCGACGCGCCAGTAGGCGGCGCCCCGGCCCCGCACTCGGCGCGGCTCGCCGCGCAACCTACGACCCGGGAGACCGGTCGCCCGCCATGTCCCGGGCGACCATGGTGTCTAACGCCCGGAGTCGGCGGTCTGTATGCGGGCGCCGCTCGATTCGCCCGCCTGGTTGATCTGCACGAAGACCTCGCCGCGCCCCACCATGCCGAGATCGTAGCGGGCACGTTCCTCGACGGCCTGGCGCCCTTCGGCGAGATCGCGCAACTCGGCTTCCAGGCCGGCATTGTGCGAGGACACCCGGGCGTTGGCCTGCTGCTGCTCGCCCAGCTGCCCGCTCAGGCGCCATACCTCGCGCCAGCCTCGTTCGCCGAACCAGAGCGGATACTGGATGGCAACCAGGAGAGCGCACAGGATCATGGTCAGGGGGCGCATCGCAAAGCCCGCCTAGCGCAGATTGTAGAAGGCGTTGCGCCCCGGATAGCTGGCGACGTCGCCGAGGTCTTCCTCGATGCGCAGGAGCTGGTTGTACTTCGCGACGCGGTCGGTGCGACTCATCGAGCCGGTCTTGATCTGCAGCGCATTGGTCGCGACGGCGATGTCGGCGATGGTGGTGTCCTCGGTTTCGCCCGAACGATGCGACACCACGGCCGTGTAGTTGAAGCGCTTGGCCAGTTCGATCGCCGAGAAGGTCTCGGTCAGTGTCCCGATCTGGTTGATCTTGATGAGGATCGAGTTGGCGATTCCCTGCTCGATGCCGCGCTGGAGGATCTCGGTATTGGTGACGAAAAGGTCGTCGCCGACCAGCTGGACCCGGTCGCCGAGCACATCGGTGAGCAGCTTCCAGCCGTCCCAGTCGTCCTCGGCCATGCCGTCCTCGATCGAGACGATCGGGTACTTGTCGCACCAGGTCGAGAGCAGGTTGGCGAAGTCGCCCGCCGACAGCACCAGGTCCTCGCCGGCGAGATGGTACTTGCCGTCGCGATAGAACTCGGAACTGGCGCAGTCGAGCCCCAGCGCGATCTGGCGACCCGGCTCGTAGCCGGCCGCCTCGATCGCCGAAAGGATCAGCTGGATCGCTTCCTCGTGGCTGCCCACGCTGGGCGCGAAGCCGCCTTCGTCGCCGACCGCCGTCGACATGCCGCGGTCGTGGATGAGCTTCTTCAGCGCATGGAAGACCTCGGCTCCGTAGCGCAGGGATTCCCGGAAGGTCGGCGCGCCCACCGGCAGGATCATGAACTCCTGCAGGTCGAGCGAGTTGTTGGCGTGCGCGCCCCCGTTGATGACGTTCATCATCGGGACCGGCAGGGACATCGCGCCCGAGCCGCCGAAGTAGCGATAGAGCGGCAGGCCGGATTCCTCGGCCGAGGCCCGCGCGACCGCCATCGACACCGCCAGGGTGGCGTTGGCGCCCAGGCGCGACTTGTTCTCGGTGCCGTCGAGATCGCGCAGGGTGCGATCGATCCAGGCCTGTTCGCTTGCGTCGAGCCCCATCAGGGCCTCGGAGATCTCGGTATTGATGTGCTCGACCGCGCCGAGGACCCCCTTGCCGAGGTAGCGGTCCATGTCGCCGTCGCGCAGTTCGATCGCTTCGCGCGAACCCGTGGAAGCGCCCGAAGGAACCGCCGCCCGGCCCATCGCGCCGGATTCGAGGAGAACGTCGCATTCGACGGTCGGATTGCCGCGGGAATCGATGATTTCGCGGCCGATGATGTCGACGATGGTGCTCATTGGAGGTCTTCTGGTCCTGGCGATTATGAACGGGTGCAGGGCAGCCGCGCCGATCGGGCGCAGATGCTCGAATGATAGACGGGAATGGACGTCGGAATGTGAAAGATCGGGCCCCGCGTCGTCGTCATCCCGCGAGCTCCGCTTCGGGAAAGCCCGCCGCCTTGACCAGCACGTCGATCTCGCGCAGCGTGCCCAGCAGCGCTTCCATGCGATCGAGCGGCCAGGCGTTGGGGCCGTCCGAAAGCGCCCGCGCGGGGTCGGGATGGGTTTCCATGAACAGGCCCGCCACGCCGACGGCGACCGCCGCCCGGGCCAGCACCGGCACGAACTCGCGCTGGCCGCCCGAGGCGGTGCCCTGCCCGCCCGGCAGCTGCACCGAGTGGGTGGCGTCGAACACCACCGGGCAGCCCGTCTCGCGCATGATCGCGAGCGAGCGCATGTCGGAGACGAGGTTGTTGTAGCCGAAGCTCACGCCCCGTTCGCAGACCATGAAGCGATCGCCCGCGGAAGCGTCGCCACCGGCCGCCTCGATGGCGGCTTCGCGCGCCTTGTCGATCACGTTCTTCATGTCGTGGGGCGCGAGGAACTGGCCCTTCTTGATGTTGACCGGCTTGCCGCAGGTGGCCACCGCGCGGATGAAGTCGGTCTGGCGCACCAGGAAGGCCGGCGTCTGGAGGACATCGACGACCTCGGCCACCGGGGCGATCTGGTCGATCTCGTGGACATCGGTCAGCACCGGCACGCCGATCCGCTCGCGGACATCGGCGAGCACCTTCAGTCCGGCGTCGAAGCCGGGGCCGCGAAAGGACTTGCCCGAGCTGCGATTGGCCTTGTCGAAGGACGACTTGTAGATGAAGGGGATGCCGAGGCGGTCGGTGATCTCCTTGAGCCGGCCGGCGGTATCGAAGGCGAGTTCGGCCGATTCGATCACGCAGGGCCCCGCGATCAGGAACAGGGGCCGATCCAGGCCGGCATCGAAATGACAGAGCTTCATGTCGGGTCTCCTAGCGCACGGCGAGATGGCGATCAGGACATGTGAACGGAGCGGACGCGTCCACTGGCTCTAGGCGACCTTGCGTTCGGCCACCTGCTGCGAGCGCGCGATCGCAGCGCGAATGTAGCTGATGAACAGGGGATGCCCGGCGCGCGGAGTGGAGGTGAACTCCGGATGGAACTGGACCCCGAGGAACCAGGGGTGCGAGCCAGGGCCCTGGCGGGGCAGCTCGATGATCTCGGTGAGTCGCTCGGAGGGCGTGCGCGCGGCGATGCGCAGGCCGGCCGCCTCGAGGCGTTCGACGTAGTGGTTGTTGACTTCGTAGCGATGGCGATGGCGCTCGTTGACGGAATCGCCGTAGATCGAGGCGGCGAGGCTGTCGGGCACGACCGCGCAGCGCTGGGCGCCCAGGCGCATCGTGCCGCCCAGGCCGGAATCCTCGCTGCGGCGCTCGACCTTGCCTTCGCGATCGGTCCACTCGGTGATCAGCCCGATGACCGGATGCGGCGTGAGCGGATCGAACTCGGTGCTGTTGGCGTTCTCGAGGCCGCAGACATCGCGGGCGAACTCGACCACGGCGAGCTGCATGCCCAGGCAGATGCCGAGGAAGGGGATGCCGGATTCGCGGGCATAGCGGATCGCGCGGATCTTGCCTTCGACACCCCGGCGGCCGAAACCGCCCGGCACGAGGATCGCGTCGTAGCGGGCGAACTCCTCGGTGCCCTCGGCCTCGATGCGCTCGGAATCGATGTAGTCGATCTCGACCCGGCTGGTGGTGTGGATGCCGGCATGGGTGAGCGCTTCGGTGAGCGACTTGTAGGACTCGGTGAGCTCGACGTACTTGCCGACCATCGCGATGCGCACGCTGCGCTTGGGATTGGCCTGCGCCTCGACCAGGCGGTCCCAGACCGCGAGGTCCGCCGGGCGGACATCGAGCCGCAGCACTTCGCAGAGCAGCTCGTCGACCCGCTGCTCGTGCAGCATGCGGGGAATCTTGTAGATGCTGTCGGCGTCCCAGACGGAGATCACGGAATCGAGGGGCACGTTCGAGAACAGCGAGATCTTGGCGCGCTCGTCCTCGGGAATGCGGCGATCGGCCCGGCACAGGAGGAGGTCGGCCTGGATGCCGATCTCGCGCAGTTTCTGGACCGAATGCTGGGTCGGCTTGGTCTTGAGCTCGCCAGCCGACGGAATGAACGGAACCAGGGTCAGGTGCACGAAGCAGCAGTTGCCGCGACCGCGCTTGAGGCTCATCTGCCGGGCGGCCTCGATGAAGGGCAGGGATTCGATGTCGCCCACCGTGCCGCCGATCTCGACGATCGCGACCTCGACGGCATCCTGGGTGCCGACCCCGGCGCCGCGCTCGATGAAGGTCTGGATCTCGTTGGTGATGTGCGGGATCACCTGGACGGTGCGGCCGAGATACTCGCCGCGGCGTTCCTTCTTGATGACCGATTCGTAGATCTGGCCGGTGGTGAAGTTGTTCGCGCGCCGCATCCGGGCGGAGATGAAGCGCTCGTAGTGGCCGAGGTCGAGGTCGGTTTCGGCGCCGTCCTCGGTGACGAAGACCTCGCCGTGCTGGAACGGGCTCATGGTGCCCGGATCGACGTTGATGTAGGGATCCAGCTTGAGCAGGGTCACCCTGACCCCACGCGACTCGAGCAGCGCCGCCATCGATGCCGCCGCAATGCCCTTGCCCAGTGACGACACCACGCCACCGGTGACGAAAACGAATTTGGTCATGAACAGCCCGCCGGGAAAGGGGGATTATATCTTGTCGGGCCCGGACCCGGCCCTCCGCCCGGACCGTCCGGCGGTGCTTATAATTCCTCATCGCCACCCGCCCCCGCTAGCGAGGTCTCCCATGAGCAAGGTCTTCCCGAACGCCACCAGCGCGCTGGCCGATGTCGTCGCCGACGGCCAGATGATCGCCGTCGGCGGATTCGGTCTTTGCGGCATCCCCGAAGCCCTGATCGCGGGCCTGCGCGATTCCGGCGTCAAGGACCTGACCTGTGTGTCGAACAATGCCGGTGTCGACGATTTCGGCCTGGGCCTGCTCCTGCAGAGCCGCCAGGTCCGCAAGATGATCGCGAGCTACGTGGGCGAGAACAAGGAATTCGAACGCCAGTACCTCAGTGGCGAGCTCGAGCTCGAGTTCACCCCACAGGGCACCCTGGCGGAGAAGCTGCGCGCCGGCGGCGCCGGCATCCCGGCCTTCTTCACGCGCACCGGCTACGGCACCCTGGTGGCCGATGGCAAGGAAACACGCGAGTTCGACGGCCACATGTACGTCATGGAGCACTCGCTCGTACCGGATGTCTCCCTCGTGAAGGCCTGGATGGCCGACGAATCCGGCAACCTGGTGTTCCGTCGCACCGCGCGCAACTTCAATCCGAACGTGGCGATGGCCGGCAAGCTGTGCGTCGCCGAGGTGGAGGTGATTGTGCCCGTCGGCGAGATCGACCCGGACCATGTACACCTGCCCGGAATCTACGTGCACCGGATCGTGCACAACCCGGCGCCGGAAAAGCGCATCGAACAGCGCACCACGCGCCCGACCCGCTGAGGAGATCGTCATGCCCTGGACCCGTGACCAGATGGCCGCCCGCGCCGCCAAGGAACTGCGCGACGGCTTCTACGTGAATCTCGGCATCGGCCTGCCGACCCTCGTTGCCAACTACGTGCCCGATGACATGGAAGTCTGGCTGCAGAGCGAGAACGGCCTGCTCGGCATCGGCCCCTTCCCGACCGAGGACGAAGTCGACCCGGATCTCATCAACGCCGGCAAGCAGACGGTCACCACCCTGCCCGGCTCGTCCATCTTCGCCAGCGCCGATTCCTTCGCCATGATCCGCGGCGGCAAGATCAACCTCGCCATCCTGGGCGCGATGCAGGTCAGCGAAAAGGGCGACCTCGCCAACTGGATGATCCCCGGCAAGATGGTCAAGGGCATGGGCGGCGCCATGGACCTCGTCGCCGGCGTCGGCCGCGTCCTGGTGTTGATGGAGCACACCGCCCGCAAGAAGGACGGCACCGAGGACATCAAGATCCTGCCCGAATGCAACCTGCCGCTGACCGGCGTGGGCGTGGTCAACGAGATCATCACCGACCTCGGCGTGCTCGAGGTCACCCCTTCGGGCCTGCGCCTGCTCGAGCTCGCGCCCGGTGTCACGGTCGAGGAACTGAAGGCCAAGACCGGCTGCCCGGTCGATGCCAGCGCGCTGGCCTGAGCCCGCGGGACGCGCCCCGAGGCGCGCCCCGGCGCTCGTCTAGACGAGCGGCTTGACCACGATCTCCCGCACCCAGTCGGGTAGCGGGGCCGATTTCCTCTTCGGGAAATCCACCCAGACGATGGTGGCGCCGCCGGTCGCGCAGATACGCCCGGGCTCGTCGCTGTGGCTCATCTCGACCACCGTCTCGATGGTCGATCGGCCGATGCGACCGATCAGCTGCCGGGCCCGGACGGCGCCGGGATAGCGCAACTCGTGCATGAAACTGCAATGGGCGTTGACGATGACCGGCCCCTCGCCGCTGGGATCGGGCGGAAACCCGAGCCGGCCGAACCAGTCGATCCGCAACTGCTCCATGTAGCGGAAGTACACCGTGTTGTTGACATGGCCCATCGCGTCCATGTCGCCCCAGCGGATCGGCAGGTCCATCTCGAAGACCGCGATCGGCCGCTCCTCTTCAGCCGCTTCCTGGTTCAAGTATCACCTCTATCCGCGCAGACCCTGTGGACAGTGTTCACAGGCCCTCAGATGGCGAAGCCGTCGTCGGCCGCGATGACCGCGCCGTTGATGAATCCCGACCGTCCCGACGCCAGCAGCACCAGCAGGCCGTCGAGATCCTCGGGGTCGCCGACGCGTCGACGCGGCAGCATCGCGATCAGGCGCTGCCCGCCCTCGGTCTCCCAGTGGGCGTCGTTGAGCTCGGTGCGGATGTAGCCCGGGCAGATCGCGTTGACGTTGATGCCGTAGCGTCCCCACTCGAGCGCCATCGCCCGGGTCATGTGGATCACCGCCGCCTTGCTCATGGCGTAGATGCCGATCTGCGCGAGCGCCTTGAGACCCGCCATCGACGCGACGTTGATGATCCGCGCCTCGGCCCCGGGGTGCGACTTCGCCCGCTCGACCATGCGGCGGCCGACCGCCTGCGCGACGAAGAAGGCGCCCTTCAGGTTGGTGTCGAGGACGAAGTCGAAATCCGCCGGCTTGACATCGAGCAGCCGCTGGGTGGTGCTCACGCCGGAATTGTTGACGAGGATGTCGATCGGCCCCGCCTGCGCTTCGGCGCTGGCGATCGCCCCGTCGATGGCATCGGTATCCGTCACATCGAGCGCAAGCACGCTGGCCGCGCCGCCTTCCGCCTCGATGGAGGCGCGCAGTTCCTTGAGCCGTTCGAGCCGGCGCGATGCCAGCACCACATGGGCGCCGTTGTCGGCGAGGACGGTGGCGAACCGGGCCCCCAGCCCGCTCGAGGCGCCGGTCACCAGGGCGGTCTTGCCGGTGAGATCGAATGTGGTCGCCATGCGCGCCTCCGTTCGTTTGCCTGTCATGGCCAATGGCGTCGATCATAGCCGATCGGTCCGATTTGGACGGGCGCGGCTGTTTCCGCGACAATTGGCGGAACCGAGACTCGCAGCACCCGCTGCGCACTGCCTGCGTGGCGAACTGACCCTGGAGACGCCTCATGGAAATCGAACGCGACGCGATGGAGTTCGACGTCGTCATCGTCGGCGCCGGCCCCGCCGGCCTGGCCGCAGCGATCCGACTCAAGCAGCTCGAGGCCGAGCATGGCCGTGAAGTCAGCGTCTGCGTCATCGAGAAAGGCTCGGAGGTCGGCGCCCACATCCTCTCGGGCGCCGTCATGGACCCGCAGGCCATCACCGAGCTCTTCCCCGACTGGAAGGAACGCGGCGCCCCGCTCAACACGCTGGTGACCGAGGACCGCTTCCTGTTCCTGACCGAGACCGGCGGCCGGGGTACACCCAACTGGATGCTGCCCGCCTGCTTCAAGAACCACGGCAACTACATCGTCAGCCTGGCCAACGTCGTGCGCTGGCTCGGCCAGCAGGCCGAGGCCCTCGGGATCGAGATCTACCCCGGGTTCGCCGCGGCCGAGATCCTGTACACCGACGACGGCGCGGTACGCGGCGTGGCCACCGGCAACATGGGCGTGGGTCGCAACGGCGAGCCCACCGACCAGTTCCAGCCGGGCATCGAGCTCCATGCCAAGTACACCCTGTTCGCCGAGGGCTCGCGCGGCCATCTCGGCCGCCAGCTCTTCGCCCGCTATGACCTCGCCCGCGAATGCGATCCGCAGAGCTACGGCATCGGCCTGAAGGAACTCTGGGAGATCGACCCGGCCCGCCACGAGGAAGGCCTGGTGATGCACACGGCGGGCTGGCCACTGCCCAACGATACCTACGGCGGCGCCTTCCTGTATCACTTCGAGAACAACCAGGTCGCGGTCGGCTACGTGGTCGGGCTGAACTACACCAACCCCTATCTCTCGCCCTTCGACGAATTCCAGCGCTACAAGACCCACCCGCTGATCCGGCGCTTCTTCGAAGGCGGCAAGCGCATCGCCTACGGCGCCCGCTCGCTCACCGCCGGCGGACTCAATGCACTGCCCAGGACGGTATTCCCCGGCGGCGCGCTGGTCGGCTGCGATGCCGGTTTCCTGAACGCCGCGCGCATCAAGGGCAGCCATGCCGCGCTCAAGACCGGCATGCTCGCCGCCGAAGCGGCCTTCGAGGCGCTCGGGGCCGATCGCGCCAACGATGTGCTCGAGTCCTACCCGAAGGCCTTCGAGGCTTCCTGGCTGCACGACGAACTCTACCGGGCGCGCAACTTCAAGCCCGCCATGAACAAGGGCCTCTGGATGGGCACCCTGCTCGTGGGCATCGACCAGGTCGTCTTCAAGGGCAAGGCGCCCTTCACCATGCATGTCGACAAGGCCGACCACGACTACCTCAAGCCGGCGGCCGAGTGCACCCCGATCACCTATCCGAAGCCGGATGGCAAGATCAGCTTCGACAAGCTGTCATCGGTGTTCCTCTCGAACACCAACCACGAGGAAGACCAGCCGATCCACCTGACCCTGAAGGATCCGTCGATCCCGGTGGACGTCAATCTCGCCCGCTATGCCGGACCGGAACAGCGCTACTGCCCGGCCGGGGTCTACGAGTTCGTGAAGGACGAAGGCACCGGCGCCGACCGCCTGCAGATCAATGCGCAGAACTGCGTCCACTGCAAGACCTGCGACATCAAGGATCCGACCCAGAACATCGTCTGGGTGGTCCCGGAAGGCGGCGGCGGCCCGAACTATCCGAACATGTGAGCCCGGCAGCGCGGGCCCTGCCCCGCGCGCGGCAATTCCGGCGGGATCACCGCAAACAGGCGATTCCGACAGGAACGCCGGAGGTGCCGGGCAGGCCCGGCGCCATCCGGCGCATCATGTCTGGTCTGGTATCGGTCGATGAACGAGGTTCAGGCGCCGCGGTCACCGTAGCCGCGGCCGCCACCACCACCGCCACCGGCACCGTAGCCACCCCGGCCACCGCCACCACCGCCGTAGCCGCCACCACCGCCGT
>JBAYRO010000024.1:0-41419 GCA_041676645.1 Burkholderiaceae bacterium | reverse complement strand
GGCAACGTCACCATCAACAACACCTTGCTGCACTACGCCCAGGACGACCTGCCCTTCGGCGGCGTCGGCGCCAGCGGCATCGGCGCCTATCACGGTATCGAGGGCTTCCGGGCCATGAGCCACGCCAAGGGTGTGCTGGTGCAGGGCCGTCGCAACCCGGCGAACCTCCTGCGCCCACCCTATGGCCGCCTGGCCCGGCTGATCGTGAAGCTGATGCTGCGCTGATCCATCCGTCTATACCTTGGCCGGGATCAGCCGCAAGCCATGCTCCACGAACGGTTTGAAGTCGGCGATGTTGATCGTCACGAAATCCGCACCGGCGCGAATGGCGGAGGCGGCAATCAGGGCATCGGTTTTCAGGGTTCGACGACGGCCGGCGGCGTTGAACAATTCCGTGCCCAGCACCGCATCCGCTTCCAGGATCGGCTCGATCCTGCCGGACACGAAGGCGTGGGCGAGTTCGGCCTCACCATCGGCCAGGGGCCCTAGCAGGTACTCGTACCAGACCACCGCGCAAACTGCCACCACTTCTCCATCCAGTACCCGGCGAACGACGGCATGGTGTTCGCGGGCCCACTGCGGCAAAGCGATCAACGCATTCGTGTCGAAATGAATCACGGTGTCTCGGCAGCCCGCAGCTCGTCGTCCGCATGACGCAGGGCACGCAAGGACCGGATGGCTTGCCTTGTCTCCTGCTTGTTGCGCGGCAACGCCCCTTCGGCGTAGCACGCCACGACCTCGGCGGGCGTCAAGGTCTTGCCGAATCGTTCCGCGGCAGCTTGCACCGAGCGGCGAATCACCTCCGCCTGGGAGACCTGCCAGGCTCTGGCAAGATGCCTGATGCGCCGATCGGTCTCTTCATCCAGCGCGTAGGTAGCCCGTATCGACATGCGAGCCATGGCAATCACCTTGATGGTATGCTGTTATGGTGAGCTTACCATCACGCCACGGGAGAGGCCATATGGCATCCGTCCACACTCGTTCATCCGGACGGCCGCATCACCCCGTTCTTGACAAGAGTTACCAGGAAGAACAGGCGAAGAAGCGCCTACGCGAGCTGATCCAGGAGGGACTCAGCTCCGGTCCCGGTCAGGCCCTTTCGCCGAAGCGCGTCGCCCGACTCAGGAAGCAGACCCTGGATAACCTGCGTTGAAGCCGGCGCGGTCGTTCGCCTTCTCGGCGACCGAGAGGACATGCCGGCTATTCTGAAGAACGGCGACTGACCGAAGCACGACGACCCCTTCGATCGCAAGCGGATCGCCTTGCATTTCGCACCCGCCAGCGCCTTGCATCTGCATACGAGTTGGCAAATGCTTTGGCATATGCCAATTTTTCGACCGGAGGTCACATGTCCGAACGTCATGCTGCCCTGTTTCGGAATGGCCACAACCAGGCGCTGCGGATTCCTCGCGAGTTCGAGATGGAAGGTACCGAAGTGCTGATCCGCAAGGACGGTGACCGACTGATCCTCACACCCATCCGCAAGAAATCCCTGCTGGAACTCCTCGCCTCCTGGGAACCCCTGGACGAAGGCCTGCCTGACATCGAGGACACACCCGCGCAGGCCCGGGACGAACTCTGATGGCGGAACCCGACACCGTGTGTACCAGCGTCGTGGTCGCATGCGAACTGCGCTTCGGTGCTCGGCGCAAAGGTTCGGAAACCTTGACCCAGCGGGTCGAGGACTGGATGTCCGAGGGGCACGCTTGAGCCCTTGTTGTCCGCATGGAGCAGCCCACCAGCGCTCAGCCCCGGCGCGCAGCGCCGAACTCCCGCTCGATCCAGTCGTCCAGCAAGGCCTTCTCGTACCGGAGCGGATCGTTGATGTAGCCGCCGCGGCCTCTCGACATGAACGCGGAATCATGCAGGCTCCGCTCACCGGTGCCGAGCACCGTGCCCTGCGCATCGGCCAGCTCGAAGCGCAGCGCAATGCGCGGCGAATAGATGTCCCGCACGATCCGCGTATCCCACAGCCGAGGATGCCAGGGCTCGGTCCGTCCGGCCATGTCGATATCGGTAATCGAAACCCGCAGGCTCTGCCCTTCGGCGAGGACGCGCTGCGCCCGCTCCTCGATATGCTGTCGCAGCTCGTCCAGGTTCGAGTCGCGTCGCTTCGTACTGCCCGGAAACTTCTCGCCGATGTCGGTGAAATGCTCGGGCGCCACGAACTCGACGCGGACCTCGGCGGGCGGCCCCGACGACGCCTGGGACCCGGCCCGGGGCGAGGGAGCATGGGTGGCGCAGGCACCGAGGACCAGGGCCAAGACGGCTGTCACCACGACGCCATGCAGGGAGGCTGAACGCATGATGTCTCTCCCGGTTCGTCCGGATGAGTTCGATTCTACGGACCCCTTGGCTGGTGAACCGAGGAGCCCTGCCCGCCTCCCAACTACCTCGTACGTAGCGGCCTTCCGGCCGATGGCGCGCGGGGATAGACTGTTTCATCCTTCATCCAGCACCACCCGCCAGCAATGAACGACCCGATGAACGCCGTCGTCGAACCCATGCGCCGCAAGTGGTCGGTCGACGACTACGTGCGGCTCGGCGAGGCCGGCATCCTCCCCGAGGACGCCCGCATCGAGCTGATCGAGGGAGACCTGATCGACATGCCGCCGATCGGCACCGGCCATGCGTCGGTCGACATCCGCCTGAACCGGCTGCTGGTGCGCCGGGCCGCGGATGACGCGATCGTCTCGGTCGGCCATCCGATGAAACTGCCGCCGTGGTCCATGCCGCAGCCCGATTTCATGCTGCTCAGGCCCCGATCGGATGACTACGCCAGCCACCATCCTGGCGCCGGCGACGTCCTGCTGGCGGTCGAGGTCGCCGATTCCTCCCTGCACTACGACCGCATCACCAAGGCCCGGGTCTACGCATCGCACGGCGTGCGCGAGTACTGGGTCGTCGAGGTCGGGGGGCGTCGTCTGCACCTCTTCCGCGATCCGCTTGCCGCCGAAGGCCGCTTCGCATCGGTGCAGCAGATCGAGGCGCCGTTCACGGTGACGATGCAGGCCTTGCCGCAGGTATCGATCGCATCCGACGAGATCTGGCCGGATTCGAGCCTGACTTCCGGCGCCTGAAACGCCGGTGTGGCGGGCTGGAAGCGGATCTTCGCTGGCTCCCCGGGGAGCAGGATCCGCGGATCGTCACCCGTGCATGGTGAGGCCGCCGGATACGCTGATCACCTGTCCGGTGATGAAATCCGCGTCATCGCTTGCCAGGAAGGCCACTATTCCCGGGATGTCCTCGGGCTGGCCCAGGCGCTTGAGCGGAATGGCCCGCTTCAGGCCATCGTAGATCTTCCGGCCGTAATCGCCCTCGCCCGCGAACGAGCGAAGCAGTGCTGTATCGGTAGGGCCGGGGCAGACGGCGTTGACGCGCACGTTCCTGCGGGCCGTCTCGCGAGCGAGGGTCTTGCTGAAGGCAATGATCCCGCCCTTGCAGGCCGAATAGACCGATTCGCCGGATGAGCCCACCCGACCGGCGTCGGACGCGATATTGATGATCCGGCCGCCGCCGGCCTCGATCATGAATGGCAACACCGCGTGCTGCAGGTTCAGCGGGCCCTTCAGGTTGATCGCGATCACCTTGTCCCAGAACCCGGGTGTCGTGTCGACGAACTGCTCCGCCACATCCCAGCCCGCGTTGTTGACGAGGATATCGATACGACCATGCTTGCGATGGATGTCATCGATGGTGGACTTCACCTTGCCGTAGTCCGTGATGTCCAGGGGCTGGAGGAACAGGCGCCCCGAATACTCCCCGAGTTGCCGCTCCAGGTCTTCCAGGCCGTCGGCATCGAGATCCAGGCCGACAACCCGGGCCCCCTCTTCGCAGAACCGCAAGGTCAATGCCCGACCGATACCACCGGCGGCACCGGTGATGACGACTACCTTGTCGACCAATCCGCGCATACGCCCTCCGCCCTTCGTTCCATCCTGATTCAAGGTCCATCAGCCGCCGTCGACCTGCGGCGGATGCGCAGCCCGCGCCCGCCCGGCAAGCTCGACCAGCAACTTGCGCAATTGTGCCGCTTCGGCCAGCGGCGCATCGAACTCCAGCCGCTCGATCCGCTCACCGCTCGTCATGTCGATGCCGTAGGGGTCGACCGACACAAGCCGCCAGTCGCCGGCTTGCGCGCGGCACAGCCGCGTCGCATACAGTGCCACTGCATCGGCATGGTCCTCGTTCATGTGCTCGACCGCTGTGCGCTCGTACGCGGCGAGAGCCGCCAGCAGTGCAACGCTTACGGCGGGCTCCGGTGTACCGGCGACAAGATCCGCTCCGCCGAGCATGGCTCCGCCAAGAACATCGTCGCGCCCCAGCTCGAACGCCCGGCCGAAGCCGCCGACCAGCACCGCGCGCTGCGGCTCGAGCCGGAAGAATGCGAAATCGTCGAACCCGGCATAGCGTTCGGCCTTCGGATGGCGTGCCAGGAAGCGCCCGCGCACCCGCGCATCCTCCTCCGAATCGCGCAACAGGCGCCGTGCCAGCCCGACCACCGACAGGCGCGGATGGGCCAGCGGATCGCCCCGGCCAGGCTCGCCGAGCAGCAGGGTGCAACGTGGATCGGCGTCCAGCGCAGCGGTATGCGGCGACAGCGAGGACAGCAGCATCACCGGCACGCCATCGATGTCCGGCGCCACCGCGGCCCGGCTTGCATAGGGGTGTCCGCCGTCAGGCTCGAGCACGGCCAGCGCACCGAAGCGGGCGGTTCGCACCAGTCGACGAGCAAGCGCGCGGGCCTTGTCGTCGATCGGCTGGTGAAGGGGTTCCTTGCTGGTCATGGTGCGCCGCTACCTACAGCCCCAGCGCCGCGATCCCCGCCCGCGCGATCTGCGCATCCTCGGTCGACTTCACACCGCTCACCCCGACCGCCCCGAGATACTGGCCGTCCTTGACGATGGGCACGCCGCCTTCGAGCATCCCCTGCAGTTCCGGAGCGCTCAGGAAGGAGGCGCGCCCGCCGTTGATCATGTCCTCGTAGGACTTGCTCTCGCGGCGCCCCATGGCCGCGGTCCTCGCCTTGGCCGGTGCGATATGGGCCGAGATCGGCGCGGCGCCGTCCAGGCGCTGCAGCCACAGCAGGTGGCCGCCGTCGTCGACGATGGCGATGCTCACCGCCCAGTGATTCTTCAGGGCTTCGGCTTCGGCGGCCTGCGCGATGAGCTTGAGATCGGCGAGTTCCAGGATCGGCTTGTTCTTCATGGCGTCTTCTCTCTACCTGTGGATTGGAACGGAAGGCCCAGAGGATCAGGGCGCAAGCAGCAGCCGTTCGAGCAGCCGTGCCACATGGATCGCCTCCCGGCCCGCGCCGTCGGCGATCTGGTGGCGACAACTGGCTCCGTCGGCCACCACGATCGCATCCGGTTGCTTGCGGATCGCCGGCAGCAGCGCGGCTTCGGCCATCGCCATGGAGATATCGTAATGGCTGGCTTCGAAGCCGAAGCTGCCGGCCATGCCGCAGCAGGAGCTCTCGATCAGCTTCGGCTCGGCGCCCGGGATCAGCCGCAGCACGTCGAGGATCGGACTGACCGCCCCGAACGCCTTCTGGTGGCAATGACCATGGACCAGGATCGGCGCCGGCGCTTCCCGTAGTGCGATCGAGAAGCGCCCCGCCCCGGCCTCGCGCGCGACGAACTCCTCGAACAGCAGCGCCTGCGACGCGACGATCCTTGCCGGCTCGCCCAGGCCCATGATCAGGGTTTCGTCGCGCAAGCTCAGCAGGCACGAGGGTTCGAGCCCGACGATCGGGATGCCGGCAGCGGCCATCGGCGCGAGAGCATCCACCAGCGCGCCGGCGCTGGCCTTCGCCTGGTCGACCATGCCGCTGGCGAGGTAGGTCCGGCCGCAGCAGTGGTTCCCGCCGCCCTTTGCCGGCGTGTGCAGCACATAGCCCGCCGCCTGCAGCACACCCGCTGCCGCCAGTGCGTTCTCGTTCTCGAACATGCCGTTGAAGGTGTCGACGAAGAGCACCGCCACCCGATCGCCGGCGGCAGCGCGCGCGAGTGCCGGCTCCGCATCGATGAAGCCCGCCATCCCGCCCGAGCGCCAGAAGGTGTCGCTGCGCCATTCGGGCAGCGATCGTTTCCCCGAGAACCCGAGCGTCTTCTCGCCCAGCCATCGCAGCGCCGGCACCCTGTTGCGCAGGTTCAGCAGCCACGGCAGGCGACTCGCGAACCCGGCGTACCTGGGCAGATGGGCAATCAGCCGGTCCTTGAGGGTGTACCCGTGCTTCGCCTTGTAGTGCGCGAGGAACTCCACCTTCATCCGGGCCATGTCGACGCCGGTCGGGCATTCGCGCTTGCAGCCCTTGCAGCCGACGCACAGGTCCATGGTCTCGTACATGGCCTCGCTGGTGAAGGCATCCGGCCCGAGCTGGCCCGACAGTGCCAGGCGCAGGGTGTTGGCGCGCCCGCGGGTCAGGTGCTGCTCGTCGCGCGTGACCCGATAGCTCGGGCACATGGTGCCGGCGTCGAACTTGCGGCAATGGCCGTTGTTGTTGCACATCTCGACGGCCTTGGCGAAGCCGCCGGTGAGGTCGCCACCCGTGCCGGGCGCCGTGGTGATCTCGGTCACCGGATCGGCCTGCACATTCCAGGCCGACCAGTCCAGTACCGGCGTGATCGGGATCCGCTCGTAGGGCCGGGGCGCGCCTGGGGGCGGAAAGCGGAACAGCGAGCCATCGTCCATCTTCGGCGGATCGATGATCTTGCCCGGATTGAACAGGCCGTCCGGGTCGAAATGCCGCTTGATCTCGCGAAACGCGGTGTTGATCGCCGGACCGAACTGCCATTCGATCCATTCCCCGCGGCACAGGCCGTCGCCATGCTCGCCACTGTAGGCGCCACGGTATTTGCGCACCAGCGCCGAGGCTTCTTCGGCGATGGCGCGCATCTTCCCCGCGCCGTCGGTGCGCATATCCAGGATGGGCCGCACATGCAGCGTACCGACCGAGGCATGCGCATACCAGGTGCCACGGGTGCCGTGCCGGGCGAACACGTCGGTGAGCGCGTCGGTGTACTCGGCCAGGTGCTCCAGAGGCACCGCGCAGTCCTCGATGAAGCTCACCGGCTTGCCGTCGCCCTTGAGGCTCATCATGATGTTCAGGCCCGCCTTGCGCACCTCCCAGAGATTCTTCTGTGGCGCATCGTCCGGCATCTCGACCACACTGCCGGGCAGGCCGAGCTCGCCCATCAGCTCGACGAGCTGGCGCAGCTTCGGCAGCAGCGCCGCCTTCTCCTCGCCCGAGAACTCCACCAGCAGGATGGCGGCCGGACGGTCGATCAGCGCCGTCTCGATGGTGGGCCGGAAGGCGGGATTGGCCAGGCTCAGTTCGATCATCGTGCGATCGACCAGCTCGACCGCGCTCGGCCCGAGCTTCACGAGGTGCTGCGCCGACTCCATCGCCGCCCGAAAGCTCGGGAAGTTGACGACGCCCAGCACCTTCGCGCGCGGCAGCGGGCTCAGCTTGAGCGTGAGCGAGCGGGTGTACGTCAGGGTGCCTTCGGAGCCGACCAGGAGCTGCGCCAGGTTGACGCTGCCGTCCAGCGTATAGGGACGTTCGCTACGGTTGTCGAAGATGTCCAGGTTGTATCCGCCGACCCGGCGCATCACGCGGGGCCAGTGCGCATGGATCTCGTCCCGGTGCCGCACCGCCAGCCCGTGCACGAACTCGGCGATGCGCGCCGTGCGCCCCACAGCCTGCGCCACCGGACCGAAGCGCAGGAGCTCGCCATCGGACATCCATGCGCGGGCGCCCAGCACGTTGTGCACCATGTTGCCGTAGGCGATGGAGCGCGAGCCGCAGGAATTGTTGCCGGCCATGCCGCCCAGGGTGGCCTGCGCGCCGGTCGAGACGTCCACCGGGTACCACAGGCCATGCTGCTTCAGTTCGGCGTTCAGGTGGTCGAGCACCAGGCCGGGTTCGACCTCGGCGACACCGGCTTCGACGTCCAGCGACAACAGCTTGCGAAAGTGCCTCGTGTTGTCGATCACCAGCGCCGCCCCGGTGGTCTGGCCGCACTGGCTGGTGCCCGCGCCGCGGGGCAGCACCGGCACCTTCAGCTGGCCCGCGACCTGCAGCGCGATCGCGATATCGTCCTCGCAGGTCGGCACGAACACGCCGACCGGCATGATCTGGTAGATCGAGGCATCGGTGGCATAGCGACCGCGCGACGCGGCGTCGAACAGGACTTCGCCGCGGGTTTCCGCGCGCAGGCGGCGCGCCAGTGCCTCGGCGACGTCGCCAGGGGGCAATGTGGTGCCGGACGCCGGCAGCAGGTGGGGGGCGGATGCGATCGACATGGCGGATCAGTGGTTCGCGGAACGAGGATGGATCTGCCCGGCGCGCAGCAGGGCGACCACGGTATCGCGCTTGTTCTCCAGATGCTCGACCAGCACCGCGCGCAAGGTGGTGGAGTCCCGCGCTTCCAGCGCTTCGACCATCCGCTCGTGCTCCTTCACCGCGCGCTTCCACTTCGTCGCATTCTGGTTGGTGCGAAAGCGCAGCGACTGCACCCGTGCATTGATGCCGTCGTAGGTCCGGGTGAGTACCGGATTCCTGGCGGCACGGTTGATCGCGGCATGGATCAGGGCATTGAGCCGGTAGTAGCCCGACAGGTCCTTGCGGGCATGAGCGGCGAGCATCTCGAAGTGCAGCGCCCGGATCTCGGCGAGTTCCTCATCGGTGATGCGCTGCGCCGCGAGTTCGCCCGACAGCCCCTCCAGATGGGCCAGCACCTCGAAGAGGTGCAGCACGTCGACTTCGCCCAGCTTGACGGCAACCGCGCCGCGATTGGGCAGCAGGTCCACCAGGCCTTCGGAGCCCAGCAGCTTGATGGCTTCGCGCAGCGGCGTGCGCGACACGCCCAGCAGTTCCGAGAGCTCCCGTTCGTTGAGCTTGGCACCCGGTTCGATATGCCCTTCGACCAGCATCGTGCGCAGGCGCGCGGCCACCTGCTCATGCAGCGCCGGCCGGGCGATCTCGATGATCTCCGCCATGGCATCCTCCAGAATGCATTTTGCATGCAATCCGCGGACTATACTTTAGCCGGATATCGGGATGCCCATCCTTGGAATCCTCCCTTTGCATGCAATTCGTACCGCCCTCTGGAATCGCCATGCCGACGCTCGACTTCCACCCCACCGGCCGCCACTTCCTGCAGATCCCCGGCCCCAGCCCGGTGCCCGATCGCATCCTGCGGGCCATCAGCCTGCCCACGATCGACCACCGGGGGCCGGAGTTCGGCCAGCTCGGCCTGAAAGTCCTCGATGACGTCCGGCAGGTGTTCGGGACGCGGCATCCGGTGGTGATCTACCCGTCGTCCGGCACCGGCGCCTGGGAGGCCGCGCTCTGCAACACCCTGAGCCCCGGCGATCATGTCCTGATGTACGAGACCGGACACTTCGCATCCCTGTGGCGGAAGGTGGCGGAACGGCTCGGCCTGGAAGTCGAGATCCTCGCCTGGGACGGCCCCGACGATCATCTGCCCCAGGCACCGGGCTGGCGCCGAGGCGTCCAGGCCGACCTGATCGAGGAGCGCCTGCGCAGTGACACCGAAAAGCGGATCCGGGCGGTGTGCGTGGTGCACAACGAAACATCCACCGGCGTCACCTCCGATATCGCGTCGGTGCGCAAGGCCATCGACGCCGCCGGCCATCCCGCCCTGCTGATGGTGGACACCATCTCGGGCCTGGCCAGCGCCGACTACCGGCACGATGAATGGGGCGTGGACATCGCGGTGGGCGGCTCCCAGAAGGGGCTCATGCTGCCGCCCGGCATCGGCTTCAATGCCTTGTCGCCCCGGGCGCTGGAGGCCTCGAAGCAGTCGAAGCTGCCGAAGTCCTACTGGGCCTGGGGCGAGATCGTCGAGATGAACAAGGACGGCTACTGGCCGTACACGCCCAACACCAACCTGCTCTACGGCCTGTCCGAATCGCTCGACATGCTGCTCGCCGAAGGCCTGGACAAGGTGTTCGCCCGCCACCAGCGCTGGGCCGCCGGCGTGCGCGCCGCGGTCAACGCCTGGGGCCTGCCGATCCAGTGCGTCGATCCGGCGGTGTATTCACCGGTGCTGACCGGCGTCATCACGCCCGAAGGCGTCGATGCCGACGCGCTGCGCCGACTGATCCACACGCGCTTCGACCTGTCGCTCGGTACCGGCCTGGGCAAGCTCCGCGGCCGCATGTTCCGCATGGGCCACCTCGGCGACAGCAACGACCTCACGCTGGTGGCGATGGTCGCCGGCGTCGAGATGGGCCTGCAGCTCTCGGGCATCCGGCTCGCCGGCAGCGGCGTGCAGGCGACGATGGCGCATTTCTCGGCGCAGGCGTGACGCATTCGGCATCCCAAGGCGCCTCCTGTCCGGCGCTTGCCTGACCGCGAATGGGCGCGCTGCGGCGCGCCACTGGCATGTCGGCATGGTTGGTAAGATACCCGCCTGACAAATCGCCGGCGGGCATTCCGGGGCAGGCTTGGACGCCGCTCCCGGCCATCCGGCCCGACGACACCCGATGAGCCCGAACCCCCAATCCGGCAGCCTGTTCGTGATCTCCGCGCCCTCGGGCGCCGGCAAGACCTCGCTGGTGCGCGCCCTGCTGGGCGAACAACCCAGGCTGCGCCTGTCGGTTTCCTGCACCACCCGCGCCGCCCGCCCCGGCGAAGTCGACGGGGTCGACTACGAGTTCATCGACCATGCCGAGTTCATTCGTCGCCGCGACGCCGGCGACTTCCTCGAATGGGCCCAGGTCCACGACAAGCTCTACGCGACATCCCGGGCCTGGATCGAGAGCCGGATCGCCGCGGGCGACGATGTCATCCTGGAAATCGACTGGCAGGGCGCGATGCAGGTCCGCCGGCAGTTTCCCGAAGCCGTGCTGGTCTTCATCGCGCCGCCTTCGGTCGAGGAACTGCGCCAGCGCCTCGAGCGCCGCGGGCAGGATTCCCCCGAAGTGATCGAGCACCGGATCCAGGCCGCCCGGCCCGAACTGGCACAGGCCGATCGATTCGAATATGTTATTATTAATCAAGAGTTTGCCGGCGCCCTTCGGCAACTCGCCGCGATCGTCGAGGCCTCGCGGTGTCGATTCGCCCAGCAGCGGATCCGGCATCGCGGCATCTTCGACGGCCTCGGCATCGATGCGGCGCGCCCCCTTCCGGAGTAAGCATGGCCCGAATCACCGTCGAAGACTGCCTGACCCAGATCCCGAATCGCTTCGAACTCACGCTCGCAGCCACCTACCGGGCTCGCATGCTCGCCCAGGGCCATGCCCCCAAGATCGAGTCCCGTGACAAGCCCACCGTGACGGCCCTGCGCGAGATCGCCGCCGGCAAGGTCGGCATCGAGATGCTCAGGCGGGTACCCACCTGATTCCTCGCTGGCGCGCCGGCAATTTCCCTAATATCCCCAAGGTCGGTTAGGCTTGCAGTATGGGGCCTCCTGTAACCGACACTCCTGCCCGCGTCCGCGAGACCGTCGGCCCGATCGCCGGCGAGCGGATCATGCCCGGGACGCCGGACGCCGATTCACCCGACGGCGGGCGTCCCTACGTCGAATACCGCTTCGGCCCCGGCTCGCATCCCGGCCAGTCGGTGGCCACCCTCGCCAGCCTGACGGAATCCATCGACTATCTTTCCGAGGAAGACCGGCGCCGGATCCGCGAGGCCTACCGCTTCGGTGACGAGGCCCACCTCGGCCAGTTCCGCAGCAGTGGCGAACCCTACATCTCGCACCCGATAGCGGTTGCCGAGATCTGCGCAGGCTGGAAGCTCGACGCCGATTCCCTGATGGCGGCGCTGCTGCACGACACGATCGAGGATTCCGCGGTCAGCAAGCAGACGATCCACGAGCGCTTCGGCCCCCAGGTCGCCGACATCGTCGACGGCCTGTCCAAGCTCGACCGGGTCGCCTTCTCGTCCAAGGAACAGCAGCAGGCCGAGAGCTTCCGCAAGATGCTGCTCGCCATGGCGCGCGACGTGCGCGTCATCCTGATCAAGCTTGCCGACCGCCTGCACAACATGCGCACCCTGGACGCGGTCAAGTCCGACAAGCGCAAACGGATCGCCAACGAAACCCTCGAGATCTACGCGCCGATCGCGAGTCGTCTCGGGCTCTACGTCGTCTATCGCGAACTGCTCGACCTCTCGTTCCGCGCGCTCCACCCGACCCGCTACGATGTCCTGCGCCGCGCGGTGCAGGCGGCCCGCGGCTACCGGCGCGATGCGATCACCAAGGTCTTCGAGGCGGTACAGGCCTGCCTGCCCGAGTTCGGCGTCAGGGCCGAGGTCTACGGTCGCGAGAAGGCGCTCTACGGCATCTACCAGAAGATGCGGATGAAGGGCGTCTCCTTCGCGACGGTCTTCGACATCTACGGCATCCGGATCATCGTCGACACGCTGCCCGAGTGCTATCTCGCGCTCGGCGCCCTGCACAACACCTTCAAGCCGGTACCGGGACGCTTCAAGGACTACATCGCCATCCCGAAGCTCAACGGCTACCAGTCGCTGCACACCACCTTGCTCGGCCCCTATGGCACGCCGGTGGAATTCCAGATCCGCACCATCGAGATGCAGCGCTTCGCCGAAGCCGGAGTGGCGGCGCACTGGCTCTACAAGGCCGAGGACGACAGCTTCTCGGATCTCCAGAAGCACACGCATCGCTGGCTGCAGTCGCTGCTCGAGATCCAGAACAACACCACCGGCGAGGCGCTCGAGTTCATCGAGCATGTCAAGGTGGACCTCTTCCCCGATGCGGTCTACGTGTTCACGCCGGCCGGCGACATCCGCGCCCTGCCCCGCGGTGCGACCATCATCGACTACGCCTATTCGATCCACACCGACGTCGGCAACCGGGCCGTCGCGGCCAAGATCAACCATGAGCCCGCCGAACTGCGTACCGAGCTCGAGAACGGCGATATCGTCGAGGTGATCACCTCGAAGTCGGCCCGCCCCAATCCGAACTGGCTCAGCTTCGTGCGGACCGGAAGGGCCCGCTCCGAGATCCGCCAGTTCCTGCGTCGCATGAAGTACCAGGAGTCCGTCGGACTCGGTCGTCGCCTGCTCGCGCAGTCGCTCTCGGCCCTGCGCATCGACGCCAGCACGCTCGAAACCCAGGTACTGGAACGGGTGGCGCGCGACTCCGGCGCCAAGAGCGTCGACGACCTCTATGCCGACATCGGCATCGGCAAGCGGCTCGCCCCGGTCGAGGCCCGGGCGATCGCGCTGCAGCTCAGCGGCAAGACGGCCGCCGCCGCCATCATCCCGCGCCTGACGCCGGTATTCATCCAGGGCACGGAACAGGGCGCGGTCACCTACGCGAACTGCTGTCATCCGGTACCGGGCGACGCCATCATCGGCCACCTGCGGGGTGGCCACGGCCTGGCCCTGCACCGCATCGGCTGCAAGCTGGTCGAGCGCCAGCGCCAGAAGGATCCGGACCGCTGGATCGGCGTGCAATGGTCCGAGCAGACCGACGGCCTCTTCCGGATCGCCCTCGAGATCGAGGTCCGCGGCGACCGCGGCGTGCTCGGCAAGGTGGCGGCCGAAGTGGCGGCTTCCGAAGCCAACATCGTCGACGTGCAGATGGAATCCGACGGCTTCGGCGCGGGAGGCAAGAACGGCCGCATCCGCTTCGAGCTCCAGGTCCGCGACCGCCTGCATGTCGCCCGGCTGCTGCGCAACCTGCGCAAGCTTCCCGACGTCCGCAAGGTCGCCCGCACCTGAACGGTTTCGGATCCGCCGGATCCGAAACCGTCGTGGGATCAGGCGGGATAGCTGACTTCGAGGATCTCCAGCTCCTCATCGCCGGCGGGAGTCCGCAGGGCGACGACATCGCCCTCGCGCGCCTTGATCAGGGCCCGGGCCACCGGTGCGATCCAGCTGATCCGCCCGGCTGGCGGATCGACCTCGTCGACCCCGACGATGGTGACGACCTGCTCTTGGCCATCGCTGCGCAGGTAGCGCACCGTCGCGCCGAAGAAAACCTGGTCGCGATTCTGCTGCCGGGAGGGATCGACCTCGACCGCCGATTCGATGCGCCGGGTCAGGAAGCGGATGCGGCGATCGATCTCGCGAAGCCGCTTCTTGCCATAGATGTAGTCGCCGTTCTCGGAGCGATCGCCATTGGAGGCCGCCCAGGACACGATGGAGACCGTTTCGGGACGCTCGACATCGAGCAGCCGCAGCAGTTCGGCCCGCAAGGCCGCCAGGCCCGCCGTGGTGATGTAGTTGCGAAACCCGGAGGGGAGCTCGGGGATCGGGATGTCGTCGTCGTCATCCTCATCCGAGGATTCGCGCACGAAGGCCTTGCTCATCGTCCCGGCACCCGCCCGCCCGGCCTCAGGTTCCGGCGACCGCCATCGCCTCGACCAGGATCGAGCCGGTGCGCTTGGCGCCCCGGCGGATCTCGTCGGCGCCGATGGCCACGATCCCGGCGAACATGTCGCGCAGGTTGCCGGCGATGGTGATCTCTTCGACCGGGTAGGCGATGACGCCGTTCTCGACCCAGTAGCCGCCAGCGCCACGGGAATAATCGCCGGTGACGTAGTTGACGCCCTGCCCCATCAGGTCGGTGACGAACAGGCCCGTGCCCAGGCGCCGCAGCATGGCATCGAGGTCGTCGCCGGGCTTCGTGCGCCGGCTGCGCAAGCGCAGGTTGTGCGAGCCGCCGGCATTGCCGGTGGTGGGCAGGCCGAGCTTGCGCGCCGAATAGGTGGACAGGAAATAGCCCTGGATCACGCCGGCGTCGACCACCCGGCGCTTCGAGGTGCGTACGCCCTCGCTGTCGAAGGGCGCGCTGCCGGGTTCGGCGGCCAGGCTCGGGTCCTCCATGAGATCGACATGCGAGGGAAAGACCTGCTGGCCGACCGAATCGAGCAGGAAGCTCGATTGACGGTACAGTGCGCCACCGGAGAGGGCCTGCACGAGGTGGCCGATCAGGCCGATCGCAAGCGGCGATTCGAACAGCACCGGCACCCGCCCCGTAGGCAGCCGACGGGCGCCCAGCCGCGCGAGCGATCGTTCGGCCGCATAGCGGCCCAGAACGGCGGCATCGGCAAGCCGATCGGGCCGGACGTCGGCGCTGTACCAGCCGTCGCGCTGCATCTCGCGACCCCGCTGCGCGATCGGTACGCATGAAAGCGAATGCCGGCTGTAGGGATAGCCTCCCGCGAAGCCGCGTGAATTCGCGAGCAGGAACTGCCCATGTCCGGCCGATACCGAGGCGCCGTCCGAATTGCGCACCATAGGGCTGGTCGCGAACGCCGCGTCCTCGGCCTCGCAGGCAAGCGCGATCGCCGCGTCGGCATCGATGCTCCACGGATGGAACATGTCGGGCGCGCGCCAGTGCCGGGCGAGCAGCTCGGCATCGGGCAGGCCGGCGCAATCGTCCTCGGCCGTGAAGCGGGCGATCTGGAAGGCCGCATCGACCGTCTCGCGCAACGGCGCGATCGCGAAGTCGCTGCTGCTCGCATGGCCGCGACGCTGGCCGACGTAGACGGTGACGCCGAAGGACTTGTCGCGGGTCTTCTCGATCGTCTCGACCTTGCCCTTGCGGACATTGACGTTCAGGCCGGTGTTCTCGGCGAGCTCGACGACCGCGTCGGTCGCGCCGATCGATCTCGCGTGGCGCAGCGCCTCGTCGGCAAGAGACCGGAGCTGGTCCTCGGTGTATTCGAACATGGGCATTCCGCTATGGACAGCGCGCTATGATATCAGCGCCCCTCGATGAAACCCGACATGCCCCGCTCCAGGAAAACGGCCCGGCAACAGGCCGAAACCGATCCACCGCCGCCCGATGCGACCGCACTCGCCCTCGATGAAGCCGACGATCGCGGCGCTCGTCCGAGCAAGAGCGCGCTCAAGCGCCAGGCGCACGAACTGCAACGCCTCGGCGATGCCCTCGCCGCCCTGCGCCCCGAGCAGCTGGCCTCGGTGCCGATCGACGATGCCCTGCGCGAGGCGATCGATCTCGCCCGACGGATCCGCTCGCGCGAAGGTCTGCGTCGCCAGCGCCAGCTGATCGGCAAGCTGATGCGCGAGGCCGATGCCGATGCCATCCGCGCGGCGCTCGAAGCCGGCTCGGCCGGCCATCGGGCCGAGGTCGCGCTCGCGCACGCGGCCGAGGACTGGCGCGAACGCCTGCTCGCCGATGCGACAGCGCTGTCCGCGTTCGCTCGCCGCTTCGGGATCGACCCGGACGATCCGGGCCTCGTCCGGCTCATCGGGCAGGCGCGCGCCGAACGGGCCGGCACCCGCAGCGGCGGCTCGTATCGCAGCCTCTACCGGAAGCTTCTGGCAGCCATGCGCGAGCATGAAGCCGCACGCGGGACGGGCGAGACAACGCAGCATCAGCAGGATCCGCAGGAGCGACCATGAGCGAGACACCCGCCACCTACTCTGTGCATGCCGGCGCAGGCGAGCCGCAGGGCGGCGCGCCGATCCGCATCGGCCTGGTTTCCGTCAGCGACCGCGCCTCGGGCGGCGTCTACCAGGACAAGGGCATCCCCGCCCTGCGCGAATGGCTGCGCGAAGCGCTGCTCACGCCCTTCGAAACGGTGGAGCGACTCATCCCGGACGATCGCCCCGGCATAGAGGCATGCCTGCGCGAACTCGTCGACAGCGAGCATTGCTCGCTGGTCCTGACCACCGGAGGCACCGGCCCAGCCCCACGCGACATGACTCCCGATGCCACCCTCGCGATCGGCGAGCGCGAGATGCCGGGGTTCGGCGAACAGATGCGCCAGATCAGCCTGCGCTTCGTGCCGACCGCGATCCTCTCGCGCCAGGTGGCGGTCATCCGCGGACAATCGCTCGTCATCAACCTGCCGGGCCAGCCCAAGGCGATCCGGGAAACACTCGAAGGCCTGCGCGATGGCGACGGCAAGTCGCTGGTGCCCGGGATCTTCGCGGCGGTTCCCTACTGCCTCGACCTGATCGGCGCGCCGCGCATCGATACCCGCGATGAGATCTGCAAGGCCTTTCGGCCGAAATCCGCCGCCCGCTGAGCCCGCCGCCTAGTGCCGGCGGGCGGACTGGATCCCGTCGATTCCCGCGATGGCGGCAATCGAACGATCGAGCACCCCGGTGTCGGCAACCTCGATCGTGAAGCGCATGACCGCATGGCCCTGCCGGGTCCGGGTCGATACCGCCACCACATTGGTGCGCTGCTTGGCGAGCACATCGGAGATGTCGCGCAGCAGCCCTGACCGATCGGCCGCATGCACATCGATGTCCACCGGGTAGAGCAGCGGCCGGCCTCCGGCCTCGTGGTCGCCGGTTTCCGACCACGAAGTCTCGATCCGGCGCTCCGGCTCGCGCTCGGCCAGGGCCCGCAGCGTCGGGCAGTCGACACGATGGACGCTGACGCCCCGACCACGGGTCACGAAACCGGCGATCGCATCGGGCGGTGCGGGTCGGCAGCACTTCGCGAGCTGGGTCATCAGCGAGCCCACGCCCACCACCAGGACTCCGTTGCGACTGCGTCCCGCGGTCGATGCCCGCGCACGGTTCAGGACTTCCTCATCCGGGCTCGGGCGCAGGCTGGCGGGACCCTCCAGCCGGCCATGCGCAGCGGCCTCGAGCAGTCGCGGTCCGATCTCTTCCTTCGCTACGGCGACGAACAGCTGGCCCGGGTCGTCGTAGCCCAGCCTTGCGGCGTACTCGTCCAGCGCAAGGCTGGTGGCCCCTTCGCGCTGGAGCACCTTTTCGACGCGCTCTCGTCCGTGCGCGATATCGCGCTCGTTGTCGAGCGCGTTGAACCACTGCCGCACCTTGGCCCGCGCCCGATTGCTGCTCACGAAGCCGAGCTGCGGATTGAGCCAGTCGCGCGAAGGCCCGTCATCCTTGGCCCCGCCTTCCTTCGCGGCGATGATCTCGACGGTCTGGCCGTTCTCCAGCCGGGTGGTGAGGGGCACCATCACGCCGTCGACGCGGGCGCCCCGGCAACGATGCCCGAGCTGGGTATGGACGTGATAGGCGAAATCCACCGGGGTGGCGCCGATCGGCAGCTCGATCACCCGCGCCTGCGGTGTCAGCACGAAGATCGTCGAATGGCCGGCATCGCCCGGCAGCATCGCACCCGACCCGAGACTCTGGCCGATCTCACCCTGCCAGGCGAGGAGCTGGCGCAGCCAGGCGACTTCATCGTCGTGGCGGTCCCTGCCGCTGGTGCGGCCTTCCTTGTAGCGCCAGTGCGCCGCCACCCCGTATTCGGCGAAGCGGTGCATCTCGGCCGTGCGGATCTGGATCTCCAGTGGCCTGCCGTCGTCGGCCACGACCACCGTATGCAGCGAGCGATAGCCGTTGGGCTTGGGCCGCGAGACGTAGTCGTCGTACTCCTCGGGAACGGCTTGCCAGATGCCGTGGATGGCACCGAGCGCCGCATAGCAGTCATCGATGTCGGCGACGATCACCCGCAGCCCACGCAGGTCCTGGATCTCCGGCAGGGTCAGCCCCTTGCGTCGCATCTTGTTGCGAATGCTGAACAGGTGCTTGGGCCGGCCGCTCAGCTCGGCGCGGATGCCGCTGCGTTCGAGCTCGCCGCGCAGGCGCGCCAGCGCCGCCTCGACGAAATCCTCGCGCTCGACGCGCCGCTCCTCGAGCTGCTTCGCGAGCCGCTTGTATTCCTCTGGCCACAGGAAGCGAAACGACAGGTCCTCGAGCTCCCACTTCAGCTGCCAGAGTCCGAGCCGGTTCGCCAGCGGCGCCAGCACGTCGAGCGTCTCGCGGCTGATCGAGGCGTCCGGCGCATCGCGGTCGGCGACATGCCGGCGCAGGGTCTGCAGGCGCGACGCGAGCCGGATGAGCACGACCTGGATGTCGACCGACATCGCCATCGTCATGCGGCGCAGCACCTCGATCCGGCCCTCGTGGCCGCCGGTTTCGTCTTCCTCGACGGCCCGGTGGATCTCCTTGAGCCGGCGGATCTTGCGCATGCTCTCGACGAGCCGCGAGACTTCCGGCCCGAAGCGCGTCTGGATCTCGCGCAGCGGTATCCGGCTCGGCGAACCGAACAGCACCGCCGCAACCTGCGCGATCGGCCCGACATCGAGCCCGCGCAGGATCCCGAGCGTGCCCATCGCATGCCGCAGCACCCGGACATCGGTATCGTCGCCACCGCTCAGCCGGTGGTGGACGAAATCCACCGCCGCCGAGACATCGGCATCTTCAGCGCCGGGCGCCTGCCAATCCGATGTGACAGCGCCCGCGATTTCCGGATCGGGCATGTGGGAGGACTGCACTTCCCGATTATAGGCGGGCGTCCCGCGGGCGCAGGGCGACCACGACAGCCCGCCGCGGGTAAGATCTGCTGCCATGTGGCCCATCTCCTGGAGAAAGCCGGCCGTCCCGGCGCCCGATGCGGACATGCTCGCCCAATTGCGAGCGAACTGGTATGAATTCGATCATCTGGACGAGGCGCACTGGGAGCGTCTCATCGCCCTGGCGGGACGTTTCCTCGCCATCAAGCGGGTGGTGGGCGCGGCCGGCTTCGAAGTCGACGAAACGGTTCGCTGGACGATCGCCCTGCTCGCCTGCCTGCCCATCCTCGAGCTGGACCTGCGGGTCTATGCCGACTTCGTGGATGTCATCGTCTACCCGGACCGCTTCCTGGTCGACCGCTCGCAGACGGACGAGGCCGGAGTCGTCCACGAATCCCGCGACATCCTCTCGGGCGAAGCCATGGATCTCGGCCCGGTCGTGCTGGCCTGGTCCGACATCGTCGAGGATCGCGAGCATCCGGGCGCCTGCGTCATCGTCCATGAATTCGTCCACAAGCTGGACATGGCCGGCGGATCGGCCAACGGGGTGCCTGCCGGCGCCGACTCGCGATCGCCCGGCTGGCGCAGGATCCTGGAGGCCTGCTACGAGGATTTCTGCCGCCGCCTCGATGCGATCGAGGCGGCGATTCCCGCGCATGTCGATCCCGAGGGCCCCGAGGCCGGGGCCTGGTACGGGCAACTCGGCCTTGACCCCTATGCGGGTACCGACACGGTGGAATTCTTCGCCGTCGCGGGGGAGGCCTTCTTCAGCAATCCCTGGCAGCTGCGGGACGACTATCCGGCCCTGTACGAAGCGATGCGCCGGTATTTCGGACAGGATCCCGCGCAGGGCGCCGAGGATCCCCGGCCACCCGACAAGCTGCCCTGAATCCACGCCCCGGGGTCGGACGCAAGCCTCGTCCGCCGGTCGTGGCGCGGCGCCCGGGTGTGCGCTAATTCATTGTCGGGAATCCTTACAGCCAATAGGCTCGATGCCATCGATCACGATTTGCGTCGAATGCCCGACACTATCCTCGGCCAGCTTGGCTTCGGCATCGCCGCGGCCAGCTTTGCCGCCTTTGCTGCGCTCGCGCTCACCCGTCGCGCCGACCGGCTCGCCGCCCGCCTGTTCATCGGGGTGCTTGCCGCGCAGGCACTCTGGGCGCTGGCGCTCGCCATCGCCGCCGGTACCGGCGACCGTCCGCTGGCGACGCTGGCCGCGCCCCTGCTCGAATCCCTGCGCGTGCTGGCCTGGATCGTGTTCCTGCTCGCTCTCGGCCGGCGCGATGCGCGCAGCCCCTGGCACGGCGGCCTGCTGCTTGCGATCGCCATCGGGCTGCCTGCGCTTCCGATCGTGGCCGACTGGAACGGCTGGCCCCTCTGGACGGTCCACGCCAGTCGGATCGCATCGGTGGCGCTCGCCCTGCTCGTGCTCGAACATCTCTATCGCAGCGCCGAGCCAGCCCAGCGCTGGGCGTTCAAGTACCTTGCGATCGCGGTCACCTGCGTCCTCGGTTTCGACCTGCTGATGTACGCCGACGCCTTGCTCGGCGAGCAAGGCATCGATCCGGTCTGGCGGGCGTCGCAGGGCTTCGCCAACGCACTGGCCGTGCCGCTCATCGCGGTGGCCGCCTCGCGCAACCCCGCCTGGCAGCTCGATATCGCGATCTCGCGTCGCATGGTCTTCCATTCGGCCACCCTGCTGGTGTCCGCCACCTGCACGCTGGTGGTCGCCATCGGCGCCTATTACCTGCGCAGCCTCGGGCACGACTGGAGCGCGGTCGCACAGACCGTGCTGCTCTTCGCGACCGCGCTCCTGCTGCCCGTGGCGGTCATGTCGGAGTCGGTGCGCGCGAGCATCCGGGTTTTCGTCTCGAAGCATTTCTTCGACTATCGCTACGACTACCGCGAGGAATGGCTGCGGCTCACCCGACTGCTGTCGGAAGCCGGCCACGCCTCGAGCCGCTCGCTGGCCGAGCGCGGCATCGAGGGGATCGGCTCGCTGGTGGAAAGCCGTGGCGGCGCTCTCTGGATCCGCGACGGCAAGCGTTACGAACTCGCCGGCCAGGTCGGCCGGGCCGGCATGGAGCCCGGATCGCTGCCCGCCGGCATGCCCCTGCTCGACTGGCTGGTGACCCGTCGGTGGATCGTCGACCTCAACGAGTGGCGCGCCGCCCCGGGGCGCTACCCGGGCCTGTCGATCGAGGCGCCGCTCGATGATTCCCGCGGCTGGCTGATCGTGCCGATGATCATCCATGACGAACTCGCCGGGCTGGTGGTGCTCGACCGGCCGCGGGCGCGCATCGAACTCGACTGGGAAGTGCGCGATGTGCTCAAGGTGGCCGCCGCCCAGGTCGCGAGTTTCCTCGGCGTGCAGCGCGCCACCGAGAGACTCGCCCAGTCCGAGCAGTTCGCCTCCTTCAACCGGATGTCGACCTTCATCGTCCACGACCTGAAGAACCTTGTCGCCCAGCTCTCGCTGATGTCGGCCAACGCGCAGCGTCACCGCCACGACCCGGCCTTCGTCGACGACATGCTCGGCACGGTCGATACCGTGGCCGGCCGGATGCAGGCGATCCTCGCCGGACTGCGCACGCCCCTGCGCGAGGCGAGCAGTCCGGAGATCATCTCGATCGGCGAACTGCTACGGGCCTCGGTGCGCGAGCGTTCGGCTTACCGGCCGGCGCCCGAGCTGGCCACCGACCCGGGCACCGGCCCGGCGCTGGTGCACGCCGATCGCGCCCGCCTCGAGCGGGTCATCGGACACCTCGTCCAAAACGCGATAGAGGCCAGCACCGGCGTCGATGGCGCCCGGGTGACGGTTTCCTGGCGGCACGAAGACGCCTCGGTCCGCATCACCGTGATCGACACGGGCCGCGGCATGAGCGCCGAGTTCATCCGCGAGCGCCTGTTCCGTCCCTTCGTGTCGACCAAGTCGCAAGGCATGGGCATCGGCCTGTTCGAATGCCGCGAATACGTGCGCGAACTCGGCGGCAGCCTCGCCGTCGAATCCTCGCCGAACCGCGGAACCCGCTTTACCGTCGTCCTGCCTCTGGTCGAGGCTCCCTCTCCTGGTGTGATCAATGGCTGACAATCGTCCCCTCCTGCTGATGGTCGAAGACGACCTCGGGCTTCAGCGACAGATGCGCTGGTCCTTCGATCGCTACAACGTCGTGTTCGCCCAGGACCATGATTCGGCGCTCGCCCAGGTGCGGCGCCACGAGCCGCGCGTGGTCACCCTCGATCTCGGCCTGCCACCCTCGCCCGATACGCCGGACGAGGGCTTTCGCACCCTCGCCTCGATCCTGTCGATGGCTCCGTCGACGAAGGTGATCGCACTGACCGGCCAGGCCGATCGCGACAACGCCCTGCGCTCGGTGCAGCTGGGCGCCTACGATTTCTTCGGCAAGCCCTTCGAGCCCGAGGTGCTTGCCCTGGTGATCGACCGGGCACTGCACCTGGCCGGCCTCGAGGAGGAGAATCGTCGGCTTGCCCAGCGGATCGGCGAGATGCCGCTGTCGGGACTGATCACGCGCGATCCCGGCATGCTGAAGGTCTGCCGCCAGATCGAGAAGCTGGCCCCCACCGATGCCACGGTCACCCTGATTGGCGAGAGCGGCACCGGCAAGGAGGTGCTCGCCCGCGGCCTGCACCAGCTCTCGGGTCGGCGCGAGCGCCGCTTCGTGGCGATCAATTGCGCCGCGATTCCGGAGAGCCTGCTCGAGTCCGAGCTGTTCGGACACGAGCGGGGCGCCTTCACCGGCGCCGTCAGGCAGACCCCCGGCAAGATCGAAGTCGCCGACGGCGGCACCCTGTTCCTGGACGAGATCGGCGACCTGCCGCCCAGCCTGCAGGCGAAGCTGCTGCGTTTCCTCCAGGAGCGGGTCATCGAGCGGATCGGCGGACGCGAGGAGATCCCCGTCGATGTGAGGATCGTCTGCGCCACCCATCGCAAGCTGCGCGAGCTCATCACGACGGGTGACTTCCGAGAGGATCTCTACTACCGCCTGACCGAGATGGTGGTCGAGATTCCGCCCCTGCGCGAACGCGCCGGCGACGCCGCCCTGCTCGCGCATTCCTTCATCCGCCGACTCGCCGACCAGCAGGGCAAGGAGGGCATGACGCTGGCCGATGATGCGCTCAAGTCGATCGAATCGCACGGCTGGCCGGGCAATGTCCGCGAACTCGAGAACTGCCTGAAGCGGGCGGTGATCCTCGCCGACAGCCAGGTCATCCGCGCCGAGGACCTCGGGCTCGCGCCCGACGATGGCGAACATCGCTACCTGAACCTGCGGCAGGTCCGCGAGGAAGCCGAGAGAGCCGCCGTCCTGCGCGCGATGGCCCACAGCGACGGCAATATCGCCCGGGCCGCCGAGACCCTCGGCATCAGCCGGCCGACGCTCTACGACCTGCTCAACCGCTTCAGCCTGCGCTGAGGTCCGCGGTCCCGGCGACCCGCCGGGAGCGGGGCGGACTCGGCTTGCGTCGAATCCGCCGCAGCTCAGGAAGCCCGGACCCGGGCGTGCTCGACATACCAGCCGAGCGCTTCGGCCATGCCGGCGGCAATCGTGTGCGTCGGCTGGTAGCCGAGTTCGCGACGCGCCTTGCCGATGTCCGCCAGCGAATGGCGGACATCCCCGGCGCGAAACTCGCCGAATACCGGCTCGCAGGCGGCGATGTCCGCATCGACCCGAGCCAGCGCGTCCCGGATCAGCGTGAAAAGTTCCAGCAAGCTGGTCTGTTCGCCAACCGCCACGTTGTAGACCTCGTGGGGGCTCGGCAGGGTATCGACGAGCGCGGCGCGCAGATTGGCCTGCACGGCATTGGCGACATAGCAGAAGTCCCGGCTCGTCCGGCCGTCGCCGTTGATCGTCACCGGCCTGCCGTGGAGCATCGCATCGACCCATTTCGGCACCACCGCCGCATAGGCGCCGGCGGGATCCTGCCGGGGACCGAACACGTTGAAATAACGCAGCCCGACGCACTCGATGCCATAGCTGCGCGCGAAGACGTCGGCGAAGAGTTCGTCGGCGAGCTTGGTCGCCGCGTAGGGCGACAGTACCCGGCCGCGGCGCGCCTCGAGCTTGGGCAGCTCGCTGGAATCGCCATAGACCGAGCTCGATGATGCGTAGACGAAGCGTGCCGTACCGGCACGGCGTGCGGCATCGAGCAGCTGCACGAAGCCATCCACATTCGCCCGAAAGGCGCCGAGGGGTTCGGCGATCGAGCGCGGCACGCTGCCCAGGGCCGCCTGGTGCAGCACCCGGTCGACACCGGCGACCATCGATTCGCAGGCACGCGGATCGGCGATGTCGGCTTCGATGAACTCGAGCCGTTCGGCGGCGCTGCCGACCAGACGCCGGACATCCTCGAGATTGCGGCGATGGCCGGTCGCGAAGTTGTCGACCGCTCGCACCCGCTGGCCCAAGCGCAGCAGCGCCTCGACGATGTTCGAGCCGATGAAGCCTGCCGCCCCGGTGACGAGCCAGAGCTCGCCGCGACCGGCCGTCAGCTTCTCGATCTCGCGCAGCATCACAGCCGCCAGAGCCGGTAGCCGAGCTTCCGGACCGCGACCGGGTCGAGCGCGCTCTTGACGTCGATGACGACGCCACCCGGTTCGAGCTTCCCGAGCAGCTCCTCGAGCGGACGCTCGAGGAAGGCCGCATGGTTCACGGCGACCACCATCGCACCGGCCCGGGGCATCGCATCCCAGTCGATCAGCTCGATGCCGTACTCGTGCATCGCCTCGGCGGGAGCGACATGCGGATCGTGCACCATGACGCGGGCGCCGTAGGAGGCAAGCTCGCGGATGACATCGATGACCTTCGAATTCCGGATGTCGGGCACGTTCTCCTTGAAGGTCAGGCCGAGCACCAGGATCGGGCAGTCGTTCACCGGCATCCCGACCGACACCATCTCCTTGATCGTGCGGCGGGCGATGAATCCGCCCATTGAATCGTTGATGTGCCGCCCCCCGAGGATCACCTGCGGGTGGTAGCCGACCATCTCCGCCTTGGTGGTCAGGTAGTAGGGATCGACCCCGATGCAGTGCCCTCCCACCAGGCCCGGGCGGAACGGCAGGAAGTTCCATTTCGTCCCGGCCGCCCGGAGCACTTCCTGCGTATCGATGTCGAGCCGATCGAAGAGGATCGCGAGCTCGTTCATCAGCGCGATATTGAGATCCCGCTGCGTGTTCTCGATGACCTTGGCCGCTTCCGCGACCTGGATGCTCGAGGCCCGGTACACGCCCGCCGTGACCACCGCTTCGTAGATCGCCGCCACCGTGTCGAGCGTCTCCGGCGTATCGGCCGAGACCACCTTGGTGATTCGGGTCAGGGTGTGCTCCCGGTCGCCCGGATTGATGCGCTCGGGAGAGTACGCGACATGGAAGCCATCCTTCCACTTCATGCCGGAGCAGGCTTCGAGCACGGGCACGCAGACGTCCTCGGTCGCCCCGGGGTAGACCGTCGATTCATAGACGACGATCGCGCCGCGCTTCATGTGGCGACCGCAGACTTCGCTCGCGGCGATCAGCGGGCCGAAGTCGGGCCGGTGGGCCTCGTCGACCGGGGTCGGTACGGCGACCACCAGGACATCCGCCGAGGCGATGTCGGCGGGGTCGTGGCTGAGCTCGAGCATCGATGCCGCCGCAAACTGCTCGGCCGTCGCCTCGCCGGTGACATCGACGCCTTCGCGCAGCCGCTCGATGCGGGCCGCCGAGATGTCGTACCCGAGGGTCGGCATCACCCGGCCGAACTCGAGCGCCAGGGGCAGGCCCACATATCCCAGCCCGATCACAGCCACCTTGTGCATTGTCCCTCCCCGGGAACGGATTTTGCGACGCCTCGCAGTCGATGCGCAGGCGCGCTTCACAGTGCGCCCGTTGCATGAATTCTTGCGCCGGAACGGAAATCCGGCGCGGAACTTTTCCCTGCCGGCGAGACTTATTTCCCTTGCCGGACAGGCCCGAAGTCTACAATGCCTCCATGGGTTCAACGCCGCGCATACATCGTGCGGGACGCGCGGTTCGACGTCTCGCCCTGACCTGGTGCTGCACGCTCGCCCCTCTCGGTGCGGTCGCGCAGATCATCCAGGCTCCGCCCATGCCCGCCCAGCGCGTCGGCGCGATCGACCACACCGCGCCTGCCGCCGCCGCCCCGATCGCCAGCCGCAGCACGAGTTCCTCGGGCAGCGACATCGACCGCTACCAGGAACTCACCGAGATCGGCGGCAAGGCCGGCGCCCCGGCGAGCCCCGAGGAACTGGAACAGGCCTACCTGCACTATTGCCGTGCCGCTGGCAATGGCTCGACCGACGCACTGGTCCGGCTCGGATGGATGCACCTCAACGGCCTGGGCGTGAAGCAGGACGATGCCGTCGCCGGCGCCCTGCTGCGTCGTGCCTCCGCCTATGGCAGCCAGCTGGCCGGGCAGCTGCTGATGATGGTCCGCGGCCGCGACGAGCGCATGCCGGAATGCATCGGCGACCGGGTGCTCGCCAATGCCATCGTCGAGCCCGCCCAGCCGATCGCACGCGGATCCAACCGGATCTCCGATCCTGCGCGATTCTCCACCGTGCCGGCCAGCCTCGAGCGCCAGCGTCTCGCCGCCATGGTGATCCGGATCGCCGCCGACTTCCGGCTCGACCCGCGACTGATCATGGCGCTGATCGGCACCGAATCCAACTTCGATCCCAACGCCCGCTCGCCGAAGGATGCCTTCGGCCTCATGCAGCTCATTCCCGAAACCGCGGCCCGTTTCCAGGTTGCTGACGTGCTCGACCCGGCCCAGAACCTGCGCGGCGGGATGGCCTACATGAGCTGGCTGCTGTCCTACTATCGCGGCGACGTGATTCTCGCGCTGGCGGCCTACAATGCCGGCGAGGGCGCGGTCGATCGCCACAAGGGCGTACCACCCTACCCCGAGACCATGGCCTATGTGCAGCGGATCCGGGCGCTCTACCCGGTCGACCGCCATGCTTTCAATACGCGCCTGACCACCGCTTCCCCGATCCTCGGCGCCCCCACGCCCACACAGACCGCGGGACTGGGCATCGCCGGCCGGGGTATCGCCGACTGACCGATCGGGCGCGACGATCGGGCGCGATCAGCGCCGACCGATTCCGCGATACTCGAAGCCACGCCGGCGCATCGCGCGCGGATCATAGAGATTGCGACCATCGAAGATCAGCGGCTGGCTCATCCGGCGGTGGATCTCGTCGAAGGCCGGGGCGCGGAACTCCTTCCATTCGGTCAGGATGAAGAGCGCTTCAGCGCCGCGCACCGCTTCCAGCGGCGAGGCCGCAAGGACCAGGTCGTCGCGTTCGCCATAGATCCGGCGGCACTCGTCGGCCGCCGCCGGGTCGTAGGCGGCGACCACGGCGCCTTCTTCCCAGAACGCTTCGAGCACCACGCGCGACGGCGCCTCGCGCATGTCGTCGGTATTGGGCTTGAAGGCGAGCCCCCAGACAGCCAGGCGCTTGCCCGCCAGCGAACCCATGCGCTCCCTGGCCATCTCGACCAGCAGCGTCTTCTGCGCCGCGTTGACGGATTCGACCGCCTGCAGCACGCGCAGGTCCTGGCCGTGGCTGGTCGCCGTGCGCAGCAGGGCGCTGACATCCTTGGGGAAGCAGGAACCGCCGTAGCCGGTACCGGCATAGAGGAAGGAATAGCCGATGCGCGGATCCGAACCGATGCCCCGGCGCACATCCTCGATGTCGGCGCCGAGCTTGTCGGCCAGATTGGCCAGTTCGTTCATGAACGAGATCCGGGTCGCCAGCATCGCATTGGCGGCGTACTTGGTCAGTTCCGCCGAGCGACGCGACATCACGACGATGCGGTCGTGATTGCGCTGGAATGGCGCGTAGAGCTCACGCATCTGCGCCTCGGCCCGGGAATCCTCCACACCGAGCACGATCCGGTCGGGCCGCATGAAATCCTCGACCGCGGCGCCCTCCTTCAGGAACTCGGGATTCGAGACCACCGAGAAGGGAATCTCGACGCCGCGTTCGGCGAGCACCTCGCGGATCGCCGCCTCGACCCGGTCGGCGGTGCCGACCGGCACGGTGCTCTTGTCGACCACCACCCGGTAGTCCTGGATGTGCTGCCCGATCGACCTGGCCACCGCCAGCACATGCTTGAGGTCGGCCGAACCATCCTCGTCGGGCGGGGTTCCGACCGCGATCACGATGATGTCGCCGAAGGCGACCGCCTCCTCGGCCGAGAGCGAGAAACGCAGCCGCCCTGCCTCGACGTTGCTGGCGACGATGGACTCGAGCCCCGGCTCGTAGATCGGGATGTGCCCTTCGCGCAGGCGGTCGATCTTCACCGGGTCGGTATCGATGCACAATACTTCGTGACCACTGTCGGCCAGGCAGGATCCTGTCACGAGACCGACATATCCCGTTCCGACCACGCTCACTTTCATCGCTAAACTCTCCTCGACTGTCGAACGACGCGCAGGGTCGCCGTGCTGGCCCGAAATGTACGGCGATCCGCGTCTTCGGGCAAAGACCGATTTAACACGAGCCAGATGAATGCCATCCATCGACACCGCTGACTCCGATCGCCACATCCTGGTCACGGGAGCCGCCGGCTTCATCGGCATGCATGCCTGCAAGGCCCTGCTCGAGCGCGGCTGGCGCGTGCACGGCGTCGACAACCTCAACGCCTACTATCCCGTCGCGCTGAAGGAAGACCGCCTTGCGAGCCTGCACCGGCATCCCGCGGCCGGACGCTTCGGCTTCACCCGGCTCGACATCGCCGATGCCGGCGCGGTCGAGGCCCTGTTCGGGGCAAACGGATTCACCCATATCCTGCACCTGGCGGCGCAGGCGGGCGTGCGATATTCGATCGAGCAGCCGCTCGACTACACCCGCTCCAACCTGGTGGGCACGAGCATCATCCTGGAAGCGGCGCGCTCCGCCCGGGTGCAGCACCTGGTCTATGCGAGCAGCTCCAGCGTCTACGGGGGCAATACCCGCCTGCCCTTCTCGGAAGACGACCGGGTCGATCGCCCGGTCAGCTACTACGCTGCCACCAAGCGTGCCAACGAGGCAATGGCCTACAGCTATGCGCATCTTTACCGGATCCCGTGCACGGGCCTGCGCTTCTTCACCGTCTACGGCCCCTGGGGGCGCCCCGACATGGCGGCCTGGCTCTTCACCGACGCGATCCTCGCCGGCCGGCCGATCCGGGTCTTCGAGCAGGGACGGCTGCGCCGCGACTTCACCTACATCGACGACATCGTCGAAGGCATCTGCCGGGTCGTCGAGCGCCCGGCCCCCCCGGACGATGCCGGCGCGCCCCACGCCCTGTTCAACATCGGCAACCACTCGCCCAATACCGTCAACGAGCTGATCGCGATCATCGAGGCGGCCACCGGGCGAAGCGCCCGGCGCGAGGAACTCCCGATGCAGCCGGGCGACGTCGAGGCCACGTTCGCCGATGTCAGCCGCCTGCGCGCGGCGACCGGCTTCGAACCCGCCACCCCGCTGGCATCGGGCATGCGGCGTTTCGTCGACTGGTTCCGGGAGTACCACCAGCGTTGACCTGAAAACCAGCGCTGACCTGAAACGGTCGCCACGCTCGCTGCCCCGGGGCACTCCATGGCTTCGGGCAGCCGGGCGCCACCGCGGCCGGCGCCGACCCCGCTCGTGAGACAATCCGGCCAGTCGAACACCTGACGCGGAGACGCCTACGATGGGATTTCTCGCCGGCAAACGGATCCTGATTCTCGGCCTGCTTTCGAACCGCTCGATCGCATACGGCATCGCCCGGGCCTGCCACGCCCAGGGGGCCCAGCTCGCCTTCACCTACCAGAGCGACCGCTTCAAGGACCGGATCACCGCCATGGCGGCCGAATTCGGCTCGTCGCTGGTGTTTGCCTGCGATGTGGCCGAGGACGCGCAGATCGACGCCCTGTTCACCGAACTCGGTCGCCACTGGGACGGGCTCGACGGCCTCGTGCACGCCGTGGCCTTCGCGCCGCGCGAGGCGATCTCGGGTGATTTCCTGGACGGAGCGAGCCGCGAGGCGTTCCGGGCGGCGCACGACATCTCCGCCTACAGCTTCGTCGCCCTGGCCAAGGCCGCCCGGCCGATGATGGAGGGCCGCAATGCGGCCCTGCTGACGCTCAGCTACCTCGGGGCGGTGCGGGTGGTTCCCAACTACAACACGATGGGGCTCGCCAAGGCGAGCCTCGAGGCCTCGGTGCGTTTCATGGCCGAAAGCCTCGGGCCGCGGGGCATCCGGGTCAATGCGATCTCGGCCGGGCCGATCCGCACCCTGGCCGCCAGCGGCATCAAGAACTTTTCCCGCATGCTCGACTTCAATGCGGCGAACTCGCCGCTGCGGCGCAACGTCACCATCGACGAGGTCGGCAACGCGGCGGCCTTCCTGCTGTCGGATCTCGCCAGCGGCATCACCGGCGCGATCAACTACGTGGACGGCGGTTTCCACCAGGTCGCCAGCGGGATGGTCGGGCTCGACGAATCCTGAACGCCGCATCACGTATCGCGAGGGGATCATGGACATCGCAACGCCGGACGAATCGCTTCGCCTGACCTCCTTCTCGCACGGCGGCGGCTGCGGCTGCAAGATCTCGCCCGGCGTGCTGGCCGACATCCTGAAGCGGTCCGGCGATTCCCTGCCGGTGCCGCCCGAGCTGCTCGTCGGCATAGAGACCTCCGACGACGCGGCGGTCTACCAGATCAACGACACGCAGGCGCTGGTCGCGACCACCGACTTCTTCATGCCCATCGTCGACGATCCCTTCGACTTCGGGCGCATCGCGGCCACCAACGCGATATCGGACATCTATGCCATGGGCGGCCGGCCGGTCCTCGCCCTGGCGCTGGTGGCGATGCCGATCGACCGGCTGCCCACCGAAACCATCCGGTGCATCCTCGAAGGCGGGCAGTCGGCCTGCGCCACCGCCGGCATCCCGATCGCCGGTGGCCACACCATCGATTCGGTCGAACCGATCTATGGCCTGGTGGCGATCGGCCTGGTCGACCCGCGCCGGCTCAAGCGCAATTCCGCGGCCCGCCCGGGCGACCGGCTGGTACTCGGCAAGCCGCTCGGTGTCGGCATCCTGTCGGCGGCGCTCAAGAAGGAGCAGCTGTCGGCGACGGGCTACCAGGCGATGATCGACAGCACGACGCAGCCGAATACCGCCGGGATCGCGCTGGCCGAACTCGACGGTGTCCATGCCATGACCGACGTCACCGGCTTCGGCCTGCTCGGACACACGCTCGAGATCCTGCGGGGATCCTCGCTGGGCGGCACCATCGAGCATGCCAGGCTGCCGCTTCTCGCAGGCGTGATGGAGCTTGCCGCCGCTGGCTGCATCACCGGCGCATCGGGTCGCAACTGGGCGGGCTATGGCGACGACGTCGATCTCGACGAGGGGATCGACGCCATCACCAGGGCGGTGCTGACCGATCCGCAGACATCCGGCGGGCTGCTGGTCGCCTGCGCGCCCGGATCGGTGGAAGCGGTGCTCGACGTCTTCCGGCGCGATGGCTTCATGCAGGCCGCCGAGATCGGCGAGCTCGAAGCCGGCCCCGCGCGGCTGCGCGTGGTGTAGCGGAGGAAAAAATAAAAAATGGGGTCAGACACCATTTCTGAAATGGTGTCTGACCCCATTTTTTATTTTTTCATCAGGCGGCTTCGGCAAGGAACATCGCGAACCAGCGATTCTCGTCGAACCAGCGGTCCGACACCCGCCAGCCCGCTTCGGCGAGAATCGCGGCGAAGCGGGCCGGCGTGTACTTGTAGGAATTCTCGGTGTGGATGCGCTCGCCGTCACCGAAGCGGCGGCGCCCGCCGGGCCACGACACCCGTTGCTCGCCGCATGCCGCGAGATGCATCTCGATGCGCGAGAGTTCCTCGTTGAACAGCGCCACATGTCGCCATCCCAGGGGATCGAAATCGGTACCGGCGATGCGATTGAGATGGTTGAGCACATTGCGGTTGAAGGCGGCGGTCACGCCGAGGCGATCGTCGTACGCCGCTTCGAGCACCTGCCGATCCTTGACCAGGTCGACCCCGATCAGCAGCTTGCCGTCGTCACCCGCATTGGACCGCGCGCGACGCAGGAAGGCGATGGCGCGCTCGGGCGTGAAGTTGCCGATGCTCGAGCCGGGATAGAACAGCAGCCGCGGCCCGGGCGCTTCGTCGCGTTCGAGCGTCCAGTCCCGGGCGAGGTCCCGACCGAGCGCGGTCATGGTGACCCCGGGATGGCGCGGACCGATCGCGGCCACCGCGTCGCGCACGAAGCCGATCGAGATGTCGATGGCGACGTAGCGGGCGCAGTCGAGCACCGGCATGATGGCATCGGCCTTGCGGCAATCGCCGGCACCGAGGTCGACCAGGGTCACGCCACGTCCGATGCGCTCGCGGATCGCTTCGGCGGCCACCGGCAGGATCCCGGCCTCGGTGCGCGTCGGATAGTACTCGGGCGTTTCGCAGATCGCCGAGAACAGCGCCGAGCCGAGGCGATCGTAGAAGTACTTGGGCGCAATGCTCGCCGGCTGGGCTTCCAGGCTGCGCAGGATCTCGCGCACCTCGGCATCCGCGGTGGCTGCCGCGACGATCTCTCCCGGACTGCTGTCGTTCATGACATCCTTCGTTCGCCCGCGACGGCCCGTTGCCGATGCCTGTCGCGTGACCGGACCTCCCGTATAACATAGGTCATGTCCCCGACAACCCAGCGGGGTCGTGATCCGGCTCCTCGGATCCTCGATGGCAGACAGACACACGAGCCCACACGAACCGGCCCGATCGCCGGGCGCGACCGCGCCCGGCAGCTCCATGATTCCTCCGGCTGCCCTGTCGGTGGCCGGTCTGGACAAGCGATTCGGCGAGCATCGCTTGCTCGAATCGGTCTCGCTCGAGATCCTGGCCGGTGAGCGTATCGTGCTGCTGGGCGAATCCGGCAGCGGGAAGTCGACCCTGCTCAATATCATCGCTGGCCTCGAGCCCGCCGACGCCGGCACGATCCGCATCGCCGGCGAACGGGTCGACGGCCGGGATGCCGATGCCAGCGCGGCGATTCGACGCACACGCCTGGGCTTCGTCTTCCAGGCTTTCCACCTGCTGCCACAGCTCGATGCCCTGGGCAACGTGATGGTGCCGCTGCTGCTGCTGGGCACGCCCTATCGGACCGCCCGCCGCCTCGCCGAGGCGCAGCTCGAATCGCTCGGCATGGGCGCCCGCATCCATGCCCTGCCCGCCACCCTGTCCGGCGGCGAGCAGCAGCGGATCGCGATCGCCCGGGCGCTCGTGCATCGGCCCACCCTGCTGCTGGCCGACGAACCGACCGGCAATCTCGACGAGGACAATGCCCGACGCGTCCTCGAACTGCTCGAAGCGGCCTGCGCCGAGCATGGGGCGGCCCTGCTGATGGCCACCCATTCCGCCCAGGCGGCCCGCAGCGGATCGCGGGTGCTCCGGCTGGCCCACGCCGGCCTGCATCCGGCATGAACCAGGCCGGCGCACGGCTGCTGCCCATGCTCTGGGCGGCGCATGCGGCGCGCCGTCCCGGGCGACTGCTGATGTCGATCGGCGTGATCGCGATCGGGGTCGCGCTCGGGCTGGGCGTGAACCTCATCAACCATTCGGCGCTCACCGAATTCCAGGCATCGCTCGCGCGCATCAACGGCGAGGCCGACCTCAGCATCCGGGCTCGCGTCGGCGCCCTGGACGATGCGCTCTACGAGCGCATCGCCCGCGATCCGGCGATCGCCGCCGCCAGCCCGGTGATCGCGTTCGAAGCCGAGGTGACTTCCCCCGCCGGCACCGTGGCCACGCCCTTGCGGCTCGAGGTCATCGGGATCGATCCGCTGCGGGCGGGCGCGATCACCCCGGCGCTGGTGCCGCGGGCCGAAACACCGATCGGCCTCTTCGATACCGATGCGGTATTCCTGTCGTCGGCCGCGGCACGCACGCTCCAGGTGGCGATCGGCGATACCGTCGCCCTGAAGGCCGGAATGCATGAACAACGCCTCGTCATGGCCGGGGAGCTGCCGGGCATCGGCGGCGGCCAGCGACTCGCGGTGATCGACCTCGCCACCGCCCAATGGCGTTTCGGCTGGTCGGGCGCGCTCGAGCGCATCGACCTGCGCCTTGCCGAGGGTGCCGATCCGGCCAGCCTGCAGGCACGCTGGCGCGAGCTGCTGCCCGCCGCCTCCTGGTCGACGCCCGATCTGGCCAGCAGCCGCATGTCGAACCTGTCGCGCGCCTACCGGGTCAACCTGACGATGCTGGCCCTGGTCGCGCTCCTGACCGGGCTCTTCCTCGTCCATGCCAATCTCGCGCTGGCCACCCGGCGACAATGGCCCGAGTTCGCCCTGCTCGCGACACTCGGCGCATCGCGCCGCCTGATCGCAGCGGCCGTCCTCGGCCATGGGCTCGCCGTCGGCATCGGCGGCGCCCTGCTCGGCTGCGTGCTCGGGATCGGGCTCGCCCGGGTCGCGCTGGCCACCATCGGCGGCGATCTGGGCGCCGGCCTGCTGCGTGCCCTGGACGTTCCGCTCGCGCTCGACGCCTCGATGCTTCTCGGCTTCGCCGCGCTCGGTATCGCCGCCGGCGTCGCCGGCAGCGCCGCTCCCGCTTTGCGTGCCCACCGCATCGCGCCGGCCCGCGCGCTGCGCGGGCTGCCCGATCCGCATGCTCATGGTCGATACGCCGATGCCGTCGCGCTTGCGGCATTTCTCATCGGGGCGGCGGCGCTGGCGCTGCCGCCGATCGCCGAGCTGCCGCTGGGCGCCTATGCCGCCATCGGTCTCTGGCTGCTGGCGGTGGTCTCCCGGGCCGGTTCCCTGGTCGCGATCGGCACCCGGGCGCTGGTCCGGAACCGCGGTCTCGGCTGGCGCCTGCCGCCGCTCTGGCTCGGCCTGGCCCGCCTGCGCGAACGCCCGGGCGAGGCCACCGCCGCCCTGGCCGGCATCGTCGCGAGCGTCGCGCTGGCCGTCGCGATGGCCACCATGGTGCACAGCTTCCGGGATTCGGTCGTGCAATGGCTCGATGTGGTGCTACCCGCCGATGTCTACGCGCGGCTACCCGGCGCGGGCGCCGTCGGCGGGATCGATCCGGCGCTCGGCGAGGCGATCGCGGCCGTGGACGGAGTCGCATCGATCGCCTGGATGCGGGCATTGCCGCTCGAGATGGACGCCCACCGGCCACCGGCAACCCTGCTCGCCCGGGAAATCGATCTCGATTCCCCGCAACGCAGCCTGCCACTGACCGGCCGGCTCGCCCCGGCGCCCGACGGCTGCACGGCGGTCTTTGGCAGCGAAGCCATGGCGGATATCTACGGCTGGGCGCCGGGGCTGCGCGTGGAACTGCCGCTCGGACCGCCCGGGCACTGCTTCAGCGTCGGCGGGATCTGGCGCGACTACGCCCGCCAGCATGGGGCGATCACGATGGATCGCGATGCCTATCGCACGCTCAGCGGCGACGACACGGTGAGCGACCTCGCGGTCCGCCTCGCGCCGCAAGCCGAGGCTGGCGCCGTGATCGGGCGGCTGCGGGCCCTGCATCCGGATCTCGCCGGCCTGCAGTGGCGGGATTCGGAGGAGATCCGGGCGGTATCGCTGGCGATCTTCGATCGCAGCTTCGCCGCCACCTACGCACTCGAAGCGGTAGCGATATTGCTGGGTATCCTCGGCGTCGCGGCAGGCTATGCCGCCGAGGCGCTCGCACGCCAGCGCGAATTCGGGGTGCTGCAGCACCTGGGCATGGCGCGGCGGCGCATCGCCGGAATGCTCGCGGCCGAAGCCGGGCTGATGGTCGCGATCGGCTGCATGGTCGGCTTCGGACTCGGCGCCGCGATCGCCTTGATCCTCGTCTTCCAGGTGAATCCGGTTTCGTTCCACTGGCGCATGGACATCACCTGGCCGATCGGCCTGCTCATGGCGGGTGCGCTCGTCCTGGTCGGCATCGCGGCCAGCACCGCCGCCATCGTCGCCCGGCATTCGATGCGCCGCTCGCCGGCGGTCGCGGTACGGGCGGACTGGTGAACCGGATGCCGAAAAGCCTGCGCCGTCGCCTCCTGCTCGCCCTCGCCGCCAGCGCGGCGGGCCAGCCGGCCGGCATTCCGTGGGCACGCGCCGACGACGCCCGCCGCCAAGCCGAAGCCGAAGCCGGCCCGACGGGAAGCGCCGGACGGATGAATCCGGGCGCCTCCGCGACCGCCGCGCCCGGTGCGACCCATGCGCCCGTGGAACCGGACTACGCGCCGGTGCGGCAAGGTCATCGGCTCGGCTTTCCCCGCGACCACGGGATGCATCCGGGATTCCGGATCGAGTGGTGGTACATCACCGGCTGGCTCGAGGCGATGGATGCGGGTTCCGCGAAACAGGGCAGCAGCGCGGATCCCGGTCCGTTCGGCTACCAGATCACCTTCTTCAGGGTACGAACCCGCCATGCGGCCGACAATCCCAGCCGCTTCGCGCCGCGCCAGCTGCTGCTCGGGCACGCGGCGGTCGCCGATCCGGCCCTCGGGCGGCTGCGCCACGGGCAGGAAGCCTGGCGGATCGGCGAACTCGCCAGCATCGCGGCCGACGACACCCGGATCAGCCTTCCGGGCTGGCGACTCGTTCGCCAGCCCGACGACAGCTACCATGCCGAGGTCGATGCCGACGGCTTCGGCTACTCCCTGCACCTGGCCAACGATGGCCCGCCCGTCCTGCAGGGGGACGATGGCTATTCACGCAAGGGCCCCCGCCCCGAGCAGGCCAGCTACTACTACTCGCGCCCGGGCATGCGAGCCAGCGGCAGGCTGCGCATCGGCAGACGGGAGTACGACGTCAGGGGCAGCGGCTGGCTCGATCACGAGTGGTCCAGCGAACTGATGCCCGAGGAAGCGGTCGGATGGGACTGGGCCGGTATCGGCCTGGACGACGGCGGCAGCCTGCTGGTGTTCCGGCTGCGCGACGCCGACGGGGTCGCCGTGTACTCGCACGGGCGCCTGCGCGACGCCAATGGACGCCAGTTCGACGCCCGCCCCGAGTTCGAAGCCTTGCGCTTCTGGGAATCACCCCGCACCGGAATCCGCTATCCGGTGCAATGGCGAATCCGACTCGGCGATAAATCGTTCCTGCTCACGCCATTGTTCGATGACCAGGAGCTCGATGCACGACGGACATCGGGAGCAATCTACTGGGAAGGCGCGGTCAGGGCGAGCCTCGATGGTCGCATCGTCGGCCGCGGCTATGTGGAACTCACCGGCTACGGCTCGCGCCTGGACGTGTGAGCAAGCCCCTTCCGATCAGGCCCGGAAACCGAAGCGGGCCAGCAGCCGCCCGGCGGCTTCGGAGCAGTCGGCAAGAACCCGCGCGGGAAGCCGGCGAACCAGGAACGGCACTCCCATCAGGATGACGGCGGCATCGTCGGCCCAGCCCAGCAGCAGCAGGAAATCGGGGACGAGGTCGAAAGGGCTGATCACGTAGAGCAGCAGGCCGAGGATTCCGAGCCGGATGCCTCGCGGTGTCTCGGGATGACGCAAGGCATAGAGCAGGACCAGGCCTTCGCGGCCCACGGATTTCAGCAGCAGGCGCAGGCGGATGAGCCACATGGCGAACTCCTTCGTCGCCTGTCCGGATGAGGGCTCAGGCGACCAGCTGGTTGATCTCGATGATCGGCAGCATCACGGCCAGCACGATCAACAGGACGATGATACCCATGGCCAGGATCAGCAGGGGCTCGAGGATGCTCGTCAGCGCAAGCGCCCGCCTCTCGGTTTCCTGCGACAGGGTCGCGGCGGCCCGCTCGAGCATTTCGGACAGATCACCGGTCGCCTCGCCGCTGGCGATCATGTGCACCAGCATGGGCGGAAACTGCTTGCCGACGGCCAGGGCCCGGGCCAGTGGCGCACCTTCCCGCACCCGGGATATGGCGTCCTCGACGTTCGATTTCAAGGCGTCGTTGGACAACGTGCGGGCGCCCGCCTCGAGCGCCCGGATCAGGGGCACGCCGGCGCTGGTCAGGATGCCGAGCGTCGATGCGAAGCGCGCCGTGTTCATCCCCCGCACCAGCCGGCCCGCCACCGGCAGTTCGAGCAGGCGCCGGTGGAAGGCAAGCCGCGCGGTCGGCGAGCGCAGCGAAAGCCGGAAACCGATCACCCCCAGCACGAGGGCGACCAGCACCCACATGCCGTAGTCGCGCACGAAATCGGACAACGCGATCATGCCGATGGTCAGGCCGGGCAGATCCTGCTGGGTCTGCTCGAAGACGCCCACGACCTGCGGCACCACGTAGGTGAGCATCGCGATGATGACGGTGACCGCCACCAGGGTGACGATCAGGGGATAGGTGAAGGCGAGGATGACCTTCTGCGACAGGTTCGAGCGGGCCTCGACGTAATCGGCGAGCCGACCCATCACCAGGCCGAGGTCGCCGGAGTGCTCGCCGGCCGCCACCAGGGCCCGATAGACATCGGGGAAGTCGCGCGGGTACTTCTCGAGGACCTGGGACAGGGTCTGGCCGGCGACGACATCGCTGCGGATCGCCGCGAAGCGCTCGCGCACCACCCGGCGTTCCGCCTGGTCGGCCACCGATGCCAATGCGCGCTCCAGCGGCAGGCGGGCCAGCAGCAGGCTGGCGAGCTGGCGGGTCGCGAGGGTGAGCTCCATGGCGCGCAGGCGACCCAGGCGCGCCGTGCCTCCGGCGGCACTGGCCGCCTGCAGGGTGCTCAGCTCCAGGGGTGTCAGGCCACGGTCACGCAACAGCGAACGGGCATGGCGCGGCGAGTCGGCATCGACGACGCCGCGCTCGATCCGGCCACCGGCATCGGCTGCTTCGAAACGATAGGCGGGCATGAGCGGATCGGTCGCTCAGTCGCGGGTGACGCGGATCACTTCGTCGAGCGAGGTGGTGCCGTCGCCGACCCAGCGCTGGCCATCGGCGCGCATCGTGACCAGGCCGTTGGCGATCGCGACCTCGCGGATCTCGGATTCCGGCGCGCCACGATGGATCTGGGCACGGATGTCGTCGTTGACCGCGAGCAGTTCGTAGACGCCGGTACGTCCGGTGAAGCCGCTGTTGCTGCAGGCCGCGCAGCCGACCGACCGCCAGCCGCCGGCGACGGGATCCTCCTGGCGACACTGGGGGCAGAGCCGGCGCACCAGGCGCTGGCCGACCACGCCCAGCAGCGATGAGGACAGCAGGAAAGGCTCGATGCCCATGTCGATCAGGCGGGTGATCGCCGAAACGGAATCATTGGTGTGCAGCGTCGCCAGTACCAGGTGACCGGTGAGCGAGGCCTGCACCGCGATCTGCGCGGTCTCGAGGTCGCGGATCTCGCCGATCATGATGACGTCCGGATCCTGGCGCAGGATCGAGCGCAAGGCCTTGGCGAAGCTCATGTCGATGCGGGCGTTGACCTGGGTCTGCCCGATGCCGTCGAGGTCGTACTCGATCGGATCCTCGACGGTGAGGATGTTGGTGGTGTTGGCGTCGAGCCGCCCGAGCGCCGCATAGAGCGTCGTCGTCTTGCCAGAGCCGGTGGGGCCGGTCACGAGCACGATGCCATGCGGCTGGTGCACCAGCTTGTCGAAGGCGACCAGGGTCTTGGCGCCCATGCCGAGCTTGCCGAGGTCGAGGCGGCCGGCCTCCTTGTCGAGCAGGCGCAGGACGGCGCGCTCACCATGACCGGTGGGCAGGGTCGAGACCCGGACATCGACCGGGCGACCGCCGATGCGCAGGGTGATCCGGCCGTCCTGGGGCAGGCGCTTCTCGGCGATGTCGAGCTGCGCCATGATCTTGATCCGGGAGATCAGGGCGGCATGCAGTTCGCGTCGGGGCCGTACCACGTCGCGCAGGGTTCCGTCGACCCGGAAGCGCACCAGCGAATAGGTCTCGAAGGGCTCGATGTGGATGTCCGATGCGCCATCCCGGCTCGCCTGGGTGAGCAGCGCATTGATCATGCGGATGATCGGCGCGTCGTCCTCGGCTTCGAGCAGGTCCTCGATCTTGGGAATGTCCTGCATCAGGCGCGACAGGTCGAGGTCGCTCGCCACTTCATCGGCGACCGTGGCCGCACTGCCCTCCTGCGAGGAATACGCCCGCGAGATGGCGGCGGCAAGCTCCTCGGTCGGCTTCTCGACGGTGACCAGGCGCAGCGGCAGCGTCCGGGCCAGCTCGGCGATCGCGGCACGCGGCGTATCGTCGCCGACCCAGACCTCGACCACATCGCCGGTCACGCCGGCCACCAGCAGCTGGTTGCTGCGGGCAAAGCCGAAGGGAACATAGCGCGAAGGCGAAACGACCGACATCGGACGTGGCCCCTCAGTTGATCATCGGAAAGGTCGGATCATCGAACGGCGACTGCGCCGGCACCGGCCCGCGATCGCCCCCGGATCCGCGACCGGATCCGCCGGTATCGGGCCCGCTCGCCCCCGAACGGCTCGCCGCATCCGGCGCACCGAGCCCGCGGCCGGGCCCGAGCGGCACCACGACTTCATTGGGCGCATGGCGCACCAGGCCTTCGCGCAGCTGCTGTTCGGCCCGGCGCCTCTGCTCGGCGGCGCGATCGAGATCGGGCGAGAGGCTCTGCGGCCCGCTATCGGGCGGCACCTTGCCGTCGGGGCCGGGCCGCGGTCCCAGCGGCGGCAGCACCTGGCCACCCATCTCGGGCAGCGCCCAGTGCTCGGGCAGTCCGCCGTCGCCGCGCAGGTGCCGGATGTAGTCGTAGCGCCCGAGGGTCACGTCGTGCGCCGAGGCCTGGTCGCGAACGATGACCGGGCGCAGGAACACCAGCAGGTTGGTCTTGACCCGGCGCCGCGAATCGTAGCGGAACAGCTGGCCGAGCAGGGGAACATCGCCCAGGCCCGGGACCTTGTCCTCGCCGCCTTCGATCCGCTCCTCGATCAGGCCACCGAGCACGATCACCTGGCCGTCGTCGACCAGCACGTTCGACTCGATCGAACGCTTGTTGGTGACGATGCCCGCCGCCAGCTGGGTGCTCTGCACGCTGGAGACTTCCTGGAAGATCTGCAGCTTGACGGTGCCCGATTCCGAAACCTGCGGACGCACCCGCAGGGTGGTGCCGACGTCCTGGCGCTCGATCGTCTGGAAGGGACTGACCACGCCCTGCCCGGCGCCGGTATTGGTGTACTGGCCCGTCACGAAGGGCACGTTCTGGCCGATGATGATCCGCGC
>JBAYRO010000023.1:0-42595 GCA_041676645.1 Burkholderiaceae bacterium | reverse complement strand
TGCTCGACCAGGCGGGCCAGCCGCAGCACGCCGAGGTCGTCGAAGCGCGCGCCGACGAGCTGCACGCCGACCGGCAGGCCGTCGTCGGTATGCGTCCAGTTGATCGAGGCGGCCGGCTGCTCGCTCATGTTGTAGGCGACGGTGAACGCGATATGCGCCAGCGCGTTTTCGGGATCATTGGTCGGCGCCGGCAGCTCGGCCGCGCACGGCAGGACCGGCGACGTCGGGGTGAGCACGAAATCATATGCGGCGGTGGCGCGTATGGCAGCCTCGCGCATCGCGACGATACCGTTGTAGGCGGCCATCACCTGCGAGCCACTGAAGTGACGTGCCCGGTGGCTGCACCAGTGCACGATGAAGGGCAGGATCTTCGCGCGGCTGGCCTCGGGCAGCGCATCGATCTCGAGGAAGGAACGGGCTTCGAAGAAGCGCAGGACCGAATCGAACATCTCCCCGGTCAGGAAGGTCGGCATCGGCTCGACCTGGGCGCCGTCGCCCTCCAGGGCCTTCGCGGCCGCTTCGCAGGCCGCGCGCACCGCCGGATCGAGCGGCAGGCCGCAGCCCATGTCGAGCAGCAGCCCGATGCGCAGGCCCCGGGCCGACTGCCCCTCGAGCGTGCCCGCATAATCGGTCGGCCGGTAGGGCAGGCTCATGAAGTCGCGCGCATCGGGCCGGCTCACCAGGCGCATCAGCAGCGCCGAATCGCGCACGCTGCGTGTCATCGGTCCCGCGGCCCGCCCCAGGTAGGGCGGGTCGATCGGTATCCGGCCGAGACTGGGCTTGAGCGCGAACAGCCCGCAGTTCGTCGCCGGCAAGCGCACCGAGCCACCGATGTCGGTCCCCATGTGCAGCGGCCCGTAGGCGGCCGCGGCAGCGGCGGCGGCCCCCGAGGAGGAGCCGGCGGGATTGCGGTCGAGCCGCCAGGGATTGCGCGTGATGCCGTGGATCGAGGAGACGCCCGAGGAGAGCATCCCGAAGTCGGGCATCGTGGTCTTGCCGATCAGGACGCATCCGCCTTCGGCCACTCTCGCCGCAACCGGCGAATCCGCGAGCTTGGGTTCGAGCGCGGTGGCGGCGGTGCCCAGCGGCGCCGGATGTCCCTTCGTGTAGAGATTCTCCTTCAGGGTGATCGGGACCCCGTCGAGAGCCGACAGTGCCTCGCCGGCCCGCCAGCGCGCCTCGGACCGCGCGGCGGCGGCGCGCGCCTCATCGGCCAGCACCAGGTACATGGCGTTGAGCTCCGGCTCCCAGGCCTCCACACGGGCCAGTACCGCCTCGGTGACATCGACCGGCGACAGCGTGCGAGCGGCGAACCCGGCCGCCATCTCGGCGGCGCTCAGGTGGTGCAGGGCTTGGTCGGCCATCGGATCTCCTGGTGCGCGGGCGTCCGGGGACGCCCGGGGTGTCGAACACCCGGAAGGCTAGCACCAAGTCAGCGCAGCGAGGAGTTGCCTCAGCGAGGCAGCATGCTGGAGCCCATCAGGAACGCGTCCACCTCGCGCGCGCACTGGCGGCCCTCGCGAATCGCCCAGACGACGAGCGACTGGCCGCGGCGCATGTCGCCGGCCGCGAACACCCCGTCGACGCTGGTGCGATAGCAGCCTTCGCCGTCGGTGCTGGCCCGCGCATTGCCACGCGCATCGAGCGCCGCCCCGAAACCCTCGACCACCTTGGCGACCGGCGAGACGAAGCCCATCGCGAACAGGACCAGGTCGGCCGGAATCTCGAACTCGGCGCCGGGGACTTCTGTCATGCGCATCTGGCCGCTGGCTTCGTCGCGGGTCCACTCGACCCGGGTCGCGACGATCGCGCAGACCTTGCCCTTGCCGTCGTCCCTGAAGGATTTGGTGGTGACCGCCCAGTCGCGCTCACAGCCTTCCTCGTGGGAGGACGACGTGCGCAGCTTGATCGGCCAGTAGGGCCACGTGAGCGCCTTGTTCTCCTGCAGGGGCGGCTGCGGCATCAGCTCGAACTGGGTCACCGAAGCGGCGCCCTGGCGATTGCTGGTGCCGACGCAGTCCGAGCCGGTATCGCCGCCGCCGATCACGACCACCCGCTTGCCGGTGGCGAGGATCTGCCCGGGCACTTCATCGCCCGCAACACGCTTGTTCTGCAGCGGCAGGAAGTCCATCGCGAAATGCACGCCATCGAGCTCGCGCCCCGGGACCGGGAGGTCGCGAGGCTGCTCCGCGCCGCCGGCCAGCACGACCGCGTCGAAATCCTGTCGAAGCTGCTCGGGCGAGATGCGCTCGCTCGACCAGTTCGTGACCGGACCGATGTCGTCGTCCGCCGCCACCAGCACGCCGGCGCGGAACTCCACGCCCTCGGCGCGCATCTGCTCGACGCGGCGATCGATGTGCGACTTCTCCATCTTGAAGTCCGGGATGCCGTAGCGCAGCAGCCCCCCGATGCGGTCGTTCTTCTCGAGGACGGTGACATCGTGCCCGGCGCGCGCGAGCTGCTGCGCACAGGCAAGCCCCGCCGGGCCCGATCCCACCACCGCGACCTTGCGCCCGGTACGCTGCGCGGGCGGCTGCGGCTGGACCCAGCCGTTCTCCCAGGCCTTGTCGATGATGGCGTGCTCGATCGACTTGATGCCGACCGGATCATCGTTGATGTTCAGGGTGCAGGCGGCCTCGCAGGGCGCCGGACAGATGCGGCCGGTGAACTCCGGGAAGTTGTTGGTCGAGTGCAGGACCTCGATCGCGCGCTGCCAGTCGCCTCGATAGACCAGGTCGTTCCAGTCGGGAATGATGTTGTTGACCGGGCAGCCGGTCTGGCAGAACGGAATGCCGCAGTCCATGCAGCGCGCGCCCTGCTGGGCGGCATCGCTGTCGGACAGGCGCAGGACGAACTCGCGATAGTGCCTGACGCGTTCCTGGGCGGGCTCGCTGGCCTCGGCGAGTCGTTCGTACTCCAGGAATCCGGTGATTTTTCCCATGGCTGTCACTCAATCCGTATCGGTTCAGACCTGCGCGTCTTCATGCTGCTTGCGCTGCCTTGCCGCATGCAGTTCGCCCAGCGCGCGCCGGTACTCGTGGGGGAAGACCTTGACGAAACGGGCGCGCGCGCCGTCCCAGTCGCCGAGGATCTCCCGTGCGCGGTCGCTGCCGGTGAACCTGAAGTGGTTCTCGATCAGGCCCTTGAGGAGGATCTCGTCGCACTCGCCGTGGTGCCAGCTCGCGGGATCGGTCTTGACGAGCTGCTCGGCCGTGGAAAGCACGGGCTCGAGGGCAACCGACGCCATGTTGCAGTTCTCGCGCAACTGGCCGTCGGGATCGTGGACGTAGGCAACGCCGCCCGACATGCCCGCGGCAAAGTTGCGCCCGGTCGAGCCGAGCACCACCACGGTGCCGCCGGTCATGTACTCGCAGCAGTGGTCGCCGGCGCCTTCGACGACGGCGATCGCGCCGGAATTGCGCACGCAGAAGCGTTCGCCGGCAACACCCGAGAAATAGGCTTCGCCCTCGATCGCGCCGTACATCACGGTATTGCCGACGATGATGTTGTCGGCCGCGGCGCCCAGGAAGTCATTGGTCGGGCGGACCACCAGGCGGCCGCCCGACAAGCCCTTGCCGACATAGTCGTTCGCCTCGCCGACGAGATCGAGCGACATCCCGCGGGCGGCGAAGGCGCCGAAGCTCTGCCCGGCCGTCCCGTTGAACTGGATGTGGATGGTGCCGGCCGGCAGGCCCTCGTGGCCATGGCGACGCGCCACCTCGCCGGCGAGCATGGTGCCGACGGTACGGTTGACGTTGGCGATCGGCGAGATGAAGGAGACCTTCTCGCCGCGCTCGAGCGCCGGCCGGGCCTGCTCGATCAGGCGGACGTCGAGCGCCCGGTCGAGGCCGTGGTCCTGCGCCTCGGTCCGGTGGCGATTCGCTTCATCCTGGACCTGCGGGACATGCAGCACCCGGGAGAAATCGAGCCCCTTCGCCTTCCAGTGCTCGATGCCGCGACGCATGTCGAGCAGGTCGGCGCGCCCGATCATCTCGTCGAAGCTCCGGAAACCGAGCTGCGCCATCAACTCGCGGATCTCCTCGGCGACGAAGAAGAAGAAGTTGACCACATGCTCGGGCCGGCCCTGGAACTTGCGCCGCAGAACGGGATCCTGGGTCGCCACCCCGACAGGGCAGGTGTTGAGATGGCACTTGCGCATCATGATGCAGCCTTCCACCACCAGCGGCGCGGTGGCGAAGCCGAATTCATCGGCGCCGAGCAGGGCGCCGATGACGACATCGCGGCCGGTCTTCATCTGGCCATCGACCTGTACCACGATGCGGCTGCGCAGGCCGTTGAGGACCAGGGTCTGCTGGGTCTCGGACAGGCCGAGCTCCCAGGGCGTGCCCGCATGCTTGATCGACGACAGCGGCGAGGCGCCGGTGCCACCGTCGTGGCCGGCGATCACGACATGGTCGGCCTTGGCCTTGGCGACGCCCGCGGCAACGGTGCCCACCCCCATCTCGGACACCAGCTTGACCGACACGTCGGCACGCGGGTTCGCGTTCTTGAGATCGTGGATCAGCTGGGCGAGATCCTCGATGGAATAGATGTCGTGGTGCGGCGGCGGCGAGATCAGGCCGACGCCGGGGACCGAGTAGCGCAGCATGCCGATGTATTCGGAGACCTTGTGGCCCGGCAGCTGGCCGCCCTCGCCCGGCTTGGCGCCCTGCGCCATCTTGATCTGGAGCTGGTCGGCCGATGACAGGTACTGGGTCGTCACGCCGAAGCGCCCCGAAGCCACCTGCTTGATGCGCGAGCGCAGCGAATCGCCGGCGCGCAGCGGCACATCGGCGACGACCCGGTCATCGCCGATCAGGCCGGCCAGCGTATCGCCGTCGCGCACCGGCGAGCGGCCCTCGCGCAGTTCGTCGACATAGCGGCGCGGATCCTCGCCGCCCTCGCCGGTGTTGGACTTGCCGCCGATGCGGTTCATCGCGATCGCGAGGGTGGTGTGCGCCTCGGTGGAGATGGATCCCATCGACATCGCGCCGGTCGCGAAACGCTTGACGATCTCGGCCGCCGGCTCGACCTCGTCGAGCGGCACCGGGCTGCAGGCGTCGAGACGGAACTCGAACAGCCCGCGCAGCGTCATGTGGCGCGCGGTCTGGTCGTTGATCAGCTGCGCGTACTCCTTGTAGGTGGAGTAGCTGTTGCGCCGGGTGGAGTGCTGCAGCTTCGCGATCGAATCGGGCGTCCACATGTGCTGCTCGCCGCGGATCCGCCAGGCGTACTCGCCTCCGGCATCGAGCATGCCGGCAAGCACCGGATCGCTGCCCCAGGCGGCATGGTGGCGGCGGATCGCCTCCTCGGCGACCTCGAAGACCGTCACCCCCTCGATGTTCGACGCGGTGCCGGTGAAGTACTTGTCGACCAGTGCGCTCGACAGGCCCACCGCCTCGAAGATCTGGGCGCCGCAATAGCTCATGTAGGTGGAGATGCCCATCTTGGACATGACCTTCATGAGGCCCTTGCCGACCGCCTTGATGTAGTTCCGGATCGCCTTCTCGGGGCCGAGATCGGACGGCATGTCGCGATACTGGTCGACGATCGTCTCGAGCGCCAGGTAGGGATGGATCGCCTCGGCGCCGTAGCCGGCGAGCACCGCGAAATGATGCACCTCGCGTGCCGAGCCGGTCTCGACGACCAGGCCGGTGCTGGTGCGCAAGCCCTTGTCCACCAGGTGCTGGTGGATCGCGCTCATGGCGAGCAGCGACGGGGTCGCCACCCGCTGCGCGTCCATCGCGCGGTCGGTGACGATCAGGATGTTGAAGCCCGAGCGCACCGCATCCTCGGCCTCGGAAGCCAGCGAGGCGAGCCGCGCCTCGATGCCCTCCCGACCCCATTCGATCGGGTAGGAGACATCGAGCTCGTAGGACTTGAACTTGTCGTCGGTATAGCGCTCGATGTTGCGGATCTTGGCCATGTCCTCGAAGTCGAGCACCGGCTGCTGCAATTCGAGGCGGATCGGCGGGTTGACGTTGTTGAGGTCGAGCAGGTTCGGCTTGGGACCCACGAAGGACACCAGCGACATCACCAGCTCCTCGCGGATCGGGTCGATCGGCGGATTGGTGACCTGCGCGAAGAGCTGTCGGAAGTAGTTGTAGAAGGGCTTGCTGCGATCCGAGAGCACGGCCAGCGGCGCGTCGTTGCCCATCGAGCCGATCGCCTCCTGGCCCTGCTCGGCCATCGGCATGATCAGGAACTTGAGGTCTTCCTGGGTGAAGCCGACGGCCTGCTGGCGATCGAGCAGCGATCCCGTCGATGCCGGCGGCCTGCTGCCCGAGGCGACCTCGCGCGGATCGATCTCGATCTGGTCGATGCGGATGCGCACCGATTCGATCCATTCACGGAAGGGCTTGCTGTTGGCGAGCTGGTCCTTGAGCTCCCGGTCGTCGATGATGCGACCCTGATCGAGATCGATCAGGAACATCTTGCCCGGCTGCAGGCGCCATTTCTTGACGATGCGGTTCTCGGGAACCGGCAGCACCCCGGCTTCCGAGGCCATGATCACGATATCGTCCTCGGTGACGCAGTAGCGCGCCGGGCGCAGGCCATTGCGATCGAGGGTGGCGCCGATCTGGCGCCCGTCGGTGAAGGCGATCGCGGCCGGCCCGTCCCAGGGCTCCATCATCGCCGCATGGAACTCGTAGAACGCCCGGCGCTTCGGATCCATCTGGGCATGCTGCTCCCAGGCCTCGGGGATCATCATCATGACCGCCTGGGCCAGCGGATAGCCGGCCATGACGAGCAGTTCGAGGCAGTTGTCGAAGGTGGCGGTGTCGGACTGGCCGCCATAGACGATCGGGTAGAGCTTGCGCAGGTCCTCGCCCAGCACCGGCGAGGACATCACGCCTTCGCGCGCCCGCAGCCAGTTGAAGTTGCCCTTGACGGTATTGATCTCGCCGTTGTGGGCGACCATCCGGTACGGATGGGCGAGCGGCCACTCGGGGAAGGTGTTGGTCGAGAAGCGCTGGTGGACCAGCGCCAGCGCCGAGACGAAGCGCGGATCCTGAAGGTCGCGATAGTAGACGCCGACCTGGCCGCAGAGGAGCAGGCCCTTGTAGATGATGGTGCGCGCCGACATCGAGACCACGTAGTACTCGCCACCGTGCTTGAGCTTGAGCGCCTGGATGTTGTGGCTGGCACGCTTGCGGATGACATAGAGCTTGCGCTCCAGGGCATCGGTCACCATGACGTCCGGGCCGCGCCCGATGAAGATCTGCCGGATCGCGGGCTGCTTGGCGCGCACCCGCGGCGACATCGGCATGTCGCGATCGACCGGGACGTCGCGCCAGCCGAGCACGATCTGGCCCTCGGCCCGCACCGCCCGCTCGAGCTGCTGTTCGCAGGCGAGCCGGGAGGCGTTCTCCTTGGGCAGGAAGATCATGCCGACACCGTACTCGCCGGCCGGCGGCAGCTTCACGCCCTGACGAGCCATGTCCTCGCGGAAGTACTGGTCCGGAATCTGCGCCAGCAGCCCGGCGCCGTCGCCCATCAGGGGGTCGGCGCCCACCGCCCCGCGATGGTCGAGGTTGCACAGGATCTGCAGCCCCTGCTCGATGATCTTGTGGCTCTTGCGACCCTTGATATGGGCGACGAAGCCGACGCCGCAGGAATCGTGCTCGTTGGCGGGGTCGTACAGGCCGCCTGCGGCGGGGTCGCGGGGTCGGCGGGCCGGCTGGCTCGATGCGTGGTCCATGACTTGCTCCGGGCGACTGAGGGCCTGGATGACCGCTCGACAATTGCGGCCGTTGATCCAGGCCGCAATGGTGCAGGGCAGCGCCAGAGACACAACAAGCGCCCACAAACGGGCCGCGAGGCGTTCTGGCTGAACGATGCCGCAATGCAGCGAAAATCGGGGTAGCGTATGACTTTACCGCAAGCCCGCCGCCACGCAAAGAAAAAATTCAAGCCTCAGGAAATGGGGTCAGACACGATTATTCCTTCCCCCTCCTCGGTCGCCCCTCCTCGACCGCCCCTGCCTCGACCGCGCCCTGCCTCGGCCGCCCCACGCCTTTCGACGCAGCCTGTCTGCCGCTGGCCCTCTCGATCCGCCCCCGAAAACCCTCATCGCCAAGCGCCCAGCCCTTGTGCGTGCATTCGCGTATCGACTTCAGCTCATCTTCCGATGCCGCAGCTCGAAACAACTGTCGATACGCCCGTTGCCGTTCGACGGCATCCCCGCCCAGCCGCATGTATTCATCATGCGGCGCCAGCCAGTCCGTGTTCCTGTTTCGCTCGCCCGAAGCGTTGTAGGCGTAGCTCGACCAGGGGTAGTCCCGCGGATGCGTCACCATGCCGGCTCGTACCGGGTTGAGTTCGATGTAGCGCATCACGGTCAGCAGATACTGTTCGCTGTCGATGACCGTCGCCCGATAGCGCCCCTCCCAGAGCGTGCCGCTGCGCTGGTGGGTGTGATTGAAATACTGTACATACCTGCGCCCGACCGACTGGAACACCTTGCCCATGCTGTCTTCCTGCTCCGGGGTCGCCAGGAGATGGATGTGATTCGTCATCCACACATAGGCGTGAATTCGCAGGCCATGCTTGTGCGCGGCGGCAATCAGGGCATCGCGAAAGAACCGGTAGTCCGTCCCCGCGGCGAAGATCGCCTGGCGGTTGTTGCCGCGCTGGATGATGTGCTGCGGATGTCCGGGGATGACGTAGCGGGGAAGACGTGTCATGTGAGCGCACAACAACGAAGTGGACTCACAGCATAAGGCGGGAGGCGCCGAGGGAATATCGGCAAAGGGCGTATCACCAAGGAAGTATCGTGTCCGATCCCCATGGCACAACTTCAGGCGCGCCGCCTGGGAATATCGTGTCTGACCCCATTAAGTTATTAAGTTTCGATGTCGAAGCTGAACAGGCGGCGGTGCTCCTTGATCGCATAGCGATCGGTCATGCCGGCGACATAGTCGGCGATCGCCCGCGCCGCATCCTCGCGGGCCCGATCCCGATGCTCGGGCGGCAGCAGGCGTGGATCGTCCAGGTAGGCATCGAAGAGCTGGCGGATCACCCGGCGCGCCTTGCTCGTCATGCGCACGACGCGATAGTGGCGATAGAGGTTCTCGTGAAGGAACCGCTTGAGCTCGTCGGCGCGCTCGCGCATCGGCGCCGAGAAACCGACCAGGGCGGGACTGGCCCGCACCGCATCGGGCCCGTCGGGCGCATGGCGGGCGATCCTCCCGCGAGTCTCGTCGAGCAGGTCGGTCACCAGTTCGTTGATGATCCGGCGGATGGTCTCGTGGATGAAGCGCCGCCCGCCGAGCCGGGGATGGGCGGCACGCACCTCGCTCGCCTGGCGGGCGAAGAGATCGACCGTCTCGAGCTGCTCGATCTCGAGCAATCCCGAGCGCAGGCCGTCGTCGATGTCGTGGTTGTTGTAGGCGATCTCGTCGGCGAGATTGGCGAGCTGGGCCTCGAGCAGGGGCTGGCCGCCCTCGATGAAGCGGCGGCCGACATCGCCGAGGGCGACGGCGTTCCTGCGCGAACAGTGCTTGAGGATGCCCTCGCGGGTCTCGAAGCAGAGGTTGAGGCCGTCGAAGTCGGCGTACTGCTGCTCGAGCTCGTCCACCACCCGCAAGGACTGCAGATTGTGCTCGAAGCCACCCCATTGCTTCATGCAGGCGTTCAGCTCGTCCTGGCCCGCATGGCCGAAGGGGGTATGGCCGAGGTCGTGCGCCAGCGCGATCGCCTCGACCAGGTCCTCGTCGAGGCCGAGCCGGCGGGCGATCGAGCGGGCGATCTGGGCGACCTCGATCGAATGGGTCAGGCGGGTACGGAACAGGTCGCCTTCATGGTTGACGAAGACCTGGGTCTTGTACTCGAGTCGGCGAAACGCGGTGGAATGGACGATGCGGTCGCGGTCGCGCTGGAAGTCGCTGCGCCCGACGGCGGGGCTTTCGGGATGGCGTCGGCCACGGCTGCGCCCGGGGTCGGCGGCCCAGGCAGCGCGAGCGACCACCATCGTCAGCCGATGTGGGCCGCGATGCTCGCGGCCACCTCGGCCTCGGGAGCACGGCGCACCACCGCCCGCCCCAGGTCCTCGAGGAGGACGAACTTCGGCACCCCCTGCTCGGCTTTCTTGTCGACTTGCATCAGCTCCAGGTAGCGCGCCACCGGCCAGTCCGGACCCGCCACCGGCAGGCCGGCGGCGGCAATCGCCGCAAGCAGCCGGTCGCGCCCGGAGGCGCCGAGCAGGTCGAGCCGCACCGAGAGTTCGGCGGCCATCACCATGCCGGCGCCGACCGCCTCGCCGTGCAGCCATTGCCCGTAGCCGAGCCCGGCCTCGATCGCATGCCCGAAGGTATGGCCGAAATTCAGGATCGCCCGCAGGCCACCCTCACGCTCGTCGGCGGCCACCACCGCCGACTTGATCTCGCAGGATCGCGCCACCGCGGCGATCATCGCGGCCGGCTCGCAGGCGACGAGGCTGGCCATGTCGCGCTCGAGCGACTCCAGGTAGGCGGGATCGGCGATCGCGCCGTGCTTGAGCATCTCGGCAAGGCCGGCGGCGATCTCGCGCGGCGGCAGGCTGCGCAGGCTGCCGACATCGGCGAGCACCAGCCGCGGCTGGTGGAAGGCGCCGATCATGTTCTTGCCGGCGGGATGATTGACGGCGGTCTTGCCGCCGACCGAGGAATCGACCTGGGCAAGCAGCGTGGTCGGCACCTGGACGAAGTCGATGCCGCGCTGGTAGACGGCGGCGGCGAAGCCCGCCATGTCCCCGATCACGCCGCCGCCCAGCGCGATCACCAGGCTGCGGCGATCGAAGCGGGCCTCGAGCAGCGCATCGAAGATCCTGTTGAGCGACTCCCAGGTCTTGTACTCCTCGCCATCGGGCAACTGCACGTCGATGAGCCCGGCGGCGACGGTCTCGACCTGGGCACGCAGGGGCCCGAGATACAGGGCCGCCACCGTCGGATTGGTGACGATCGCCACCTGGCGCCCCTCGGCCAGCTCGCGAAGCGGCTCGCAGCGCGACTCGAGCAGGCCCTCGCCGATCAGGATCGGATAGCTGCGGTCGCCCAGCGCGACCTCGATTTCACGAAGCATGTTCATCCCGGTCTGATTCGAGCCATGCGGCGATGTCGGCCGCCATTCTTTCGGCGGAATGCCGGCTGCTGCGCATCCGGTGATGCGCGACCTCCTGGTAGAGCGGCACGCGCGCCGCCATCAGTCGCTCGAGGGAGGCGCGGGGATCGGCCGTCTGCAGCAGCGGCCGGACCTTGTCGTTGCGCAGCCGATGCCAGAGCTCACCGATCGAAGCGTCGAGATAGATCACCAGCGCCGACTCGTGCATGGTACGGCGGTTGTCCGGATCGAGCACCGCCCCGCCGCCGGTGGCGACGACCACATCGCGCATCGCCGCAAGCTCTGCGAGCAGCTTCGACTCGCGGCGCCGGAAGCCGGGCTCGCCCTCGAGATCGAAGATCGTCTGCACCGGCACCCCGCAGCGGCGCTCCAGCTCGCGGTCGATGTCGATGAACTCGCAACCGAGGATCCGCGCCAGCCGCCGGCCGACCGTGGACTTGCCGGCGCCGGGCATGCCGACGAGGAAGATCGGGCGCTCGAGGCGCCCGCTGGCAGGGCGTTCGGCACGCCCGGTGGAGTCGTGGTTCACGATGACGCGGCTTTCGGCTGCAAAGCAAAAGGGCCGGCGCAACGGCCGGCCCTCAAGCTTACCCGACGCGAGGCTTACAGCGCCGGGCAGCCGACCCCGGTACCGAAGGGGCCGAGCGGCGACTGGTCTCCCGGCGGGGTGACATCGGCGCTCTGGATATCGGCGGCAAGCACCGGCAGCCAGAAGTCGGCGACCGCGGCGCCTTCGGTGCCGGCCGGGGCATTGATCGAGACCCGCAGGCGGTAACGCACCCAGGCGCCGTAGCCCTGCGGATAGTTGATAACGATGTCGGCGAAGCCGAACGCATCGGTGACACCGCCCGCGGAGGTGATCGTCGCGGCGGCGACCTGGCCCGGATCGAGCCGACCGACCGTGCCGATATCGCTGATCATGATGTCCTCGCCGACGTCGAGCAGGCCATTGCGATTGACATCCTCGCTGGCACAAGTGTCGTAGACCACCTGGGTCCAGCCCGAGCCACTGCCGCCGGTGATCCATTCGCCGGTGCGAAAGCCCAGGGGCTCGAGCTGGGGGATAACCTTGGCCCCACTGACCGGCGCACCGCTGGAATCCGTGACTACCGCGGTCCAGGGCATCCGGTAGGTCGTTGCATTGGGCTCCTCGATCGTGTTCCCCGTGCCGATCGCTACCGAAAGCTCCTGCCTCGCAGCGGTGAGTCTCGCCTGGGCAGCCGGCACTGTCGGCCGATTGTGCACCACCGCCTGCAACACCACCCCATCAGGACCGGTGGTGGTGGCGCCCGGTATGAAGGAGGAGGTGGCGGCACCGGAACTGTCTGTCATCGCGAAGCCCGGCTCGATCCGGCCATTGGACGGATCGGTAACCGAACTGAAATTGACACGCACACCCTTGACCGGGTTGTCGGCGGCATCGCGCACCACCGCGGTCAGCTGGCTGGAGTTGGTACCGCCCTGCGACAGATTCACGCCCACCACCGATGGGCTCGCCTGCAGCGTCAGCTTGGCCGGCGTCAGAGCAACGAACTCCACGATCCGGGTTGCGGTGGCGTCATTCGGCTCGGTGGCGATGACCGAGGCGAGGCCGGCGGTCGGCGACGTGATGCTGACCGTGGCGACTCCGTTTCCGTCAGTGATCGCGCTGGACGCGCTGAGCGTGCCACGAGTGGCGGTGAACTCGATCACCTGGCCGGCCACGGCCCCCCCATTGGTCAGCAGTCGCACCTGCAGCGGATGCGCCCCATTGACGTTCAAGTCCTGGCCATCGGCCGTCGGGTCGATGAACTCGAGCTGCGTGCCGGAGACCGCAATGTCGCGGGCGGTGCTGACTCCGAGCGCCGTGGCGGTCAGGGTATCGGCGCCGTCGACGCTGCCGGTTACGCTGAAGCTCGCCTGGCCAAGCGAGTTGGTCATGGCGGAAGGCACGGCGATCATGTTGCCACTCGTCGACGCGAGAGTCACCGGGATGTTCGCCACCGCGTTGCTCGCTGAATCGCGTACCGCCACGGTGTAGGTGCTCGGCACATTGAACGCGATGGTCTGCGGGCCATTGATCGTGAGCATGGTTCCGGCGACCTGGACGTCGCGTGTGCTTTCGATCGCGCTGCCCTGGACGATCGCACGGACGGTGATCGTCCGGGCCTGAGGGTCGGTGGTCCGCAGCCGGGCCGTCACCATGCCGCTGGAATCGGTGCGGGAAGGCTGACTGGTCTCCAGTGTGGCGCCATTGTCCACGGTGGTGAAGTCGACCGTCTGGTTGGCGAGCGCCCGGTTACCGGCGTCCTTGACTACGGCGGTGATCGTCGCCACATCGGCACCGTCGGAATCGAGTTCGCCGACATCCGAGATGAGCGTCAGCGACTGCGCTTCATTGCCACCGAAGTCGCCACTGCCGCCGGCACCCGCGCCCGAGCCGCCGCAGGCGGCCAGGGTGAGGAACATCAGCAGCGCGAGCAGCCAGGCGGCGATCGATCTGGGGCCGTAGCCAGCGGGACTCGTTGTCATTTTTCGGATTCCGTTGCCATGTCTGGAGAGGGGTCGTGCCTTAGCGGGCCAGCGCCGTATCGGTCACCACGCGCGGGGTGATGAACACGAGCAGCTCGGTCCGGTCGTTGGTGCGCGAGTTGTTCTTGAAGGCGTTGCCGATGATCGGCAGGTCGCCGAGGAACGGCACCTTGTTGGTCTGGTTGCGCTCGATCTGCTCGTAGATGCCGCCGATCACGACGGTGCCGCCGTTCTCGACCAGCACCTGGGTCTGCACCCGCCGGGTGTCGATCGCGAAGCCGGCCGAGGTCTGGATGCCGACCGCGTCGCGGTTGACCTCGACCTCGAGGATCACGTTGCCTTCGGGGGTGATCTGCGGGGTCACCTCGAGCTTCAGGTTGGCCTTGCGGAAGGTCACCGCGGTGGCGCCGCTGGAAGTCGACTCCTGGTAGGGCAGCTCGGTACCCTGCTCGATCACCGCCTTGCCCTGGTCGGCGGTCAGCACCCGCGGCGACGACACCACCTTGCCGCGCTGGTCGGCTTCGAGCGCCGAGACCTCGAGGTTCAGGAAGCGCGTCAGGCTCGAGCCGAACAGGCTGATCGCGAAGCTCGCCGGCGCGGCGCCGCCGATGTTGGCGGCCGGCAGGTTGACGAAGTTGGTGTTGTCGATCGCGGTCGCCTGGCCGATGCCGACCGCGCTCAGCCCGTCCAGGCCGGAGCCCATCTGCGACGAGAGGTCGGCCGCGCCGCTCAGGTTGCCGGAAACGGTCGCATAACCGCCCGGGACCCTCGAGCCGGCGCCGTAGACCGGCACGTTCAGGGCGGTGGCCGCGCCGGTCACCGGATCGGTGATCGAGGTGGTCCGGTAGATGGTCGAGCGCAGGTCGTTGTAGCCGAGCTTGACGCCGAGGTTGCGCGAGAAGCGGTCGTCGGCTTCGACGATACGCGCCTCGATCAGCACCTGGCGCACCGGGATGTCGACCTGGTTGATCAGCTTGCGCACGTTCTCGAGCCGCGATGCGATGTCCTGGACGAACATCTTGTTGGTCCGCTGGTCGATCACGACGCTGCCGCGACTCGAGAGCACCCGCTGGTTCTCGCTGGCGAGCAGCTTCTGCAGGTTCTCGGCCTTCTGGTAGTTCAGCTGGAAGGTCTCGCTGCGCAGCGGCTCGATGTCGGCGATCTGCTGGCGCGCCTCGAGCTCGAGCTTCTCCTTGGCGGCGAGCTCCTCCTGGGGCGCGATCAGCAGCACATTGCCGTTCTTGCGCATGTCCAGGCCCTTCGACTGCATGACGATGTCGAGCGCCTGGTCCCAGGGCACGTCCTTGAGCCGCAGCGTGAGCGTGCCCTGGACCGAATCGCTGGTGACGATGTTCAGGTTGGTGAAGTCGGCGATGACCTGCAGCAGGGCGCGCACATCGACGTTCTGGAAGTTGAGCGACAGGCGCTCGCCCCGGTAGCCGTCACCCGAGCCCTGGGTGAGCCGGGTCGGATCCTCCTTGAGCGGCTTGACCTCGAGGACGAACTGGTTGTCGCTCTGGTAGGCGTTGTGCTCCCACAGGCCGCTGGGCTCGATCACGAGCCGCGAGCCCTCGGGGCGCTGCATCGAGCGCACGACCCGCACCGGGGTGCCGAAATCGCCCACGTCGAGGCGACGCACCAGGTTGTCGGGAAGCTGCGCGTTCTGGAAATCGACGATGATCGTCTGGCCCTGCTGGCGGATGTCGACCCCGACATTGCTGTCCGACAGCTCGACCAGTACCCGGCCGGCACCGTCCTCGCCGCGGCGGAAGTCGATGTCGCGCAGGGCATGGACCACCTTGCCGATCTGCGGCTCGGGCCGGGCGAAGGCATAGGTGGCGGGCCTGGCGGCGGTGACGGCCGCGGTGGGGGTCGGCTCGAGCGTGACGAGGATGTCGCGGCCCTCGATCTCGGTCTTGTAGCCGACCGGCCGCTTCAGGCTGAGCACGAGGCGCGAGCGGTTGGCGGCGGTGACGATGTTCACCTTGCGCACATCGCCCTGGCTCAGCTCGTAGCTGTTGCGTCCGGAATCGTTGGCGGTATCGGCGAAGTCGAGCGCGATCCGCGGCGGATTGGCGATCGTGAAGCCGGCCGGCGGATTGGCCGGTGGTTTCGCGAGCGTGATCCGCAGATAGGTCGCGTCTCCCTGGCGGGAGCTCGTGACCGACTCGATCGAATTGGATTCAGCCCGCGCCACCTGTGGCACGACCGTGGCGATCGTGGCGACCAGGGCCGCCGTACCGACGCTCGCGAACATCCCCCGGCAAACCGCGGCGAATCCGACGCGGCGCCATGCCCCCGGCATCATTCTCATTGTTGAGTCTCCTGAAGCCGGAGCGACGATTCCCGCCTCGTCCAGTCGCCGGCTGCGTCCAGCACCAGTTCGGTCAGTACGACCTCGTTTTCCTTGATACTCGTGATTCGACCATGATTCTGGCCGGCATGGCTGCCCACTGTCGCCTGGTAGACGACATTGTCGACCTGCAGCAAGGCGGCGTTGGTGCGCGTATTGCGGATGTGGCCAACCATCTGGATCTGCTCCAGGGGGAAGTTCTCGAGGATCTCGCGGGCGCGCTGCATGTCGGGCGCCACGCCGTTGCGCGGCGAGTCCAGCAGCCGCTCGAAGGCGGCGGCGAGCTTCTTGCGCGAGAACGGATCGATCTCCTCCTCGGCCGCATAGCGAAAGGGCGGGAAATGCTTGGGCTCCGGAACCGTGGTGCGGATCGGCTGCGTCGTGTTGCGCACCTCCTGCATCCACGAGATCAGCTCGCCATGGTCCTCGGCGCAGGCGCCGAGCGCGCTCACCGCGACGAGCGCCGCCGCCAGTCGCATGATCGAATGCTTGCTCACCTTCTGCCTCCCGCCTGGGCCTTGGCCGCGGCCGCCTGGCGCCGCTGTTCGGCGATCTCTTCCTGGTCGAGATACCGGTAGGTCTTCGCCACCGCCTGCATCGCCAGCTTGCCGGTCTTGTCGTTCTCCTGGATCCGGAGATTCTCGAGCGTGACGATCCGGGCGAGATTCGAGATGTCGCTCGCGAAGGCGCCGAGGTCGTGGTAGTCGCCCGCCAGCCGGATATCGATCGGCAGCTCGGCGTAGTACTCCTTGACCAGCACCTGGCCGGGCTTGAACAGCTCGAACTGCAGGCCGCGGCCGACGCCCGCCTGGTTGATGTCCGAGAGCAGTGCGTCCATCTCGGCCTTGCTCGGCAGCTGCTTCTCGAGCTGGCTGACGTACTGGGCGACCTGCTCCTTCTGCTTGCGCAGCACCTCGAGGTTGACCGCCTGGCGCATCTTGTCGCGGTACTGGTCCTTGAGCTGGACTTCCCGGGCGCGGCCGGCGTCGAGCTCCTCGACGAGGCCCTTCCAGTAGAAGAAGTAGGCGAAGGCGATCAGCAGGGCAAAGAGGCCGGCGAGCAGGAGCGACTTCGGCAGGCTCGGCCAGAGGCCCGGATGCCGGTCGTTGAGCCCGACGAACTGCTCCCTGATGCCGTCGATGTCGATGTCGAATCGGGTCTTGAGCGCCATGTCAGTTCCTCGCCACCTGGGCAGCCGGTACCGCCCCGGCCACCGTGCCCGCGGCGCCGTCCTGTTCCGTATCGGTGAGCGAGCGCACCACCGCATTGAGCGAGAACTCGTAGATCCGGCGCTGCTCCGCGTCCCTGCCGGTGCCCGACCGGAGTTCCACCGCCTTGATCTCGGTGAGCTCGGGCTTCTCCATCCACTCGGTGCGTCCGGCGAGATTGCGAAGAAGCTCGGCGACCCGCTCGTTGGTCTGGGCGTAGCCGACCACCGCCAGCCGGCGCTCGGTCTGGCTCAGCGACTTCAGGTAGATGCCCTCGGGCGTGTTGCGTACCAGCTCGTCGAGCAGATGCACCGGGATCGTCCGGTTGCTCTGCAGTTCCTCGACCGCCTGCTGGCGGGCCTTGAGCGCATCGATCTCGGAGCGCAGCGTCGCGATCTCGCGAATCTGCTCGTCGAGCTTGGCGTTCTCGGCAGCGATGAACTGGTTGCGCCGGTCCTGCGCATCGATCTTCGAGTTGATCCCGAAGCCGACCGCCATGGCAACCGCCGCGCCGGCAAGGGCAACCGTGGCGCCGAGGGCGACGAAGTCGCGCTTGCGCCGTTCGCGGCGGGCCTCACGATGAGGAAGCAGGTTGATTCGGATCATGGGTCGAACCGCCGCATGGCAAGGCCGGTCGCCACCAGCAGGGCCGGCGCATCACTGCGCAGCTGCCGCTCACGCAGGTTGCCGGCGATCTCCATCCCCTGGAAGGGACTGAAGAGCTCGGTCGGCACCTGGGTGCGCTCGGCCACCGCGTCGGGAAGCCCCGGGACCACCGATGAACCACCGGCAAGGAAGATCTGGTCGACGCGCGTATAGGGCGTCGAGGTGAAGAAGAACTGCAGGGCCCGACCAATGTCGGTCGCCCCCTGGGCGATGAAGGGCCGCAGCAGCTCCTCCTCGTAACCATCGGGCAGTTCGGCGGCGCGCTTCTTCGATTCGGCCTCCTCCGGGCCGAGCCCGTAGAGGCGCATGATGTCCTGGGTGAGCTGGTTGCCGCCGAAGGACTGTTCGCGCTCGAAGATCGTCTGGCCGTTGAGCACGATCGTCAGGTAGGTCGAGCTCTGCCCGACCATCGCCACCGCGATGATCTGGCCCTGTCCGTTGTTGGGCAGGAAGGAGGTCACGTAGTCGACCGAGGCGCGGATCGCGTAGGGCTCGACGTCGATCACCACCGGCTTGACGCCCGCCATCTCGGCGACCGCCACGCAGTCCTCGACCTTCTCCTTGCGCGAGGCGGCCAGCAGGACGTCCACTTCCTCCTCGGAGTTCGCGGAAGGCCCGATGATCTGGAAGTCGATGTTGACTTCGTCGATCGGGAACGGGATGTACTGGCTCGCCTCGGACTCGACCTGGAATTCGTAGTCTTCCTCGCGCAGCCCGGCCGGCAGCATGATCTTCTTGGTGATCACGGCCGAGGAAGGCAGCGCCATGGCGACTTCCCGTCCCTTGGACTTCGCCCGGCGCAACGCCTTGGACAGCGCGTCGGCCACGGCCTCCGGCTTCTCGATGGTGCCATCGACGATTGCGCCTCGCTCGACCGGCTCGATCGCATAGCGCTCGAGCTTCATCGCGGTCTTCGCGCCGGTTCCGAGCTCCACCACCTTGACGCTCGAGGCGCTCAGGTCGACCCCGACCAGTGGCGGGATCGAGCGTCGGAAAAAACTGGGTAGCATCCGTGCCATTCAGCCCCTGCTTCAGTGCGGAATCCGGGATCGCCGGACGCGATTGGGGAAGCAAATACTGTTAAAATCTAGTGATTTACAGCGCATTCTTACAAAACACTTCAAATGCTGGCAACTTGTTTGCTTGACATGCGAGCATTTCGTTGGTCGAAAACGGAATCTGTCGATCACTTGTCGCGAGCCTACGACCAAGGGCGGCCGCCGCGTCGCTCGGCCCGTATAATCGGCAGCATCCGTCCGACAGACGTACCGACGACTGTCAGGAACCCGAAGTGAAATGCTCCTGATGCGCTCCGTGCGCAACATCGCGAAAGCCCAGCGCGGCTTCAGCGTCGCGCGACTCCTCGCCGTCCTGGTCGCCATTCCGATCACCGCCCTCGTCTGTGGTGCGCTGGTGGTCGCCCTCGCCGTCCTGCTGACCAACGACCGGCTGCCGCAACTCGACTCCCTGCTCGACTACCGGCCCCAGATCCCGATGCGGGTCTATTCGGCCGACGGCAAGCTGATCGGCGAGTTCGGCGAGGAACGCCGCACCTTCGTGCGGATCGAGGACGTCCCCGCGGTCATGAAGAACGCCGTGCTCGCGGCCGAGGACGCGCGCTTCTTCGAACACAGTGGGGTCGACCCCATCGGGGTGGTGCGCGCCTTCCTGGCCAACCTGTCGGCGGGCACCATCACGCAGGGATCGAGCACCCTGACGATGCAGCTCGCGCGGGAGTTCTTCCTGTCGCCCGAGCGCACCTACTCGCGCAAGGTCACCGAGGCGCTGCTCGCCCTGCGCATCGAGGACACGCTCACCAAGGACGAGATTCTCGAGCTCTACCTCAACCAGATCTTCCTCGGCCGGCGCGCCTACGGTTTCGCGGCGGCGGCCCGCACCTACTTCGACAAGACGCTCGACGAACTCAACCCCGCCGAAGCGGCGATGCTCGCCGGCCTGCCCAAGGCCCCGTCGCGCTACAACCCCTTCGTCAATCCGCAACGGGCCACCGAGCGGCAGCGCTACATCCTGCGGCGCATGCGCGAGAACAACTTCCTGACCGAAGAGCAGTACCGGGATGCGCTCGACACGCCGCTCGAGTACGCCAGCGGGCGCAGCAGCCCCGAGGACGACCGGGAACTGGCGCCCTATGTCGCCGAGCTCGCCCGCCAGCTCACCCAGGCGATGTTCGAGGATGACTCCTACACGGCCGGACTGCGGGTCTACACCACCATCGATACCCGCGACCAGCAGGCCGCGCGCGAGGCCCTGCGCAACGGCGTCATGGACTACGACACCAAGCACGGCTACCGCGGCCCCGAGACCTACGTCAAGCTGCCGGACGACCCGGAAGGCATGCAGGCCGCCATCGAGACGGCCGTGGACGAGGCCGGCAACGTCAACGAGTTCCTGCCCGCGGTCGTGACCGCGGTCTCCGCCAAGGCCGTGACGGTCGACCGCGGCGACGGCTCGCCCGCGATCGACATCTCGGGCAAGGGCCTCGCCTTCGTCAAGCGGGCGCTGGGCAGCCGTGCGCCCGCCGCGATCCGCCTGCAGCCGGGTGCGCTGGTGCGCATCGTCGACGACAAGGACGGCTGGCGGATCGCGCAGCTTCCACAGGTCCAGGCCGCCTTCGTCGCGATGAACACCGCCGACGGTTCGGTGCGGGCCCTGGTCGGCGGCTACGACTTCGAGCGCAACAAGTTCAATCGCGTCACCCAGGCCTGGCGCCAGCCCGGGTCCTCGTTCAAGCCCTTCATCTATTCAGCCGCCCTCGAGAAGGGCTTCATGGTCAGCACGATCATCAACGACGCGCCCTTCTCGATCGACCCCGCCCTCACCGGCGGCGAGTTGTGGGAGCCCAAGAACTACGACGGCAAGTTCGAAGGGCCGATGACCATGGCCGAGGGCCTCGCCCGCTCCAAGAACATGGTGTCGATCCGGATCCTGCAGCAGATCGGTCCCGACTACGCCCAGGACTACATCAGCCGCTTCGGCTTCGATGCGGGACGTCATCCGTCCTACCTGACGATGGCGCTCGGGGCGGGCGCCGTCACGCCCTGGCAGATGGCCGGCGGCTTCTCGGTCTTCGCCAATGGCGGCTACCGGGTCGAACCCTACGTGATCTCGAAGATCACCAATTCGGCCGGAGAAGTGCTGGCGGCCGCCAAGCCGCGGCACGCCGGCGATCCGCACAACCGGGCGATCGATCCGCGCAACGCCTTCATCATGGACAGCATGCTGCGCGACGTGGTCCGCTACGGCACCGCAACACGCGCGCGCACCGGGCTCAAGCGCAACGACCTCGCCGGCAAGACCGGCACCACAAACGATTCCCACGACGCCTGGTTCGCCGGCTACCAGCACGACATCGCGGCGGTCGCCTGGGTGGGCTTCGACCAGCCGCGCAAGCTCGGCAACCGCGAGACCGGCGGCGGGCTCGCCCTGCCCATCTGGGTCGACTACATGCGCACCGCGCTCGACGACAAGGCGCAGATCTCCCCGGAACCGCCCGGCGGCATCGTCCAGATCGGCGCCGACTGGTACTACAGCGAGACTCGACCCGGCCAGGGAATCGCGACGGTCGGCCTGCTCGAGGGCGGCGTGGCTTCGGGCGAGAACGCCGACCGGATCCGCGACCAGCTTTTCTGAAGCGGACCGCCGCCACCGACGGCCTGTCGAGCCACTCGCAGCGCCGGACGCGCATGCTAGACTGCCTCGCAAATGCCCAAACGCGGTCGTCCCGTCCTGGTCCTGACAGCCATCGCGCTCGGCGCCCTGGCCCTCGGCGGCTGCGGCATGCGGGGCCCGCTCTACCTGCCGCCACCGCCGGGACCCGCGCCCTCGACGGTACCCGACATGCCGCTTCCCGACCGGAACGACAGCCGGCGCTGAGCGGGATTTCCATGAGAGTCTCACCGATGCCGTGGTATGACCATCGCGATGGCGAACTGTTCGCCGAAGCCGTCCGGCTCGCCGATATCGCCGAGCGCTACGGCACGCCGAGCTTCGTGTATTCGGCCGGCGCCATCCGCCAGGCCTACCGGGAGTTCGCCGACGCCTGCGCCGGACGGCGGGTCACGATCTGCTACGCGCTCAAGGCGAATTCCAACCTCGCGGTCATCGACCTGCTCGCCCGCGAGGGCGCCGGATTCGACATCGTGTCGGCGGGCGAACTGCGGCGCGTGCTGGCCATCGGCGGCGATCCCGCCCGGGTGGTGTTCTCGGGTGTCGGCAAGTCGGCGCTGGAGATGCGCGAAGCCCTCGAGGCGGGCGTCGGCTGCTTCAACGTCGAATCCGACCCCGAGCTCGATCGCCTCTCGGAAGTGGCGCAGTCGCTCGGACGCCGGGCGCCGGTATCGTTGCGGGTCAATCCCGACGTCGATGCCCGCACCCACCCCTACATCTCGACCGGGATGCGCGAGAACAAGTTCGGCATCGCCCACGATCGCGCCATCGACAGCTACCGCCGCGCAGCCCGGCTGCCGGGGATCGAGCTGGTCGGCATCGACTGCCACATCGGCTCGCAGATCACCGAGATCGCGCCCTTCCTGGCGGCCGCCGATCGCGTCGCCGATCTCGTCGGGGACCTGCGCGCCGAGGGTATCGAATTGCGCCACATCGATCTCGGGGGCGGCCTGGGCATCCGATACCACGAGGAGGAACCCCCCTCGCGACAGGCGCTGATGAAGGCTCTCTTCGAGCGACTGGACTCCCGCTTCGAACCCGATCGCTACGAGATCATGTTCGAGTTCGGCCGCTCGCTGGTGGGCAATGCCGGCCTGCTCCTGACCCGGGTCGAGTACATCAAGGAAACCGACGATCGCCGCTTCGCCATCGTCGATGCCGCCATGAACGACCTGATCCGCCCAAGCCTGTACGACGCCTGGCACGGCGTGGTGCCGGTGCGCCCGCGCGCCGGCGCCCCACTCCTGCACGACATCGTCGGCCCGATCTGCGAGTCCGGCGACTGGCTGGCCCGCGAGCGCTCGCTGTGCCTCGCGCCCGGCGACCTGCTCGCCGTCGAATCCGCCGGCGCCTACGCGATGGTGATGAGCTCGAACTACAACTCCCGCGGCCGGGCCGCCGAAGTCATGGTCGACGGCGACCGCGCGCAACTGGTGCGCGAGCGCGAATCACTCGATTCACTCTACGCGCTCGAGCGCACCCTGGACGCGGGACCGGCCTGATCCGGCGGGCCCACGCGGCGCGCCCGTCGCACGACACGCGCCAGCAGCAGGAGCGCCACGATGAGCGCGTAGATCGCGGGTTCCCCGATGTCGTTCTTGCCCGCCTTGTGCCACCAGAAGTGCAGCACTCCGGCCGGGACGAGGAGATAGACGAGCCGGTGCAGGAGCTGCCAGCGCGACCCGAGCCGGCGCATCGCGAAGCGGTTCGAAGTCAGCGCCAGGGGGATCATCAGCAGCCAGGCGACGAAGCCCGCGGCGATGAAGGGCCGCTCGACGATATCCGCGACGATCGCCCGCCAGTCGAACCACTGGTCGAGCCACAGGTACATGAGGAAGTGCAGGCTGGCGTAGAAGAAGGCGTAGAGGCCGAGCATCCGGCGCAGGCGCACGATCGCCGCCGGCGCGCCGAGCCAGCGCAAGGGGCTGATCGCCAGGCCCAGGCAGAGGAACACCAGGGTCCAGGTGCCGAGCGAGCGGGTCACGAACTCGACCGGGTTGGCGCCCAGGCCATCGCCCGCCCCCAGCACGACGAGGCGCAGCAGCGGGCCGAGCGAAACGACGAAGACGATGGCGCGCACGACGCCGAGAACGCCCGCCGGCCGCCGGCCGCGCGCGACATCGCGATGCGCCCGGGCCGGCCCGGGCTGCATCAGAATTGCCGACGCAGGTCCATCCCGGCGTAGAGCGAGGCGACCTGCTCGGCGTAGCCGTTGAACATCAGGGTCTTGCGCTTGCGGGAGAGGAAACCGTCCTCGCCGATCCGCCTCTCGGTGGCCTGCGACCAGCGGGGATGCGGCACATCGGGATTGACGTTCGAATAGAAGCCGTATTCATGGGGCGCCGCGATGTGCCAGGAAGTCATCGGCTGCTTCTCGACAAAGCGGATCGCCACCAGCGACTTGCCGCTCTTGAAGCCGTACTTCCAGGGAACCACGATGCGCACCGGTGCCCCGTTCTGCCCGGGCAGGACATCCCCGTAGAGACCGAAGCAAAGCAGGGCCAGAGGATGCATCGCCTCGTCCATGCGCAGTCCCTCGACATAGGGCCAGAGCAGGACCCGGGTACGCAGGCCGGGCATGCTGGCCTCGTCGGCGAGGGTCGCGAACTCGATGTATTTCGCATCGCCCCGCGGCTCGACCCGGCGGACCAGTTCGGAGAGGGAATAGCCGACCCACGGGATCACCATCGACCAGCCTTCGACGCAGCGCATCCGGTAGACGCGCTCCTCGAGCGACGCAAGTCCGAGCAGGGTATCGATGTCGTAGACCCCTGGCTTCGCGACGGCCCCCTCGATGCTGATCGTCCATGGCCGCGTCGGCATCTGGTGGGCGTGTCGCGACGGATCGTCCTTGCCGGTGCCGAATTCATAGAAATTGTTGTAGCTGGTGACGTCCTCGTAGGAAGTACGCGGCTCGTCGGTCGACAGGGGGCTCGGACCGGCCTCGAGTCGCTGCGGCGCCGGATTCGCCCGGGCGGGCCGCGCCAGCGCGGCGGCCACGGGCAGCAGGCCGGCGGCGGTGGCCGCGCGCAGGATCTCGCGCCGACGCCCGAAGGCGGCCGACGGCGTGATCTCGGAAGGCTGGACGGGGTGTTGGCTGCGGGTCCTGATCAGCATCGTCGACCTCCAGGATGACGAAGGGCGGTGATCGCTCACCGCCCCTTAGCTTACGCTCCCTGGCGAGGCCGGGTCGGAACCGTGGGTTCCCGGCGCAAACCCCTGGCGCAGGGCCCTTAGCGCAGGCCCGCGATGTAGTCGGATACCGCGCGAATCTCGGCGTCTGACATGCGCTCGGCGATGGCGGTCATCTCGATGTTGTTGTTGCGCTCGCCCTGGCGGAACTTCGTCAGCTCGGCGGCGGTGTACTCGGCGTACTGGCCGTTGAGTCGCGGATACTGCACCGGGATGCCGGCGCCGGTCGGGCCATGACAGGCGGCGCATGCCGGCACGCCCTTGGCGGCGATGCCGCCCCGGTAGATCTGCTGGCCGAGCTCGACGAGTTCCTTCTCGCTGGCGGTGACCGGCTTCAGGGCCTGCGAAGCGAAGTAGGCCGAGACATTGCGGATGTCCTCGTCGGAGAGCATGCTGGCGAAACCCGCCATCAGCGCGCTCGGACGCGTCGGGTCGGCGCCGTCGACGGACTTGAAGTCGCGCAGCTGCTTGGCGAGGTACCCGGCATGCTGGCCGGCGATGAGCGGATTGGCCGACGTCGGGCTGTTGCCATCGGTGCCGTGGCAGGCCACGCACACCGTGGCGGCGATTTCCTGGCCGGCGGCGAGATCGGGCTTGGCATTGTCCTGCGCCATCGCGACGACGGGAACGATCGAGGCCGCCATGCCCACGGCAGCCGCCGCGAGCAGGCGCATGGCGGACGAAGTGCGGGAAAACGCCGAAGTCCGCGCCGGGAAGATAACTGTGCTGTGGGCCATCGCCAATCCGGTTGTTCTGGGTTCCACCGACGAACCGGCCGACGGACAGCGCCGGCGATATCCGGACCCGTGTTCGGTTCCATCGGCTCGAATTTCGCCTCGCATTCGCCGGACAAGCGACGCGATGGCACGCAATTGTACAATACGGGGTTTGACGCATCCAAGCAGCCGGCGCCAGGGCGCCGGCGGCAAGCAGGCTTTCCATGGGCGCCCCGCTCCTGACGTCCGCGCAGTTCCACACCACTGTCGCCCAGTTGCAGCAACTGCCGGCCGACGGCCTGCCGGAAGTGGCGTTCGTGGGACGCTCGAACGCCGGCAAGTCCTCGGCGATCAACAAGCTGTGCAATCGCAACCGGCTCGCCTTCGCCAGCCGCACGCCGGGTCGTACCCAGGCGCTGAATTACTTCAGCCTCGGCGCGGCCGGGACCGTGGGGGCCGCCTACCTGGTCGATACGCCGGGATACGGCTATGCGGTGGCGCCCGGCGAAGTCCGCCGGCAATGGAGCGGCCTGGCCGGGCGCTACCTCGGCGAGCGATCACAGTTGCGCGGCGTCGTCCTGATGGTCGATATCCGCCGTCTCATCGGGGAGCGCGATGTCGACCTGCTGCGCTGGATCGCTCCCGACATTCCCCTCCTTGTGCTCCTCACCAAGGCCGACAAGCTGACGCGGATGCACCAGCGCAAGGCGCTCGATGAAGCGCGCGACCAGATCGCCGCGCTCGGCCTGCCCAACCCGGTCAGCCTGCTGCTGTTTTCCTCGCCCAAGGGCACCGGCCTCGAGGCGGCGCGCAAGCAGATCGAGGACTGGCTCGCTCCCGGCGAGCCGGTCGTTCCCGAGCCGGTGGACGAACCGGCGCAGATCCGAGGCACTGCATGAGCAACGACACCTTCCCCCCCCTGCCGGCCTATCCGGACATGCGGATGCGGCGCCTGCGCCGCGACGACTTCTCGAGGCGCATGGTCCGGGAGACCCGGCTGGGTGCCGACGACCTGATCTACCCGGTGTTCATCCACGAAGGCACGAAGCAGCGCACCCCGGTGCCTTCGATGCCCGGCGTCGAACGGCTCAGCATCGACCTGCTGCTGCCGGTCGCCGAGGAATGCCTGCGCCTGGGCATCCCCGTGCTTTCGCTCTTCCCCGCCATCGAGCCGGGAATCAAGACACCCGATGGGCGCATCGCCGCCGACCCCGAGGGCCTGGTCCCGCGCGCGGTCGCGGCCGTCAAGCAGCGCTTTCCCGAACTGGGCGTTCTGACCGACGTTGCTCTCGATCCCTATACCAGCCACGGGCAGGACGGCGTGCTCGATGAATCCGGCTATGTGCTCAACGACCTCACGATGGCGATCCTCGTCGAGCAGGCGCTCGCCCAGGCGCGTGCCGGCGTCGACATCGTCGCGCCCTCGGACATGATGGACGGCCGGGTCGGGGCGATTCGCCAGGCCCTCGAGCGCGAAGGCTTCATCCACACGCGCATCATGGCGTACTCGGCGAAGTTCGCATCGGCCTACTACGGCCCGTTTCGCGATGCGGTCGGATCGGCGGCGAACCTCGGGCGGGGCAACAAGAAAACCTACCAGATGGATCCGGCCAACAGCGACGAGGCCTTGCGTGAAGTCGGCCTCGATATCGCCGAGGGCGCCGACATGGTGATGGTCAAGCCAGGCATGCCCTATCTCGATATCGTGCGCCGGGTGAAGGACACTTTCCGGATGCCGACCTTCGTCTATCAGGTCAGCGGCGAGTACGCGATGATCAAGGCGGCCGGCGCCAACGGCTGGCTCGACGAGAAGGCAGCGGCGCTGGAGGCGCTGCTGGCGATGCGCCGGGCCGGCGCCGACGGCGTCCTCACGTACTTCGCGCTCCACGCCGCCCGCTGGCTGCGCGAAGAAGGCTGAGCAAGGAAAACGAGCAAAATGGGGTCACAAAATGGGGTCACACAAAAATGGGGTCAGACACCATTTACTCGTAAATGGTGTCTGACCCCATTTTTGTGTGACCTGACCCCATTTTGGTTTGACGCCTACACGAGCTTCGGCGGTGCCGCGCAGCACTGCGCGACCCAGGCCGCGTAGGCCGTGCTCACGCGCGCCGGGTGCCAGGCGATGATCTCCGGCACATCGTAGGGGTGGAGCTCCGACAGGCGTCGCTCGAGTTCGACATAGCGCGCCTCGATCGTCTTGCAGAGCAATGGAATCTCCCGCGCCTCCTCGATACGGCCGTCCCAGTGATAGCGGGAGCTTACTTCAGGCAGGCGGTTGATGCAGGCGACGAGTCCTTCCTCGAGCAGCGTGCGCTCGATCAGGTCGGCGCTTGCTTCATCCGGCACATTGGTGAGCACTAACATTACCGATGGCGTGAGTCCTGACGATGCCATTTCGACCTCCTGGCTGCCGATGCCGCGCTCCACGATGATCGCGGCCCAATGCGAAACGCCCGAGCGGCGCGATGCCGTCGGGCGTTTCATGTGACCCGCCGATGGCGGGTCGCGAGTCGCGCGAAGCGCTCAGGCTTGCGTGGCCTCTTCCTGGTCCGGACGGTCCATCAGCTCGACGATCGCCATCGGGGCGTTGTCACCCTGGCGGAAGCCGAACTTGAGGATGCGCAGGTAGCCGCCATTGCGATTGGCGTAGCGCGGCCCGAGTTCGTCGAAGATCTTGACCACCATGTCGCGATCGCGCAGGCGATCGAAAGCCAGGCGCCGGTTGGCCAGCGACGGCTTCTTGCCCAGTGTGATGAGCGGCTCGACGACGCGGCGCAGCTCCTTGGCCTTGGGCAAGGTGGTCTTGATCTGCTCATGGAGCAGGAGCGAATTGCTCATGTTGCGCAGCATCGCGATGCGATGCGCGGTGGTGCGGTTGAGCTTCCGGAGTCCGTGACGATGACGCATGGTGAAATTCCTCTATCGATCAGGGACGCTCGAGACCGGCCGGGGGCCAGTTCTCCAGGCGCATGCCCAGCGTCAGCCCGCGCGAAGCGAGCACTTCCTTGATCTCGTTCAGCGATTTGCGCCCGAGGTTGGGCGTCTTGAGCAGTTCGTTCTCGGTACGCTGGATCAGGTCGCCGATGTAGTAGATGTTCTCGGCCTTCAGGCAATTGGCCGAGCGCACGGTGAGCTCGAGGTCGTCGACCGGGCGCAGCAGCACCGGATCGATCGGCGGGCCGCCGCGCACGCCGGGCGCGCCCACCGGCTCGGGCGCCTGCTCGCCGCCCTCGAGCGCCGCGAACACCGAAAGCTGCTCGACCAGGATCCTGGCCGACTGGCGCACCGCATCCTCGGGCGTGATCACGCCGTTGGTCTCGACATCGACGATCAGGCGATCGAGGTCGGTACGCTGCTCGACCCGGGCGCTCTCGACGACGTAGCTGACCCGCCGGATCGGCGAGAACGAGGCATCGAGCACCACCCGGCCGATCGATTTGGTCTCGAGCATGTCGCGCATCGTGCCCGGAACATAGCCGCGACCGCGCTCGACCTTGATCGACATGTCGAGCTTGCCGCCCTCGGTGAGGGTCGCGATGACATGGTCGGGATTGACGAGCTCGACGTCGTGCGGCAGATCGATGTCGGACGCGGTGACGGGGCCGGCGCTCTCCTTGCGCAGGGTCAGGAAGACCTCGTCACGATTGTGCAGCTTGAAGACGACTCCCTTCAGGTTGAGCAGCAGTTCGACGACATCCTCGCGAACACCGTCGATGGTCGAGTACTCGTGCACGACCCCGGCGATCTGCACCTCGGTCGGCGCATAGCCGATCATCGAGGACAGGAGGACGCGACGCAGCGCGTTGCCGAGCGTGTGACCGAAGCCGCGTTCGAACGGCTCCATCACGACCCGGGCATGCGAGGCCCCGAGTTGCTCGACCTCAACGATGCGTGGCTTGAGCATGGCAGTCTGCATTCGGTTTCCCTCCTGGTTAGCGCGAGTACAACTCGACGATCAGGCTTTCATTGATATCGCCGGCGAGGTCTGCGCGATCGGGGACCGCCTTGAACACGCCTTCCATCTTCGTCTTGTCGACCGAGACCCAGCCCGGCAGGCCGATCTGCTCGGCCAGGTTCAGGGCGTCGACGATGCGGGCCTGCTTCTTCGACTTCTCGCGGATCGAGATGACGTCGCTGGGCTTGACGGTGGCGGACGGGATGTCGAGGACCTGGCCATTGACCGTGACCGCGCGGTGGTTCACCAGCTGGCGCGCCTCGGCGCGGGTCGAACCAAAGCCCATGCGGTAGACGACGTTGTCGAGGCGGCATTCGAGCAGCTGCAGCAGTTGCTCGCCGGTATTGCCGCGACGGCGCACTGCTTCCGCGAAATAGCGGCGGAACTGGCGCTCGAGCACACCGTACATCCGCTTGACCTTCTGCTTCTCGCGCAGCTGCAGGCCGTAGTCGGAGGTGCGGGCGCCGGACGTCCGGCCGTGCTGGCCCGGCTTGGTGTCCTTGGCCTTGGAGTCGAGCGAGCGACGCGCGCTCTTCAGGAAAAGGTCGGTTCCTTCGCGGCGGGAAAGTTTCGCCTTGGGTCCGGTATAACGTGCCACTTCGTTTCCTCGATTCTTACGCGACGTGCGTCGCGGTTAGTCCGCCCTTCTGGACGCCCCGGCCATCGTGATGGCGGGTGCGTGGGCGAACGGTGGTCTTCAAGCCCGGAAAATGCCAATGCCCGCCCGAGGGCGGGCCGGGGTGCCGGGCAGCACCCCACGATGCCGTCGCTCAGATGCGACGCTTCTTCGGCGGACGGCAGCCGTTGTGCGGAATCGGCGTGACGTCGGAGATCGACAGGATCTTGATGCCCAGCGCATTGAGTGCCCGCACCGAGGATTCCCGCCCCGGGCCCGGGCCCTTGATCTGGACCTCGAGGTTCTTGATCCCGCAATCCTGGGCCACACGACCGGCGGCGTCGGCCGCGACCTGCGCGGCGAACGGCGTCGACTTGCGCGATCCCTTGAAGCCCGCACCACCGGAAGTCGCCCAGGCAAGCGCGTTGCCCTGGCGGTCGGTGATCGTGATGATGGTGTTGTTGAAGGACGCATGGACGTGCGCAATGCCGTCCGAAACGTTCTTCCTGACCTTCTTGCGGACGCGCTGGGCGCCCTGCGAACCACGTGCCATTGATGATCTCCGCTTATTTCTTCAGTGCGACGCCGGCGCGACGCGGCCCCTTGCGGGTACGCGCGTTGGTGCGGGTGCGCTGGCCGCGCGTCGGCAGGCCGCGACGATGGCGCATGCCGCGATAGCAGCCCAGATCCATCAGGCGCTTGATCGACATCGACACCTCGCGGCGCAGATCGCCCTCGACGGTGAACGCACCGATGCCATCGCGCAGCCGCTCGAGCTCGGCGTCGTTGAGATCCTTGATCTTCTTGTCGAACGGAATCCCCGCGGCGACGCAGATCGCGCGGGCGCGGGTGCGGCCGATGCCGTAGATCGCCGTCAGACCGATTTCGGCGTGCTGCCGATCGGGAATGTTGATGCCCGCAATACGTGCCATTGATCGTCCTCTACTGTGTGCTTCAACCCTGGCGCTGCTTGTGGCGCGGGTCGCTGCAGATCACGCGAACCACACCGTTGCGCTTGATGATCCTGCAGTGGCGGCAAAGCTTCTTCACCGATGCCATTACTTTCATGATTTACCTCGACTCATCCTTGCTCAGCTGCTGCTGCCGAATCCCTTCGCATTCGCCTTGCGCATCAGGCTCTCGTACTGGTGCGACATCATGTAGGCCTGCACCTGGGCCATGAAATCCATCGCGACGACCACGATGATCAGGAGCGAAGTGCCGCCGAAATAGAAGGGCACGTTCCACTCGAGGATCATGAACTCCGGCAGCAGGCACACCGCGGTGATGTAGATCGCTCCCGCCAGGGTCAGTCGCATCAGGATCTTGTCGATGTAGCGGGCGGTCTGGTCGCCGGGACGGATCCCGGGGACGAAGGCCCCGCTCTTCTTCAGGTTGTCGGCGGTCTCGCGGCTGTTGAAGACCAGCGCCGTGTAGAAGAAGCAGAAGAAGATGATCGCCAGGGCGTACATCAGGATGTAGATCGGCTGGCCCGGCGAGAGCATCGCCGCGACGTCGCGCAGCCAGTTCACCGCCATGCTGTCGCTGTCGCCGGAGGTGAACCACTGGGCGATGGTGGCCGGGAACAGGATGATCGACGAAGCGAAGATCGGCGGAATCACGCCCGACATGTTCAGCTTCAGCGGCAGGTGCGAGGAATTGCCGCCGTAGATGCGGTTGCCCACCTGTCGTTTGGCGTAGTTGACGGTGATCTTGCGCTGCCCCCGCTCGACGAAGACACAGAACGCGGTGACCAGCACCACCAGCACGACGATGATCAGTGCGATGAAGCTGCTCAGCGAACCGGTGCGCACGAGCTCGCCCATGCCGCCGATCGCGCTCGGCAGCCCCGCCACGATGCCGGCGAAGATGATGAGCGAGATCCCGTTGCCGAGCCCACGCTCGGTGATCTGCTCGCCGAGCCACATCAGGAACATCGAGCCGGTCACCAGCGACACGATGGTCATGAAGCGGAATGTCAGGCCGGGGTCGAGCACCAGCCCGGGCTGGGATTCCAGCGCCACCGAGATGCCGATCGCCTGGAAGGTCGACAGGGCCAGGGTGAAGTACCGGGTGTACTTGGTGATCTGCCGACGACCGGCTTCGCCCTCCTTCTTGAGCGCCTCGAGCTTGGGCACCACGACGGTAAGCAGCTGCATGATGATCGATGCCGAGATGTACGGCATGATCCCCAGCGCGAAGATCGAGAAACGCTCCAGGGCACCGCCCGAGAACATGTTGAACATCCCGAGCACGCCGCCCTGCTGGCTCTGGAACAGCTTCGAGAGCTCGCCGGGGTCGATGCCCGGGACCGGGATGTGCGTTCCGAGCCGATAGACGACGAGCGCGAGCGCCAGGAACACGAGCCGGCGACGCAGGTCGCCCGACTTGCCTGCGCTCGCGAGAGCCGATGTAGATTTCGTCGCCACGGCTTGCCTTCGATCCTTCCGTTCAGTCCAGCTTGCCGCCGGCCGCCTCGATGGCCGCACGGGCACCCTTGGTCGCCGCGATGCCCTTGAGGGTCAGCGGGCGGTCGACCGTACCCGAGAGGATCAGCTTGGCGGCCTTGGCCAGTTGCGGCACGATGCGGGCCTGCTTGAGCGCCAGCAGGTCGATCTCGCTGGCTTCGATCAGGGCGAGTTCGCTCAGGCGCACCTCGGCCGTGTCACCCGCGGTTCGCGAGGTGAAGCCACGCTTGGGCAGGCGCCGGTGCATCGGCATCTGGCCGCCCTCGAATCCGACCGCGGGCGAGCCGCCGGAGCGCGATTTCAGGCCCTTGTGGCCCCGCGTGGCGGTCTTGCCCAGGCCCGAACCGATGCCGCGGCCGACCCGCTTGGGTGCGTTCTTGGCGCCGGCTGCCGGCTTCAGGTTGTTGAGTCGCATAGCAGTTCCTTGATTCCTCAGTCCACCCGGACGAGGTAGGACACGGTATTGATCATGCCGCGCACCGCCGGGGTGTCCTCGAGTTCCCGGGTCTGGTTGATCTTCTTGAGCCCCAGACCGAGTACCGTCGCGCGGTGGCCGGCCTTGGTGCCGATCGGGCTCCGGACCAGGGTGACTTTCAATGTCTTCTTGCTCATGACTTCTCTCCGCTCGATTGCCGCCTGGCCGGCCATGGCCGGCCGCGTGCAAACGCTCAGCCGAGGATCTCCTCGACCGACTTGCCACGCTTGGCCGCGATCTCGGCCGGGGTGTTCACCTGGGCGAGGGCGTTCAGGGTGGCGCGCACGATGTTGTAGGGATTGCTCGAGCCATGGCTCTTGGCAACCACGCTGGAGATGCCCATGACTTCGAAGACGGCGCGCATCGGACCGCCCGCAATGATGCCGGTGCCTTCGGGCGCCGGCGCGGCGAAGACTTCGGCGGCGCCATGGCGACCGACCACCCGGTGGTGCAGCGTGCCGTTGCGCAGCGGAACCTTGATCATCTTGCGGCGGGCCTCGTCCATCGCCTTCTGCACCGCCACCGGCACCTCGCGCGACTTGCCCTTGCCCATGCCGATGCGGCCATCGCCGTCGCCGACCACCGCCAGGGCGGCGAAGCCGAGCACCCGGCCGCCCTTGACGACCTTGGTGACGCGGTTGACACCGATCATCTTCTCGCGAAGGCCGTCGTCGCGTTCCTCGCTGCCAATTCGTGCTTGAATTCTAGCCATGACTTGATCCTGTATCGGGCCGGCTCAGAACTTCAGGCCGGCTTCGCGGGCCGCTTCGGCCAGCGCCTTCACCCGGCCGTGGAAACGGTAGCCCGAGCGGTCGAATGCAACGTTCTCGATGCCGGCCTGCAGCGCCTTCTCGGCAAGCCGCTGGCCGACCAGCTTGGCGGCTTCCGAATTGCCACCCTGGCCGTGGCCACCGGTGAGTTTCGAACGGACGTCGGCCTCGGCGGTCGAGGCCGAGACCAGCACCTGCGCGCCATCGAAACTGAAGATGTTCGCGTAGATGTGCGCGTTCGAGCGAAATACCGAGAGCCGATTCGTGCGCAGCTCGCGGGCCTTGAGGCGCGTCTGGCGGGCACGGCGCAGGCGGGTCTGCTTCTTGTCCATCGTCGAATATCCTGTGCTTGCTGTACTGTGCGTGCTCTATGTGCGTACTTGTATGTGCGTTCGCCAAGCCGTTATTTCTTCTTGGTTTCCTTGAGCGCAACATGCTCGCCGACATACCTGACCCCCTTGCCCTTGTAGGGCTCGGGCGGACGATAGGCGCGCAGTTCGGCGGCAACCTGCCCGACCACCTGCTTGTCGGGGCCGAGGATCACGACCTCGGTCTGGGTCGGGCATTCCACCTTCACGCCCTCGGGCATCTTGTGCACCACCGGATGCGAGAAGCCGAGCGAGAGGTTGAGGTTCTGCCCCTGGGCCTGGGCCCGGTAGCCGACGCCGACCAGCGACAGCCGGCGCTCGAAGCCAGTCGACACGCCATGCACCATGTTGGCGATGAGGGCGCGGAAGGTGCCGCTCATGGCGTTCGCCTCGCGTGATTCGTCGGCCGGGCTCAGCCGCAGCTCGCCACCTTCCTGCTCGAGCTTGACGAGCGGATTGAGCCGCTGCACCAGCGAACCCTTGGGACCCTTGACCGATACCTCGTCCTGGCCCAGCTTGATCTCGACGCCGCTGGGCACCGGGATCGGCATGCGTCCGATTCGGGACATCTCGAACTCCTTAGGACACGTAGCCGATGACTTCGCCACCGACGCCGGTGGCGCGGGCATGGCGATCGGTCATCACGCCTCGCGAGGTCGTGACGATCGCCACGCCGAGGCCATCCATGACCTTCGGCAGGGCATCGCGACCCCGGTAGATGCGCAGGCCGGGACGCGAGATCCGCTCGAGGCGCTCGATCACGGGACGACCTGCGTAGTAGCGAAGCTGGACTTCGAGCTCGCTCTTGGGACCGTTCGTCTTGACCTCGAAGCCGTCGATATAGCCTTCGTCCTTCAGGACCTTGGCGATCGCGACTTTGAGTTTCGACGACGGCATCGACACCGACATCTTTTCGACGCGCTGTGCATTGCGAATGCGCGTGAACATGTCGGCGATGGGATCGCTCATGCTCATCGTTGGTTCCTTCCTACCAGCTCGCCTTGATCACGCCGGGAATCTCGCCATTCATGGCGGCCTGACGCAGCTTGTTACGACCGAGGCCGAATTTGCGATAGACACCGCGCGGCCGGCCGGTGATTTCGCAACGATTGCGCAGCCGCGAAGGGCTTGCGTCGCGCGGCAGCGCCTGCAGCGCAAGGCGCGCTTCGAAACGCTCGTCGTCGGACTTCGACTGGTCGTCGATGATCGCCTTGAGGGCGGCGCGCTTGGCGGCAAACTTCTTGACCGTCCGGGCGCGCTTCATCTCGCGATTGATCAGGGAGAGCTTCGCCACTTGTTCACCTCAGTTGCGGAACGGGAAGTTGAAGGCAGCCAGCAAGGCCTTGGCTTCCTCGTCGGTCCTGGCCGTCGTCGTGATGCTGATGTTCAGCCCTCGCACGGCGTCGACCTTGTCGTACTCGATCTCGGGGAAGATGATCTGCTCCTTCACACCGATGTTGTAGTTGCCCCGGCCATCGAAGGCCCGGCCGGACACGCCCCGGAAGTCGCGCACCCGCGGGAAGGCGATCGTGACCAGGCGATCGAGGAACTCGTACATGCGCACGCCGCGCAGGGTCACCATGCACCCGATCGGATAGCCCTCGCGGATCTTGAAACCCGCGATCGCCTTGCGCGCCTTGGTCACGACCGGCTTCTGGCCGGCGATCCGCGTCATGTCGGCCATGGCGTTCTCGAGCACCTTCTTGTCGGCCACGGCCTGGCCCACGCCCATGTTGAGAGTGATCTTCTCGACACGGGGGGCCTGCATGATCGACGCGTACCCGAACTGCTTGACCAGTGCGGGAGCGATCTCTTCACGATAACGTTGCTGGAAGCGAGACATCATTTCCTCTCGAACCCTCGTTGGCGCACGGCGCTACGGCGGGGTTGCGGTGTTCTCGATCAGGCCTTGACCTGTTCGCCGTTGGATTTGAAGAACCGCACCCGGGTGCCGTCCTGGAGCGCCCGGATGCCGACGCGGTCCCCCTTGCCGGTAGCCGGGTTGTAGAGCATGACGTTCGACTGGTCGATCGGCATGGTCTTGTCGACGACACCGCCGGTCTCGCCCTTCATGGGGTTGGGCCGCTGGTGCTTCTTGACCAGGTTGACCCCCTCGACCAGCAGGTGCCCCGGCCCGACGCGGTTGAGTACCGTGCCGCGCTTGCCCTTGTCGCGACCTGCGATGACGACGACCTCGTCGCCCCTGCGAATCTTCTGCATCGCGATTACCTCAGAGAACCTCGGGCGCGAGCGACACGATCTTCATGAACTTCTCGGTCCGCAGTTCGCGGGTCACCGGTCCGAAGATGCGCGTGCCGATCGGCTCGAGCTTGTTGTTGAGCAGTACCGCGGCGTTGCCGTCGAAGCGGATCAGCGAACCGTCGGGCCGGCGCACGCCCTTGGCGGTACGCACAACGACAGCGTTGTAGATCTCGCCCTTCTTGACCCGACCGCGCGGCTGGGCTTCCTTGACGCTCACCTTGATGACGTCGCCGATGCCCGCGTAGCGACGCCTGGAGCCGCCGAGTACCTTGATACACATGACTGAACGCGCGCCGGTGTTGTCGGCGACGCCCAGCGTCGACTGCATCTGAATCATGATTTGTACGCCCCAACTTTTCCCGCTGGCCACGCACCAGGCGCCCGGCCCGGCCGACCGTCACCGGTCGACGCTGCCTTTTTCGCCTGGCCGCGACATGCTGCTGCAGCGGTCAGTCTTGGTCCCGTGGTTCGGGTGAAATTCGATCTGCGAAACTCTCGGCCCTGCGCGTTTCCGCCCTCTCCACCCGAATCCGCTGCGGTACCAAGCCATCAGGCTGCGTTCCCGACATGTCTTCGGATGAAGCCCTCGGCCGATTACAGGGCAAGCCGAGGATTATAGCCGCCCACCCGGGGTGGGCGCAAGTACCTGGATAGCGCTCGCTCAGACCCTGGCACGAGTCAGCACGCGGGTCACGACCCAGGACTTGGTCTTCGAGATCGGCCGCGATTCGCGGATCTCGACGGTATCGCCTTCGTTGCAGGATTCCTCGATGTGCGCGTGGTACTTCTTGGAGCGGACCATGTACTTGCCGTAGATCGGGTGCTTGACCCGGCGTTCGACGAGCACGGTCACCGTCCTCTGCATCTTGTTGCTGACCACGCGGCCCGCGAGGGTGCGGGGAAAGGATTCCCGGGTGACTTCGGTGTTCGCTTCGGCGTTCATTTGGCAGCCGCCTTTTCCCTGAGCACGGTCCGCACCCGGGCGATGTCACGCCGGGTGCGCGAGAGCTGGCTCGTGTTGTTCAATTGCTGGGTCGCGTGCTGCATGCGCAGGGAGAAATGCGCCTTGAGCAGTTCGCCCAGCTCCTTGTTCAGCGCCTCGACATCCTTGGCGCGCAGTTCGTTCGCTTTCATCTGGTCCTCTCGTCGACCCGGGGATCAGCCCGAGACCGTCATGCGCGAGACAACGACGGTGCGCAGCGGCAGCTTCGCCGCGGCGAGCCGGAAGGCCTCGCGAGCGAGCTCTTCACTGACTCCGTCCATCTCGTAGAGCACCTTGCCCGGCTGGATCTCGGCGACATAGAACTCAGGGTTCCCCTTGCCCTTGCCCATGCGGACCTCGGCGGGTTTCTTGGAGATCGGCTTGTCCGGGAAGATCCGGATCCAGACCCGGCCGCCGCGCTTGATGTGGCGCGTCATGGCGCGTCGCGCCGCCTCGATCTGGCGTGCCGTCAGGCGCCCGCGGCCGATCGACTTCAGGCCGTATTCACCGAAGGAAACCAGGGCGCCGCGAGTCGCCAGACCCTTGTTGCGGCCCTTGTGTTCCTTGCGGAACTTGCGTCGTTTGGGTTGCAGCATGTGCTAGCTCCTCACTCACCCGAACCGGGCTTCGGCGCATCGTCCGAAGCCTTCCGAACCCGGCGCTGGCCGGGCCTGGCATCGCCCTCGCCGGCGGCCCCTCCGGCGGCGCCTTCGGGCCTGCGACCGCCGCGGCCGGCCGGCGGCCGGGCGAAGCGGCGACCCCGCCGATCCTCGCGCTCGCCTGCCGGAGCCTCCTTCTCGGCGACCGGCGCCTCGCCGCGCGCGAGCATGTCACCCTTGTAGACCCACACCTTGACGCCGATGATCCCGTAGGTGGTGGCGGCTTCCGAGGTGCCGTACTCGATGTTGGCGCGCAGCGTATGCAGGGGCACCCGGCCCTCGCGATACCACTCGCGGCGCGCGATCTCGGCGCCGTTCAGCCGGCCGGAACTCATCACCTTGACGCCCTGGGCGCCCAGGCGCATGGCGTTCTGCATCGCGCGCTTCATGGCGCGGCGGAACATGATGCGCCGCTCGAGCTGCTGGGTGATCGAGGCCGAGATCAGCTGCGCGTCGGTCTCGGGCTTGCGGATCTCCTCGATGTTGACATGCACCGGCACTCCGAGGAGGCGCTGCAGGTCGACCTTGAGGTTCTCGATGTCCTCGCCCTTCTTGCCGATCACCACACCCGGCCGGGCCGAGTAGATCGTGATGCGCGCATTGCGCGCCGGCCGCTCGATCAGCACCTTGCCGACCATCGCGTTCTTCAGCTTGCGCCGGAGATACTCGCGGACGCGGAGGTCCTCGTTGAGCATGATCGGGAATTTCTCGCCCGTGGCGAACCAGCGCGACGACCAGTCACGGGTCACCGGGAGGCGGAAACCGATCGGATTGATTTTCTGTCCCATGGTCTTCCTTGAACGCTGGTCAGTTGCCGACTGTCACGTAGATGTGACAGGTCTGCTTCTCGATCTTGGCGCCACGCCCTTTCGCGCGGGCCCGGAAGCGCCGCAGCGATCCGGCCTTCTCGACGTGGATGCGCTTGACGGTGAGCTCGTCGATGTCGGCGCCGTCGTTGTGCTCGGCATTGGCGATCGCCGACTCGAGCACCTTCCTGACGATCGCCGAGGATTTCTTGGGCGAGAAACTCAGGACGTTGAGCGCCCGCTCCACCGGCATGCCGCGGACGAGGTCGGCGGCGAGGCGGCCCTTCTGGGCGGACAGCCGGACTCCCTTGAGGATGGCTTGGGTTTCCATGACCGGCTCTCCTTAGCGCCGCGACTTCTTGTCGGCGGCGTGTCCCTTGAAGGTGCGGGTCAGCGCGAACTCGCCGAGCTTGTGCCCGACCATGTTCTCGTTGATGAACACCGGAACGTGCTGACGGCCGTTGTGGACGGCGATCGTCAGGCCGACGAACTCGGGCAGCACCGTCGAACGCCGCGACCAGGTCTTGATCGGCCGCTTGTCCTTGCCGGCTACCGCCGCATCGACTTTCTTGATCAGGTGGGCGTCGACGAAAGGCCCTTTCTTGACTGAACGTGCCATTTTTGACTACCCGTTATTTCTTGCCGCGGCGCTGGACGATCATGCTGTCCGACCGCTTGTTGCGACGTGTCTTGTAGCCCTTGGTCGGCTGACCCCATGGCGACACCGGATGGCGGTTGCCGCGGGTCCGGCCACCGTGGGGGTGATCGACCGGGTTCATGACCTCGCCACGGACCGTCGGGCGAATGCCGCGCCAGCGCTTGGCGCCCGCCTTGCCGATCTCGCGCAGGCCGTGCTCCTCGTTGCCGACTTCGCCGATCGTGGCGCGGCAATCGATGTGGAAGCGACGCACCTCGCCCGAACGCATCCGGACCTGCGCATAGACGCCCTCGCGAGCCATCAGGCGCGCCGAAGTACCCGCCGAACGGGCGATCTGGGCGCCCTTGCCCGGGGCCATCTCGATCGCATGGATCGTCGAGCCGACGGGAATGTTGCGAATGGGCAGCGCGTTGCCGGCGCGGATCGGGGCATCGATGCCGCTCTGCAGGCGATCTCCCGGCACCACGCCGCGCGGCGCGATGATGTAGCGCCGCTCGCCATCGGCATAGCACAGCAGGGCGATATGGGCGCTGCGGTTCGGGTCGTACTCGAGCCGCTCGACGACCGCGGGCACACCGTCCTTGTCGCGCCGGAAATCGATGATCCTGTAGTGCGCCTTGTGGCCACCGCCACGATGACGAACGGTGATGCGGCCGTGGTTGTTACGCCCGGCGCTCTGCTTCTGACTCGTCGTCAGCGCATCGAAGGGCCGTCCCTTGTGCAGGGCCGGCGTGACGACCCGCACCATCGACCGGCGACCCGGCGAGGTGGGTTTCATCTTGACGACAGCCATTTAACCGGCCTCCACGAAGTTGATCTCCTGGCCCGGCGCCAGCGAGACGTATGCCTTGCGGGTATTGCGACGACGACCCATGTAGCGGCCGAAACGCTTGGTCTTGCCCGACTGGTTCAGCACCTGGACGGACTCGACCTGCACCTTGAACAGCAATTCGACCGCCGCCTTGATCTCGGGCTTGGTGGCGTCCTGCAGGACGCGGAAGGCCACCTGCTCGTTCTTCTCGGCGATCATGGTCGACTTCTCCGACACGATCGGGCCGACGAGCACTTTCATCAGACGCTCCTGGTTCATCCCAGCATCTCCTGGACTTTCGCCAGCGCCGGCCGGGTGATCAGCACCCGGTCGAAGCGAACCAGCGACAGCGGATCGGCATAGCGCGGTTCGACGACCAGCACGTCGGGCAGGTTGCGGGCGGCGAGGTAGAGGTTCTCGTCGAAGTCATCGGTGATGATCAGGGCCGAACCGAGCCCCATGTCCTTGAGCTTCTGGGCGAGCAATTTCGTCTTGGGGGCCTCGACGCTGAATTCGTCGACGATCGCGAGGCGATCCTCGCGGGCCAGCTGCGAGAGGATCGAGCAGACGCCGGCCCGATACATCTTCTTGTTCAGCTTGTGGCTGAAGTTTTCCTCGGGCGTGCTCGGGAAGGCCCGGCCACCGCCACGCCACAGCGGGCTGGAGGTCATGCCCGCGCGGGCACGGCCGGTGCCCTTCTGGCGCCACGGCTTCTTCGTCGAGTGGCGGACCTCGGCCCGGGTTTTCTGCTTGCTGTTGCCACTGCGGGCATTCGCCTGATAGGCGACGACCACCTGGTGGATCAGCGGTTCGTTGTATTCACGCCCGAAGACGGTGTCGAGGGCATCGACCTTCGAAGAGGACTGGCCCTGGGCGTCGATAAGCTTGAGTTCCATCGCCGTTCCTCGTCAGGCCGACTTCGCCGGGGCCTTGACGGCCGGCCGGACGATGACATTGCCGTTCTTCGACCCGGGCACCGCGCCGCGGACCAGCAGCAGCTGGCGCTCGGCATCGACACGGGCAACGACCAGGTTCTGCACGGTGCTGGCAACGGCGCCCATGTGGCCGGACATCCGCTTGCCGGGGAAGACCCGGCCCGGATCCTGGGCCATGCCGATCGAACCCGGCACGTTGTGCGCGCGCGAGTTGCCGTGGCTGGCGCGCCCGGAGCTGAAGTTGTAGCGCTTGATGGTGCCGGCGAAGCCCTTGCCGTGGGACGTTCCCGAGACATCGACCTTCTGGCCTTCGGCGAACATCTCGACCTTGAGCGAGGCGCCGGGGGCAAGCTCGCCGAGCTCGGCGGGATCGACGCGGAACTCGCGCACGATGCTGCCCGCCTCGACACCGGCCTTGGCGAAATGGCCCGCCTGCGGCTTGGTCACGCGGTTGGCACGGCGAGTGCCGTAGGCCACTTGAACCGATACATAGCCGTCGGTCTCGACGGTCTTGATCTGGGTGACGCGGTTGTTCGACACGTCGAGCACCGTCACGGGAACCGACTCACCGTCGTCCGTGAAGATGCGCATCATGCCGACCTTGCGTCCCACAAGGCCAAGGCTCATTGCTTGCTCCAATCCCGGCTGCGATTGGCCGGATGTGATGCGCGCGCCGCAGGGAAGGCCCGGAAAGCCGGAAAACCCTCGATCGCCATGCGATCCGTGCGCACTTGCCCAAATGGATGCCCCGCAAATCGGGCCACCCGAAAAAAGACGAAGATTATAGCTTGCCGGATCCAGTCCGGCAAGCCGGTTCCCGACTACGCGCCAGCCGACTGCTGGACCGAGATCTTGACATCGACCCCCGCCGGCAGGTCGAGCTTGGTGAGCGCATCGATGGTCTTGTCGGTCGGGTCGACGATGTCCATCAGGCGCTGGTGGGTGCGGATCTCGAACTGGTCGCGCGAAGTCTTGTTGACGTGCGGCGAACGCAGCACGTCGTAGCGCTCCCGGCGGGTCGGCAGCGGCACCGGCCCGCGAACCACCGCGCCGGTGCGCTTTGCGGTGTCGACGATCTCGGCGGCCGACTGGTCGATCAGCTTGTAGTCGAAGGCCTTGAGACGAATGCGGATCTTCTGGTTGGTCATCCTGGGTTCCCCAAAGAACGACGGGCATTGCCCGTATGAATGCCGGCCGGGCCGGCGGAGTGTTTCGTTGCGCCCGTACCACGGGCGCTCGACGGGGCGGGCCGCCCGGCCCGCCCCGCCGGACTTACGCGATGACCTTGGAGACGACGCCCGCGCCCACGGTGCGTCCGCCCTCGCGGATCGCGAACCGAAGACCCTGCTCCATCGCGATCGGCGCAATCAGCGCAACCGACATCTGCACGTTGT
>JBAYRO010000022.1:0-43830 GCA_041676645.1 Burkholderiaceae bacterium | reverse complement strand
CGACCCCGGTCGGCGGCGGAATCCGCTCGCTCAACGTGGCGCTGCGCCAGCAGCTCGACCTGTATGTCTGCCTGCGCCCGGTGCGCTGGTTCCAGGGCGTGCCGTCCCCCGTGCGCGAGCCCGAGAAGACCGACATGGTGATCTTCCGCGAGAACTCGGAGGACATCTACGCGGGTATCGAGTACGAGGAAGGAAGCGATTCCGCCCGCAAGCTCATCGAGTTCCTCGTCAAGGAGATGGGCGTCAACAAGATCCGCTTTCCGGAAACCTCCGGGATCGGCATCAAGCCGGTGTCGCGCGAGGGCACCGAGCGCCTGGTGCGCAAGGCAATCCAGTACGCGATCGACAACGGTCGTCCGTCGGTGACCCTGGTGCACAAGGGCAACATCATGAAGTTCACCGAAGGCGCCTTCCGTGACTGGGGCTACGGCCTGGCGCAGAAGGAATTCGGCGCGACCCTGCTCGATGGCGGTCCGTGGATGACCCTCAAGAGCCCGAAGGACGGCAAGGAGATCATCGTCAAGGACGTCATCGCCGACGCCTTCCTGCAGCAGATCCTGCTACGTCCGGCCGAATACGATGTCATCGCCACCCTCAACCTCAATGGCGACTACATCTCCGACGCGCTCGCGGCGCAGGTCGGCGGAATCGGGATCGCCCCGGGCGCCAACCTGTCGGATTCGGTGGCGATGTTCGAGGCCACCCACGGCACCGCGCCGAAGTACGCCGGCAAGGACTACGTCAACCCGGGCTCGGTGATCCTCTCGGCCGAGATGATGCTGCGGCACATGGGCTGGACCGAGGCGGCCGACCTGATCATCAGCTCGATGGAGAAGGCGATCCTCTCGAAGAACGTCACCTACGACTTCGCCCGCCTGCTCGAGGGCGCGAACCAGGTGTCGTGCTCGGGCTTCGGCCAGGTGATGATCGACCACATGTGATCGTGTCGCGTCCGGGGTTTCCGGGCGTGACGAAAAGGCCCCGCGTCCGGAAGGAGGCGGGGCCTTTTCTTTGGTGCGCCCGGCACGGGCGCGTGCGTGTGAAATGGAGTCTGACCCCATTATCTCCGGGCCGGCTCAGAATTTCCTGGTGACGAACAGGTTGATCGAGCGCCTGGCGCCGGGCATCTGGCCATAGGGCTGGTAGCGCCGGTTGTTCAGGTTGTTCAGCTCGGCCACGAGAGTCCAGTCGTTCGGAAGAAAGACATTGGCCCGCACGTTGAGCGTGGCGTAGCCGGCTGCGCCGTCCAGGCTGGCACCGCTCGCATCGCGCATGCGCACCTTCGATTCGCCGAACAGGTACACGTCGAAGGTTCCGGCCGCGCTGCCGGCGGTCCAGTCCTTGCGCAGGCCGACCTTGCCGGCGAATCGGGGCGTACCGCTGTCGCTGGTCTGGTAGCCGTTGCCGAAGCGCAGTTCCCGGTGCATGGCGACGAACGAGGTGTACGGCGTGAGGCCCCATACGCCGAGCGCATGCTCGGCGTAGAGCTCGATGCCGGTGCTGCGGGCCGCATCGACGTTCTCGTAGGTACCGAAGGCGCCGGTGGCCACGCTGGCGATGTAGTCCTCGGAACGGGCGTGGAACAGGGTGGCGTCCAGCACCGTGCGGCCGGCCGCGTAGCGCGCGCCGATTTCGTAGGTGGTGGAGGTTTCGGGCTTGAGATCGGGGTTTCCTTCCAGGGTGACGCCGCCGCCGGTGGCGGTCAGGAAGAGCTGGCCGAGCGTCGGGTAGATGTAACCCTGCGAAATATTGGCGCGTAGCGCGAGGCTGCTGGATGGCGTCCAGACCAGGCCGGCCGAGCCGAGGAGCTTGCTGTCGGAGCTTTCGTTGGTGGCGTTGGGCGCACCGTTGGTGATGGATGCCCTGTGGTCCGAGCGCATGCGGGAGCCGCGGGCGCCCAGGGTGGCGGTCAGCTGGTCGGTGAGCGAGAACTCGTGCTGCCCGAACACGGATACCGTGCTGGTTTCGGCGTCGTCGTAGCGTACCGTGTTGACGGTGATGCCGGGCGGCGTGCGCGTCGTGTCGGTGACCTTGTCGGAGGTAAGGGCGTCGTCCTCCCATTCGAGGCCGGCCACGGTGCGACTGCCCGGCGAGAACTTCATCTCGGCGCGGACCGTGGCCCCGCGGGTGGTTTGCGCGTCGATCGACGAGGAGAGCACCCGGATGCGCATGGGTCCGGCGGCGGTGCTGGTGTCGTTGCGGAAGTCGCGGTCGATCGTCTGTCGGTACAGGCTGGCGCTGAGCTTGGTCAGCCACGGCGTCAGATGCGTTCCTTCGTAGAAGATCGAGGTCTTGCGCAGGTCGCGGTGCGGCAGCGAGAGAAGGAAGTCGGGGTCGCCGACGTAGACGTCGGCGCCCAGGTCGTAGGCCTGGGCCTTGAGGCCCACGTAGTGCTGCCCGAGCCGGTAGCCGAGGTGGCCGGACACGTTGCGGTCTTCCATGGCGGAAGGGATCAGCTTGCCGTCGGGCGTGCGGCGGTCATTCTGCTTCATCCTGCCCAGGCTGAGGTTGTAGTCGAGCTCGCCCGGCCCGGTACGGACCGTACCGGCCGCGGTGGTCGAGACGCGATATCCGCTCGTGGCCGAGAGGTAGCCCGCCGTCGCGCTCGCGGTGAAGGGCCTGTCCGCGCCGCGTTTGGTGATGATGTTGATCACCCCGCCGATGGCACTGCTGCCCGAGACGACCGAGGACGAGCCGCGCACGATCTCGATGCGCTCGATCGTCGTCGGATCGACCAGCACCGGCTGGCCGTAGCTGGTGTGATCGGTCAGTTTCTGGCCGTCGATCAGGATGGCGATGCGGCGCGGGTTTTCGCCGCGGATCGAGATGCGCTCGATCCCTTCCTCCGAAACCTGCAGGCCCGGTACGTCGCGCAGCAGGGTGGCGAACGAGGCGGGCGCCTTCGCCTCGACATCCTCCGCATTGAGGATGGTGATGGCAGCGGGGCTGTGCAGAACTTCGGTGGGCAGGCCCGTGCCGATCACCGTCACGGTGTCGAACTGCCGGACGTCGTCTGCGTCGGCGATCGTGGTGGCCGCAGGCTGCCCCTGCGCCAGGGCCGCACCGGCGGCGAGCAAGGGCCAGCCTGCCGCCAGGCCCCGGCGCAGCCAGTGGCCCAGCACGCCCGACGCGGGAGGAAAGCCTTCCGACGGTCGCCTGCAGATGTCGGGGTGATGGCGGACAGCCCTCCTGTCCTTCGAAGCGCTTGGTATGGTCACGTTGGCCCAGAAATTGTCGTTATCGAACCCGGCAAGGAACAGGAATTATTCTTGTTGTTGAGTCTAGGTGGGGCCATATGCCGGGGCAAGCGCATGTCGGCCCTCGACTTGTCCTGCATCAATCTCCCGCATGCTTTTGCATCCCCGAGGCTCCGTTTCCTTCCGGAGACGGACTTTCTCGTATCCTCGGGGCGAACGACACGCCCAGGGGCGAAGGAGGAGCGACATGAGACGGGTCGAAGCGGCGTCACTGGATTCCATCGCCGAGTACCGGATGGTCGATGCGCCGTTGCCGGCGCTTGAACCCGGAACCGTGTTGCTGCGGGTGGCCGCATGCGGAGTCGGATACGTCGATTCCCTGGTGTCCCTGGGCCGCTATCAGGTCAAGCCGCCGCTTCCGCATGTCCCGGGCAAGGAGGTTGGCGCCTGGGTGGACGCGGTCGGCGAGGGCGTCGAAGGCCTTTCGGTCGGGGACCGGGTGGTGGCCCAGGTCGACGGTGGATTCGCGGAATTCGCGATCGCTTCCGGTGCCGCCGTCACGAAGATTCCCGATCGGCTGGGTTTTGCCCAGGCCACCGGCCTGCGAACCAACTACATCACCGCGCTGCATGGCCTGCGCGACCGTGCCCGGCTGCTGCCCGGGGAAACCCTGCTCGTGACGGGTGCGGCCGGCGGCGTCGGTTCGGCCGCGGTCCAGGTGGGCAAGCGCCTGGGCGCGAGGGTGATCGCGGCGGCTTCGACGCCGGCCAAGCGCGATTTCGCGCAGCGGGCAGGAGCGGACCTGGGCATCGATTCGGCTGTCGAGGGCTTTCGCGAGCGCATCCGCGAGCTCTGCGGCGGGAAGGGGCCGGACGTCGTTTTCGATCCGGTCTGCGGGCCGCTGTTCGAGCCGGCGTTCCGATCCCTGACATGGCGCGGTCGACACCTGGTCGTCGGTTTCGCCGGCGGGCCGATTCCGGCCCTGCGTGCCAACCTGCCCCTGCTCAAGGGCGCCGCCCTCGTGGGAGTGGACGTGCGCCAGTTCCTCCTGTTCGAGGCCGAGGCGGGTGCGGCGCACCTGGCCGAGCTTCTGGACTGGATGGCGGACGGCTCGATCGAGCCACCGCTGGGCCGGGAGTTCGCATTCGGGGAATTCGCCGCGGCCCTGGAGTTCGCCCTGTCCGGCCAGGGGCTCGGCAAGACGATCCTGAGGGTGGCGGCGGAATGAGCATGTCCGAAGACCGGGGCGCCGTGCTCAAGCCGGCCTCGATCCATACCTGCCGGGCCAATGCGGCGCTCGGCGCCCGGCTCGATTTCTCCGACGACGGCTGCTTCGACGATGCCTGGCGCGGTTTCATCGATACGGTGCCCGATGCCCGGATCGAGACCGCCGATGGCCGGGCAGTCTGGGACCTGTCCTCCTATGCCTTCCTCGAGGCGCTCGAGCCGCCCGATTCGGTCAATCCGAGCCTCTGGCGGCAGGCCCGGCTCAATCGCATCCACGGCCTGTTCAAGGTCTGCGAGCGCATGTACCAGGTGCGCGGCTTCGACATCGCCAACATCACCATCATCGAAGGCGACGCCGGGCTGATCCTGATCGATCCGCTGACCGTCTGCGAGTCGGCCGCTGTCGCGCTTGCGCTCTACCGCAGGCATCGGGGCGATCGCCCGGTGCGCTGCGTGATCTACAGCCACAGCCATCTCGACCACTACGGCGGCGTCGAGGGCGTCGTCAGCCCGGCCGAGGTCGCCAGGGGCGATGTGCAGGTGATTGCGCCCGCGGGCTTCATGGAAGCGGCGGTCTCGGAGAATGTCCTGGCGGGCGTCCCGATGCGCCGGCGCGCCATGTTCCAGTTCGGCCCGACACTCGCGGCGGGGCCGCGCTCGCATGTCGACTCCGGTCTCGGCAAGACCATGGGGCGGGGCACCAGCAGCCTGATCGCGCCGACCATGCACATCACCGAGCCGATGGAGACGCATGTCATCGACGGAATCGAGATCGTCTTCCAGCTCACGCCGGAAACGGAGGCGCCGGCGGAGATGAACTTCTTCTTCCCGCAGTTCGGGGTGCTGAACCTCGCCGAGAACGGCTGCCACACGATGCACAACCTGTGCCCCTTGCGCGGGGCGCGCACCCGCGATGCGCTCGCGTGGTCCAAGTACCTCGACGCGGCGCTCGATGCGTTCATCGATCGCACCGACGTGGTGATCGCCCAGCACCACTGGCCGACCTGGGGACGTGAGCCGGCGCGGCGCTTCATCATCGAACAGCGCGACCTCTACCGCGTGATGCACGACCAGTGCCTGCGGCTCATGAGTCACGGCCTGACGCCCGACGAGATCGCCGAGCGATTCCGCATGCCTGCCTCGCTCGAGGGGCGATGGCATGCGCGCCCCTACTACGGCGCGATCGCGCACAACCTGCGGGCGATCTATGCCCACTACATGGGTCCCTACGACGGCCACCCGGCGAGTCTCGACCCCTTGCCGCCGGTGGCCACGGCGACGAAGACCATCGACTACATGGGCGGCGCCGAGGCGGTGCTCGAGCGCGCCCGCCGCGACTTCGACGCTGGCGAGTACCGCTGGGTGGTGCAAGTCGGTCGCCATCTCGTCTTCGCCGATCCGGCCAACCGGGCCGCCCGCGAACTGCTGGCCGATGCGATGGAGCAGCTCGGCTACCAGAGCGAATCATCGACCTGGCGCAACGCCTACCTGCTGGGCGCGAAGGAACTCCGGTTCGGCGCGCCGAAACCCGGTCCGGGCGCCGTCATCGGCCGCAAGGTGGTCCCGATGCTGCCCATGGAGATGTTCTTCGACTATCTCGCGATCCGGGTCGATGCCGGCAAGGCCGAAGGCCTGCAGCTGCGGCTGGACTGGACGATGCGCGACGAGGGCAGCAGCCATCGGCTGACGCTCAGCCATTCGGCACTGAGCCACCTGCCGGGCTCGCACGGGGCGGCTGCGATGGCGACCCTGTCGACCGACCGCGAAGGGCTGGCGACGATCGTCGCCTCCGGCCGGCCGCTGGCCGATGCGCTCGACGGCGGGCAGCTCTCGGTGAGCGGCGATCGGGCGGCCGCGGCACGGTTGTTCGCGACCCTCGAGGAGTTCGCGCCGAACTTCAACATCCTCGAACCCTGATCCTCGGCCACGCCCGGGAAATCCCCGATGTTTCAGATCGAAAACCTTGAAACAATCGAATCATGCAGGTCGCAGACGTCAGGTGTCGCATCGAATCGCATTTCGAATCCCTGAGTCCGGAGCTCAAGCGCGCCGCGCGCTGGCTGGCCGCCAATCCGGCGGACATCGGCCGGTATTCGATGCGGGCCGTGGCTCGGCGCGCCAACGTGCAGCCGGCCACGCTCAGCCGGCTGTCCCATGCGCTCGGCTTCGAGCGCTACGAGGACCTGCGGGAGCCGTTTCGCGCCAGCCTCGTCCTGATGCAGGCGGCCGACTACGCCGGCCGTGCCGAGGTCCTGCAGGCGCACCGCGACCCCATCGGGCAGCGGGCCGAGGCGATCAATTCCATGCAGCGCGCCAACGTGGCATCGGTGCTCGACGGGCCCTGGGCCAATGATTTCGAGGCGGCCGCCAGGAGCCTGCTCGAGGCGCGTCGCGTCGGGGTCCTGGGATTGCGGGCGAGCCACGGTGTCGCGCATCATTTCCAGTACCTGCTGGACATGCTGCGCGACGAAACCCTGCTGCTGACCGACACCGCCGGTACGCTGCTCGACCAGGTCCACCGGCTGGGTCCCGAGGACCGGCTGGTCGTCTTCAGCCAGGCGCCGTACACCCGTGTCGCGAGGGAAACCGCCCGCAAGGCGGCCAGCGGCGGCATCGGCCTGGTGGCGATCACCGACAGCCCGCTTTCCCCGATAGCGCGCCCGGCGCGGCATGTGTTGCTGGCCCGGACCGATACCCCCTCGTATTTCCAGTCCGTGAGCGGCGCGATCGCCCTTGGCGAAACCCTTCTGCAGGCGATCGCATCGCTTGGCGGCGAAGGCGTGCTCGCCCGGCTGCGGACGATACAAGGCCATCGCGAGGCCGACCGGGCGTACATCGATCCGGCCACGGCCACCAGCCGGTACCTCAGGGGCGCGCAGTGACCGCGGTCTTCCATCGACACCTCTCGCGCAACTACCCCACGGCGGTATCGGGCGAAGGCGTCTGGCTGCGCGACAGCGAGGGCCGGCGCTACATCGACGCCTCGGGAGGCGCCGCGGTTTCCTGCCTCGGCCATGGCCACCCGGATGTCCTCGAGGCGATGCGGGCCCAACTCGGGCAGCTCGCCTACGCGCACACCAGCTTCTTCACCACCGAGGTGGCCGAGCGGCTGGCGGACCGGCTCGTGGAGCGCGCCCCGGCCGGCACCAGCCATGCGTATTTCGTATCCGGTGGTTCGGAGGCGATCGAGGCGGCCCTCAAGATGGCGCGCCAGTACTTCGTCGAGATCGGCCAGCCCGAGCGCGGGCGTTTCATCGCGCGTCGCCAGAGCTACCACGGCAATACGCTCGGGGCGCTTGCGGTGGGCGGCAACGCCTGGCGCCGTGCCCAGTTCGCGCCGCTGCTGGTGGATGTCGAGCATGTATCGCCCTGCTACGAATACCGGGACCGCGCCGCCGGCGAGACGCCGGAGCAGTATGGCGAGCGGCTCGCGCGCGAGCTCGACGAAACCATCCGGCGGATCGGCCCCGAGCAGGTGATCGCCTTCGTTGCGGAGACGGTCGTCGGTGCGACCGCCGGCGCGCTGGCGCCGGTCCCGGGCTATTTCCGGCGCATCCGGGAAGTCTGCGATCGCCACGGCGTCCTGCTGATCCTCGACGAAGTCATGTGCGGCATGGGTCGCTGCGGCACCCTGCATGCCTGCGAGGCGGAAGGCGTCACGCCCGATCTGCTCGTGATCGCCAAGGGGCTTGGCGGTGGCTATCAGCCGATCGGGGCGGTGCTGGCCCAGCAGCGGATCGTCGACGCGATGCGCGAAGGCAGTGGCTTCTTCCAGCATGGCCACACCTATCTGGGCCATGCCACCGCCTGTGCCGCAGCGCTCGCCGTCCAGACGGTCATCGAGCGCGACGGGCTCCTCGCGCAGGTATGCCGCCGGGGCGAGCAGCTTATGGCGCGGCTGCGCGAGGCCCTGGGCGATCATCCCCGGGTCGGGGACATCCGCGGTCGCGGGCTCTTCGTCGGCATCGAACTGGTCGGCGATCGCGAAACCCGCGCGCCCTTCGATCCGGCGATCCAGCTTCATGCCACTCTCAAGCGGTTCGCGATGGACGAGGGCTTGCTGTGCTATCCGATGGGCGGAACGATCGACGGTCGCCGCGGCGACCATGTCCTGCTTGCGCCGCCCTTCATCGTGTCGGAGGACGATATCGACGAGATCGTCCTGCGGCTGCAACGAGCGCTCGACCGGACGCTCGATTCCGTACTTGCCGGTCCCGGCAGTTGATCACCCCCACCAGAGGAAACCCAAGATGAGACTATCGACCCGCTCCACGAGCCGCCTGCGCCCCGTTGCGCTGGCAGCATCCGTCGCGTTCGCAGCGGTGGCCGCCCTGGGCAGCAGCCCTGTTGCCGCCCAGCAGAAGTTCATCACCATCGGTACCGGTGGCGTCACCGGTGTCTACTACGCCGCGGGCGGCGCGGTGTGCCGACTGGTCAACAAGGACCGTGCAACGCACAACATCCGCTGCTCCGTCGAGTCCACCGGCGGCTCGGTCTTCAACGTCAATACCATCAAGGAGGGCGAGCTCGACCTCGGCTTCGTCCAGTCGGATGTCCAGTTCAACGCGCTCGAGGGGGTGGGCCAGTTCAAGGATGCCGGCGCCTATGGAGACTTGCGCGCGGTGTTTTCGGTGCATCCGGAACCCTTCACCGTCGTCGCCCGCAAGGAGGCCAATGTGAAGGAGTTCGCCGACTTCAAGGGCAAGCGCTTCAACATCGGCAACCCGGGGTCGGGGACACGTGCGTCGATGGATGAACTGCTGGGCGCGCTCGGCTGGACGCCCGACGAATTCTCGCTCGCATCCGAGCTGAAGGCCGACGAGCACGGTCCGGCGCTGTGCGACGGCAAGATCGACGGTTTCTTCTACGCCGTCGGCCATCCGAGCGCCAACATCCAGGATCCCACGACGACCTGCGGCGCTCAGCTGGTATCGCTCGAGGGCCCCGAGATCGACAAGCTGCTCGAGGGCAAGCCCTACTATGCGAAGGCGACGATCCCGGCCGGGCTGTATCCCAACAATCCGCAGGACACCGAAACCTATGGCGTGCTCGCCACGCTCGTGGCGTCGTCGAAGGTGCCTGCCGATACCGTGTACCAGGTGGTGAAGTCGGTGTTCGACAATTTCGACGAGTTCAAGCGCCTGCATCCGGCGCTCGCCAATCTCACGCCGGAGGACATGGTGAAGAACGGCCTCTCGGCGCCGCTGCATGAAGGCGCCGCCCGCTACTTCAAGGAGAAGGGCTGGGTGCAGTAAGACCCGCACCGCCCCCGTTGCAGGGGGCGGTCTCCTCCCGGACCGGGACGCGCCATCGGGAGCGGCAACCAGAAGAGAGAGCCGTGGCAAATACAACGAAAGAAAGCGAGGGCGCCCTCGATACGGAAAAGCTCCAGGACCTCGTCGCGGAAGCCGATACCGGTGGCCGCAAGCTGAGCAGCGGATTCGTCGCCAGCCTGGTCTCCCTGCTGGCGATCGGCTGGTCGCTCTGGCAGCTTTTCTACGCCAGCCCGCTGCCTTTCTCGCTCGGCATCGGCATCATCAACGATACCGAGGCGAGGTCCCTGCACCTGGCCATCGGGATCTTCCTCGCCTTCCTGGCCTTCCCCGCCTTCAAAAACCTGTCGCCGCGCGACCGCGTTCCGCTGGCGGACTGGCTGCTGGCGATCGCCGCCGCGTTCTGCGCCTCCTACCTGATCGTGTTCTATCGGGAACTGGCCACGCGACCCGGGCAGCCCACCGGCATGGACCTGTGGACCGGGGCGATCGGCATGCTCCTGCTGCTCGAGGCCACACGCCGCGCGGTGGGCTGGCCGATGGCGGCGCTGGCCATCGTCTGCCTGATCTACGTCTTCGCCGGTCCGTACATGCCCGACGTGCTCCTGCACAAGGGGGCGTCGATCTCGCGCACCATGTCGCAGATGTGGCTCACCACCGAGGGTGTCTTCGGGGTGGCCCTGGGCGTGTCGGTGTCGACCATCTTCGTCTATGTGCTGTTCGGCTCGCTTCTCGACCGGGCGGGCGGCGGCAACTACATGATGCAGGTCTCCTTCGCCGTGCTCGGGCACATGCGGGGCGGACCGGCCAAGGTCGCCGTGGTGTCCTCGGCGCTCAATGGCGTGGTGTCGGGATCCTCGGTCGCGAACGTGGTGTCCGGCGGCATCTTCACCATCCCGCTCATGAAACGCTCCGGCTATGGCGGAATCAAGGCGGGCGCGATCGAGACCATGGCATCGGTCAACGGCCAGATCATGCCGCCCGTGATGGGCGCGGCCGCCTTCCTCATGACCGAGTACGTCGGGATTCCGTATTCCGAGGTCGTCAAGCACGCGATCCTGCCGGCCTGTCTCGCCTATATCGGGCTCTTCTACATCGTGCACCTGGAGGCGCTCAAGCTCGATCTCCGGCCGATGGTCGCCCCCCACTCGCGGTCCGTGATCGACAAGCTCAAGGGATACGGGCTCGGCCTGTTCGGCAGCATCGTCGTGATGTGCCTGGTGTACTACGCGGTCCTCGGCGCTCGCGCGATGCTGGGCGAGAACGCGAGCTGGCTGGTGGCGCTAATCATGGCGGCGCTCTACCTGCTGGCCACCTGGCAGGTGGCGCGGGCGCCCGACATGCCGGTCGATATCGACATCCGCAATCCGGTCCGGCCCGAGACCTGGCCGACGGTGCGCGCGGGACTCCATTTCCTGATTCCGGTGGGCGTGCTCATCTGGATGCTGATGGTCGACGAAACCTCGCCGTCGCTCGCCGCCTTCTGGGCCTGCGCCAGCCTCCTGTTCCTGATGCTGACCCAACACCTTCTTGTCGGGCTGTTCCGGGGCCGGACCGGGGAAGCCGTCGCCGGACTGGCGCGCGGCGCCACCGATGCCGTGGGCGGGCTCGAGAACGGCGCGCGCAACATGATCGGGATCGCGGTGGCAACCGCCACCGCCGGCATCATCGTCGGCACCATCACGCTGACCGGCCTCGGCTTCCGCATGACCGACCTGGTCGAACTGATCAGTGGCGGCAACATCATGCTGATGCTGCTGTTCACCGCCTTCGTGTGCCTCGTGCTCGGTCTCGGCGTGCCAACCACCGCCAACTACATCCTGGTCGCCAGCCTGATGGCGCCGGTCGTGGTGGAACTCGGGGCGCAGAGCGGTGTCATCATCCCGCTGATCGCGGTCCACATGTTCGTCTTCTATTACGGAATCATGGGAGACATCACGCCGCCGGTGGGGCTGGCCACCTTCGCCGCGGCGGCGATTTCCGGCGAGGATCCGATCAAGACCGGCGTGCAGGGCGCGACCTATGCCCTGCGAACGGTGATCCTGCCATTCCTGTGGATGTTCAATCCCCAGTTGCTCCTGATCGGGATCGACAACTGGTTCACCGCGCTCGTCGTGGTGACGACGTCCGTCGTCGCGATGCTGGTCTTCGCCGCGGTGACCATGAGCTGGTTCCGCACCCGTTCGCGGTGGTGGGAGAATCTCCTGCTGCTCTTCGCCGTGTTCGTCCTGTTCCGGCCGAACTTCTTTCTCGACATGGTCTACGACCCCTACCGGACAGTGGCGCCGTCGGAATGGTCGCGGGTCGTGGAGGAGATCCCCGACGACGGGCGCTTCCTGGCCCGGATCAGCGGGATGACCATCGAGGGCGAGGAACGGTCCAAGTCGCTCGCCTTGCGGCTGGGCGCGCCGGAAGAAGCGCGCAAGCGGCTCTCGGATGCCGGGCTCTCGGTCCTGGCGTTCGGCGACAGCGTCCAGATCACGGGAGTGCGCTTCGGCTCCCCGGCGCAGAAGGCCGGTTTCGAGCAGGGCTGGGATATCGAGGCCGTGCTCGTTCCGGCGCAGCGGCCGAGCCCGCACTGGGTACTTCCGTTCGGGCTCCTGCTGGTGGGCCTCATCTGGTGGCTGCAGGGGCGTCGCGTGGGGGCCGCATCCCACGGGCGGCCCGCGGTGGCGTGAGCCTTCGAAGCCGGCCGGGGCCGGCCCGTCGGGAAGTCGTCAGGTCGCCGGCGGTGGCGGCTCGGCGGACGGGCTGCCATCGGCGTCGGCGGCCCCATCCCCGGAGCGGGACGTGGAAGGCGTGAAGGCGTCCGAGAAGCAGAAATCCTCGGACAGGCCTTGCGCCACGAACGCCGGCACCGCCGCCTCGACCATCATCACCGAGCCGCAGGCGTAGACCTCGTAGGCCGAGAGATCCTGGTGATCGGCCAGGATCGCCTCGTGGACCAGGCCGCGCCGGCCCTGCCAGGGATCCTCCTCGGGCAGTTCGGAGAGCACCGGAACGAAGCTGAAGTTCTCGTGTTCACGCTGCCACTGCTGGGCGAGGTCGTGCAGGTAGAGGTCGTCGGACTGGCGCACGCCCCAGTAGAGTCGCATCGGCCGCTGCACGCCGCGGCGGAAGGCATCCTCGAGGATGCTCTTGACCGGCGCGAAGCCGGTGGCGCCGGCAACGAAGAGGATGGGTCGATCGCTTTCGTTGAGCGTGAAGCGGCCGAACGGTCCCTCGAAGTTGATGGCGTCGCCAACCTTCATCGCCTCGAAGACATGGGTGGTGAAGCGTCCGCCCGGGATCAGGCGGACATGCAGCTCGATCGGCCCCGCGCCATCGTCCGGTGCGCTGGCGAACGAGAAGGCGCGTCGTGCGCCATCCTCGAGGACGATGTTCACGTACTGCCCGGCAACGTAGCGCAGCCGTTCGCCGGGCGGCAGGCTCACCATGATCCGCATGACGTCGTCGGTGAGCCTTTCCATCTGCTCGACCCGTCCCTGCCACATGCGCACGGCTTCGACGGCGCCTTCCTCGCCCGTCACGAGGCTGGCCACGCCCTCGACCTCGATCTCGACATCCTCGAGCGCAACCGCGCAGCACATCAGGGCCTGGCCTCGAGCCCGCTGCGCTTCGGTCAGCGCCGCCGGCTGGTAGGGGCCGAGATCGACCCGTCCGGCGAGAACCGTGCACACGCAGACGCCGCAACCACCGGAGCGACAGTCGTAGGGCAGCGCCAGCCCGGCGCGCAGTCCCGCCTCGAGAATGGTTTCGCCCGCCCGGGCGGGCGCATGCGCCGGTCCCGGATGGATCGTCAGCTGCGTGCCCTGTGCGGCGCCGCGCCGCGGCGGCAGCCAGGGAACGGCCACCAGCAGCAGGGTGACCCCGCCCACCAGGGCCCAGACGCCGGCCAGGGGCATGGCGTAGACGAGGGGAAACAGGCCCAGCAGGAACCAGTCGATGCTCAGCACCTCGGGCGCGGTGCTCAGGTCGGCCGGACCCCCCTGGCTCAGGGCCGGGACCGCCGCCGCCATGACGAACAGGGTCACGAGGAGGGCGATGGTGATCGGCCGGGGCGGCTGCATGGCCGCCTTGGGCACCCGCTGGACATGGACCCACATCAGCAGCAGCATGCTCAGCGGTACGCCGATGTGGATGAACACCAGCAGCGAGAAGAGTCGGTCGCTGACGCTCTCGGGCAGGATGAAGTTGCGGATCAGCCGGCCGTCGAAGCCCGGCAGCCAGTCGAGCAGCTCGAAGCTCGACTGGGTGACGAACTGGGCAAGGCGATCCCAGGGCAGCATGTAGCCATTGGCGCCGGCGAGATAGGCGATCCACAGGAGCGCCACCCCGGTTACCCAGGAGAACCAGCGGAAGCCGCGCATGCGATTGAAGGTGAAGTGCCGCGCCAGGTGCAGGCACATCGTGAGCATCATCGCGTCCGAGGCATAGCGATGCAGGCCGCGCAGGATGCCGCCGATACCCCAGAGTCCATGGGTGATCCGGTCCACCGACTGGTAGGCGCCATGGACGCTGGTGTCGAAGAAGATGTAGAGCACGATTCCCGTTCCGGCGATGATCCAGAACAGGAAGAAGGTGATGGAGCCGAGGTGGTACAGCGGATTGAGCCGGTCGCCGAAGGCGCGGTTGAACACGGCTTCCGCGCCCATGAACAGGGCCCGCAATCCACGTTGGAGCAGGCCGATCATGATGCTGCCCTCCGCTGGCCGCGGGGCGCCCGCCTTCGCATCGCGCGCAGGACCACGACGACGAACAGCAGTCCGCCCATGATCGCCAGCAGCCCGCCCAGGCCCATCAGCCCCATGCCGGCGACTTCGGCCGTGCTGCGCAACACCTGTTCGCTGCCAGCCACCTTGCGCTGGACGCCGTAGCCGCCGGACCAGACCAGGCCGACGATGTGCAGTAGCTGGCCGATGCCGTAGAGCCAGGGCTGCAGCACTGCGAGGCGGCCTTGCGGAGCTTGCCAGCCCAGTTGCGGAAGCAGGTGGTAGACCAGCCCCATCAGGGCGAGGGTCACGCCGACGATGCAGCCGTGGTAGTGCGCCGGGATCTTGACATTGTTGCCCTCGATGGTGAGCCCGATGATGCCGCCGGCGACGAACAGCAGCATGGACGCGAGCAGCGCCGCGCGCAGCGGGCGCCGGGCGGGCTCGGGCCGGCGCAGCGGCGCGATCGCCAGCAGCACCGCGAGAGCGAGCGGCGCGATCGCCAGGCCACCGCCGATGCGCATGCCCCAGGTGTGCATCTCGCGATGCTCCACGGTCGTGACTTCGTGCATGAGATAGGCGAGAGGCGTGACGAAGACGCTGGCCAGCGCCAGCATGAACATCAGCAGCACGATCCGGGGGCTCAGGGGAATCCGTCCGCCGCAGGCCTGCGCCAGCACGAGCCAGGACACCAGCATGAGGAGTGTCCAGGTGAACTGGAGGGCATGGCCACCGCCCCACCAGAGGATCTCGTAGTAGGTCCGGGCGGGCAGTTCGGTGGGGACGAGGGCGAGTGAAAGTCCGAAGGCGAGCAGGGCGACGGCGCTTGCCACGACGCTTGCATGCAGTCCGAAGCGCAGCGCCCCGGTGCCGTCGACCGCGAGGCCGATCGGACGAGCGTAGACCAGGCCGCGCACGACGAGCAGCAGGGCGCCGGCGCCGAGCAGTGCAAGCGAGCCGAGGAAGGTGGCGCTATCGAGGACCGGAATGTAGTTGGCCATCACCGGCGCACCCGGATCGGCGAAGGCGGACACCGCCATGCCCAGCGCACCGAGCCAGCACAGCACCAGTGCGGCATGTCCGAGCGGACGCGTTCCCCGGGCGTCGCGCAGGTCGAGGCTCCAGAGCAGCCCGGCCATGGCGATGAACCACACCAGGACCGACAGGTCGACATGCACTACCAGGGCGACGCGGAAGAAGTCGCCGGCCGGTAGCCAGGTGTTGATCCCCGGTGTCCGCGCCAGCACCAGCAGCACCGAGAACAGGCCCGAGCCGATCAGCGCGAGGAGGCCGAGACCGAGCCAGGCGCGGGCGCGTCGGCGCTGCGCCGTGGTGACGGTCGGCAGCAGATAGTCGGCGGGCGTGGAGGCCGTGATTCGTGCCGGGTTGGCTGAACCGGCCTGTTGGAGTCCATGGGTGGTGAGGGTATTCATTTGAACGTGATCCCGCCCTGGCTGGCGTCGAAATCGATGACGAGGATCTGGCCCGGTGCGAGCGCGAGGACCTCGTCGCGCTCGTACGGTGTATCGCGCGCGCGCACGTCGTCGCTCAGGCGCACCGAGATGTGTCGTTCGCCGGCCGGCACCACGAGGCGGCGAAAGACCGCCGAGGCGCCGTCCTTCGAGAGCCCCGAGGGCTCGGCGCTGTCGGTCAGCACGTTGACGTCGTCGATGTCGACTGCCACGACGATCGGCGAGCGTTCGCGGGGGCAGCGGGTCGGCCTTCGCATGTTCGGCGGCAGCTTGGCCAGTTCCTCGGCGGTCTGCCGGACGCAGTCCGACACCGGCTGGCCGGTATGGATGAAGCTGATCTTGATCACTGCCTCGTCGGCGGCGAGATGGCGATACTCCGGCCAGTTCGAGAACACGACGATGAACGCGGCAAAGGCGCCGTACAGCAGTATCTGCCCGACCCAGGCGATCGGTCCCCGTGGCGTGGACCGGGTAGCGGCAAGTTCAGGCATGACGGCGTCGGCTCCCCAGGCTGGCCTCCAGCGGCATCGATTCGACCTGCTCGCGCAGCCTGGCCAGGGAGGCTGCGAGCGCGGGTTCGTCCCCCTTGCTGGCGGGCACGAGCGCGAGGCGGCCGTCCGCCACGCCGGCGCGCAAGTGCGGTTCGCGCCGACCCAGCAGCCGGTCGATCGTCCAGCGCTCGCCGAAGCGGAACTCGCAGTCGCATTCCCGGCACGGGGCCACCAGCACGCCGGCGGCTCCGTCGCGAAGCGCGTACTCCACGAACGAGGGAGGAAGCTGGCCGGCGCACAGCAGTTCCAGGTTGCTCACGTCGCTTGCCGCCATATCAGTGGTCGAGGCGCCATGCTGGCATCCGAAGATCACCAGCGGTCGCCGCGCCGTGCTGGCGGCGATGGATTCGCGCAGGCGCCGGCGCAGCTGGTCTATGGTCGATTGTGGCATGTCGATGCCGGTGAGGAGATCTTCGGCCCGCCGGAATGGTGTCGATGACGGACAGGCTCCGGCGCAGATGCCGCAGCTGGCGCAGAGATCGGGGTCGACCTGGGCCAGCAGGCGTCCGACGCGCTGGTTCGGATGCGGCACCATCGTGATGGCCGCATAGGGGCAGTCGGCGAAACAGCGCTGGCAGCCGTTGCAGTTCGCCGGATCGACCACGGCCACCGCGGCGGGCCTGGGCTGGGGCATGAAGGGCAGGGCGAAGAGCACGAGAAAGCCACCGCCCACCAGCGCCCAGGTGAAACCCGGGGAGGTCGCGTCCATCAGGGGATGGATGAACAGCAGGATCCAGTCGAGCCGCAGTGCGCTGGGCACGCTTGCGAGCGATGCGGGGGCATGGCTCGCGATGGGCCAGGCCAGCGCCATGGCGGCCAGTACGCCGACCAGGCCCAGGACGAGCCGGCGCGGCGGCATGACACTGGGCCGGGAGATGCGCCGGACATGGAACCACAGCCCGAAGACCAGCATCAGGCTGACGCCGATATGGACGAAGATGAACAGGGAGAAGAGTCGGTCGCTGACGGCATCGGCAACCAGGAAGTTGCGCGACATCGGCGCGGCGAGCAGCGGCAGCGCGTCGATCCATTCCGCCGTCGCCGTCGCCGAGTACTGGCCGAGCTGGTCCCAGTTCAGCCAGAAGCCACCGATTGCGGCGAAGAACACGAACGCCACCAGGGGGATGCCCGTCAGCCAGGAGACACGCCGAAACCCGCGTTCGTGGCCGGTGAGGAATTCGCGCAGCAGATGCAGTCCGAGCGCGATCACGAGGACATCGGCGCTGTAGCGGTGCATGCCGCGCAGCAGGCGTCCCGCCGGGTGCGCCGCGAGGGTGTCGATCGAGCGATGGGCTCCGCTCGCCGAGGTGTCGAGCACGATGTACAGGATCGTGCCGCTGGCCGCCAGCAGCAGTATCGCGATCACGCCGATCGCGCCGAGATGGCGCAAGGGATTGAACCGCGAGCCGAAGGCCGCGTCGAACAGCCTCTCGATCGACTGCCATCCCTTCAGGCCACGCTGCCGGAGGCCTGCGGATCGGTGGTGCATGATGCCCGTTTCCGGGCCCGGCGGCGATTGCGCCATTCGAGCAGGAAGTAGACGGCCATGGTGAGGAAGAACAGCGCGCCGCCGATGATCTCGAAGATCAGCTTGTAGTCGTAGCGGTACTCGCCGGTATCCTTGTCATAGACGGTGCACAGGATGCGAACCCGTTCGACGACGGCTGCCAGCGTCGACATGGACGGTGGTGGCGGGGCGTCGAGCAGTATGCGCCGCAGCGGGACGCCGAGCTGGTCGGCGCGCAGGCGGTCACCGTAGACCTGGCTGTGGATGTAACCCTCGGCATCGACCACGGTGACGCCAAGCACATGGTCGAAACCGGCGGGCGTGGCCTGATAGCTGAAGCCGAAGGCGTCGGTCAGCGATTCGACCAGGTCCGGTGCCGGGCTGAGGAATTCCCAGTTGGGATAGTCGATGCGCTGCTGCGCCGCGAAGGCGCGCATCGCCTGGTGGGTATCGAAGGGCTGGTTGAAGCCGATGCTGACCACGTTGAACTGGTGCGAGCCGAGCAGCACGTCGAGCCCACGCACCGCATCGTGCAGGGCTCGTGTCTGGGTCGGGCAGATCTCGAAGCAGCCGGTGTAGATGAAGCTCACCAGCAACGGCTTGCCGCGATAGCTCGACAGCGATACCGGCTTGCCCTGCCGATCGAGCAGGGTGGCATCGGGAATCCTGCGGCCCACGGCCGCCTCGCTCACTCGAAGCGCTTCGGCTTCGTTGAGCGTCGGGACCGTTCCAGGCGCGCGCGAGGACGCGCCGGCACGCTCGATGAATCCGGTCGGAGCCGGCGGATTGCCGGCAGCGCGGGTTGCGGACTCGTCGGGCAGTGTCGTTGCGAGCGCGGCGACGCCCGGCAGCATGAGGCCCACGAAGAGGACGAGGGGCGCGAGCCGCCGGAACGACCAATCGCCCGGCCTGGTCGGTGACGACAGGTCGGTGCGCGGCGTCGGACCATCAGCGCGCCGCATCGATCACGACCGCCGCCAGGAGTACGCTGAGCTGCACCATCGAGGCGAAGAAGGCCGCCATCGCCCTCTGGCGGCTGGGCTCTAGGGCAAGCGCCCGGGTCTTGCGCAGGAAATGGGCGCCGCCGAGCAGGGCGCCGAGGCCGTAGATCCAGCCCGCGCCGGCAAGCAGCGGCAGCAGGGATACGGCCACCAGCAGAATGGTGTTCGCATGGACGATGCGCGCGGCGCGGGCGCTGCCGACCACCACCGGCAGCATCGGCACGCCGGCGGCACGGTAGTCCGCCTCGTTGGCGATCGCGAGGCTCCAGAAATGGGGCGGTGTCCACAGGAAGAGCACCGCCGCGAGAAGCCAGGCCAGGGGGCCGATGTGCGGGTCGGCGGCGGCGGCGCCGGCGAGCACCGCGAAGCTGCCCGACAACCCGCCGATGACGATGTTCCAGGGGGTGCGGCGCTTGAGCCCCACCGTGTAGACGCCCGCGTAGGTCAGGGCGCCCAGCAGCACGAAACCGGCCGAGACGGGGTTGACGATCCAGGCCGCTGCCGCCACCGCGAACACCAGCAAGGCCACGATGCCGGCCAGCCAGGCGCCATTGCATGGCAGCGCGCCGCTGGCGAAGGCGCGGCGCCGGGTGCGCTTCATGAGGCGGTCGCTGTCGGCCTCGATGTACTGGTTGAACGCGCCGGCGGCGGCCGATGCGAGCAGTACGGACAATGCCACCACGAGTGCCTGGAACCCGCTGACCGCGCCTGTCGGGACGATGGCGAGGCCGGCGAGCGCCGTGACCATGATCAGGAAGCCGATGCGCAGCTTGAATACGCCGATCACGGTGCGGAAGTCGACCGGCGCGGCAGCGGAAACCGCGCCACCCGCGCCACCCGCGGCCACCGGCGCGATGGGCGCCGGGCCGACCGGGGATTCCGCGGGGAGCTTGGTCCGACCCATGTCGTTTCTCCTAACTGCCGATGTCACTGCGATTCTCGTTGCCGGTTCTCAACTCATGCCCCACAGCGTGGACAGGTACTTCCAGTTGATGAAGTAGTAGAGCACGAACGCGGCCAGGAAGATCAGGGCCAGCACGAAGGTTCCAGGGGCGGCGAAGCCCACCGAGCCGTAGCTCTGCGCGGCGGCGGTCGGAGCGGCGCGCATCAGCGGGGTGAACTTCGGGCTGGTCGTCCCGACGTCGAGCTTGCGGCCCCACAGCACCGAACCCACGGCGATGTACAGGAACAGGGCACCTCCGATGATCGCGACGACGCCACTGATGCCGACGAGCGCCATCAGGAGGTAGGCCGCCCCCGGCCATTCATAGGCCATTGCCGCGCCTTCGAACGCCATGTCCCAGTGCCGGCGCGACACGCCGAGGGTGCCGGCGCCCATCATCACCAGGGTGAAGACGTACATCGAGAGGCCGAACAGGTAGGGCTGCCATTTCGCCAGCGTCGGCGAGATCACCTCGCGCTTGAAGAGCACCGGGATCAGGTAGTAGGTCAGCGCCATGAAGGTCAGCGTGGTGCCGATGACCACCGTGGCATGGAAATGACCGGGTACGTAGATCGTGTTGTGGATGATCAGGTTGAGCTGCTCGGTGCCCATCATCACGCCGGAGATCCCGCCCAGGAAGCCGAAGCCGATGATGGAGATGAACACGCCCGAGAAGGTCGGGTTGTCCCAGGGAGCCTTGCGCAGCCACTCGAACAGGCCCTTGGTGAGGCCCTTGCTGCGCTGCGCCACTTCCATCGCACCCGGGATCGTCAGGCCGTGGAGCATCGATGCCAGCACCGCGAAGTACATGAAGTAGCTGGTATTGACGATCTTCCAGGCGGTCGACAGGCCCGGGTCCCCGAGCAGGTGATGCGCGCTCGCCAGCTGCAGGAACAGGATGTAGAGCAGGAACGCGGTGCGGCTGACCCGTTCGCTCATGGGCTTGGCACCGAACACGACCGCAGCGACGAGATACCAGATCGAGATCTGCGCGGCGACGTTGAGCTGCTGGGAGGAATGTCCGAGCGCCCACCAGATCGTCCGGTAGATCAGCGGGTCGACGTACTCGACGATGCCGATCGACATCAGCCAGGTCGGGATCAGGATGATCGCACCGGAGACGAGGGTGAACACCGCGATGATCGCGGCGGTGATGGCGCCGAAGGTGACCAGCGGCACCGAGCCTTCGTAGGTCTTCTCCCTCTTGGCGACGACGAGCGTGGCGAAGAAGATGAAGCAGCCGATGAGGGCGCCGACCGCGAACAGGATGATGCTCAGGTAGAAGCCCGGCTCGGCCATCATCGGCACGTAGGACGTCATCATGACGCTCGATGCGCCCTGGAACACCACGTAGTTGTTGTACAACGAGCCGATCACCATGAGCGCGAAGCCGACCCAGGCGAGCTTGGGCATCGCGAGTCGGCAGCGCAACAGGGTCGACGAGCAGAAGTACAGCAGGCCGATCTCGAAGAAGATCAGCCAGAAGATCAGCATGTCGAGGCCGTGCGCCGTCAGGACCATGTAGAAGGTGTCGGCTTCGAGCCAGTGCACGGCCGGCCAGCGGGTGAGCACGACGCCGATGGCGAGCAGTCCCCCGACGATCAGCCATAGCAGGCCCATGTAGACGTTGGCCTTCATCAGCCATTCGGCGTGCTTCTCGAACTGCAGGCCGGACCGCGGGCAGGTGCGATAAGTGGTGGCGACTGTCATGGCGCTCTCGTTATTTGACGTAGAGGTGGCTCACCATCTGGTGGTGGCCAATGCCGCAGAACTCGTTGCAGACGATCGAGTAGTTCCCGGACTGGTTCGGCGTCACGGTGATGACATGCTCGAAGCCGGGCACCATCTGGACATTGATGTTGATCGGCTGGATCGAGAGCCCATGGTTGTAGTCCATGGCGGTCAGGTGCAAGCGGTAGGTCTTGTCCTTTTCCAGCTCGAGGATCGGCCAGAAGCTCCACAGGCGGCCGAGCAGGTAGACGTCACTGCCCGGAGGCGGCGCGACGACCGGGATCTCGAGGTCGGTTTCGGTGCGCACCGTGTACTTGTCGACCATCTCCTGCGCCTTGGCCATGAACTGCGCCGGGGTGGTGCGATAGGTTTCGGTCGACAGGTTCTGTTTGCCCCAGATGTGCCAGCCGACCATCATGAAGAACATGATCAGGCACCAGGTCAAGGCCAGGACGATCCAGGTACCTTCCACCCGATCGATCGGGTGGCGGTACCAGAGTCGTTCGCTCGGCGGGAGAATCGCGCTCATGGTCGTGGCTCCGGGCGGTTGCGCTTTATTGGGCCAGGGGTACGTTCAGGATTTCCCAGACCCCCCAGGCGACATAGACGATCATCGGTATGAACACGCCGAGGAGCAGCAGGATGAACGGGTTGTCCATCAGCTGCTGGAGCAGAGGAACGGGTGCGGTTTCGTCGTCGGATGGAATTTCGTCGCTCACTGGGCCCTCCTTCCCGCGTTGGTGATTTTTTGCAGACATGCGAACGGATTCGCAGCTTGCTCGATTCTGTGATGCAAGCGTCAGGAGGGAAATTGACCCAGAACAAGAAATAATGCAATGGGTGGATCACCGGCCGGCATCCGCTTGAAGCGGGGTTCGGGCTGACCTTAGGATCGGGCTGCGCCCGCGGCGAGCGTGCGGCGGCCCTCGTCACCACGAAGCGCACAAGGCGCCAACGAGCACGACATGAGCACTACGACTGCAGTCGCCATCGGCCACGCCGCGTCCGGCGAGCATCGTCGCCGGGCCTTGCGACGCATGGCGCAGGCATGCCTCGGGCTGGTCATCCTGATCATCGTGCTGAGCGCCTTCATGCGGCATCACGGCGCCGGAATTGGCTGCGCGGACTGGCCCGCCTGCTACGGCCAGGACACCAGCGTCGCCCCGGATGCGTCGGCCGGGGATGGCGTGGCCCTGGCACGTCTCGCGCATCGCGCCACGGCTTCGCTGGCCCTGGTCCTGATCCTCGCGATGGTGCTCGCCTGTCTCGCGGCGCGGCCGGTCCTGCGCTCCGAAGGCGTCCTCGCGGTGTTGCTGCTGCTGTTCGCCGTCGGGCTCGCGGCTCTGGGCGTGGTGTCGGCCGGCGCCCGGATGCCCGCTGTCATCCTCGGAAACCTGCTGGGTGGCTTCGCCATGCTGGCACTGTGCGCGCGGCTGGTCGCGGTGGCCGGTCGCCCGCCCGGGTGGCGGCCCGATGCGATGATCGGGCGCGTGGCGGCTGTCGTGCTGCTTCTGCTCATCGCGCAGCTCGCGCTCGGTGCACTCGTCAGCGCCAGTCATTCCGCGCTGGCCTGCGCTTCCCTGGGAGAATGCTTCGAGCTCGCCGGCCGCGGCGGCTGGCAGTTCGCCGCCTTCGATCCCCTGCGGATACCGGTGCCCGGTGGGGCCGACGGGATGGCGTCCGGTGGCATGACGCCCGGCGGCATGGTGTCCGATGGCATCGACAATGTTGACGGAGCAACGCTCCAGTTCGTGCATCGCATCGGCGCGATCCTTGCAACCGGCGCAGTGCTTGCCCTGGGAGTCCTCGCCTGGCGCCGTGGTCGTCGCAAGAGCGCCCTGGCGATGGCGGGCCTGCTGGCGGGCGTCCTGGCGCTTGGCATGCACATCGGGGGCGGCGCCTTGTCGATGCCGGCGGTACTGATGCACAACCTCGGCGCAGCCGGCCTGCTGGCAGTGGTGCTGCGGCTGCCCTGACGACGTTGCGCGGATCGATTGCATCGACCCGCACCGAACCGGAGCTGCACATGCGGCAGAATGAGCAAACCCCAGCTTTCGTCGAGCATGATATGGATCTTCGGGATTTCGACATCCCCCGGTACCTCGCGGTGCTGCCGCTGTTCTCCGACATGCGCCCGCCCGAACTCGAACGCCTCGCGGGCGGATGCAGCCTGCGACGCCTTGGCAAGGGCGAGCATGTCTTCCGGGTCGGCGACCCCTGCGACGAATTCCATGTCACCGTGGTGGGGCAGATCCGGCTGTATGCGGTGTCGCCCGCCGGCCAGGAGAAGGTGATCCAGCTGGTCGGCCCCGGCAACAGCTTCGCCGAGGCGGTGATGTTCACCGGACACCCCTACCTGGTGGCCGCCCAGGCGCTCACCGATGCACTGGTGCTGACAGTGAGGAAGGAGGCGGTGCTCGGCGAGATCGATCGGGACCCGCGCTTCGCGCTGCGCATGCTCGCCGGCCTGTCGCGCCGCCTGCACGGGCTGGTCAACGACGTGCAGTCCTATGCCCTGCAGAACGGCGTGCAGAGGGTGATCGGCTACCTGCTCCACGAGCAGTCGATGCAGGGCGGCGCCGGCGCGGAAACGGTCACCGTTTCGCTGCCGGTAAGCAAGGCGACGATCGCCTCGCGCCTGTCGCTCACGCCGGAATACTTCTCGCGAGTGCTGCACGAGATCGAGGCCGCCGGCCTGATCGAGATCGACAACCGGCACATCCGGATCCTCGATGTGCAGCAGCTGTCGGACTGGCCGGTCGGCTGAGTAACGACGCGCAGGGGTCGCTTCGCTTCAGTCGCCCCCCGGGGCAGGCGCGATCTTGCGCGGCAGCGTGCCGATGGGGCCGATCCGGCCGGTGTCGACCAGAATGCGCAGGCGCTCGAGAACATCGGCTTCGGTCGCGCCGAGGATCGCGGCGATCGCTTCGTAGGGGTGCGGCAACAGCGGAAACCCGGTGCCGACGATCTCCAGCAGGCGGGCGTCGAAATCGCCCGGCGCGGGATCCGCGCCGGTACAGGCGCGCCGGGGCGGCAGCGGGGCGAAACCGGCCAGCGTGCCGTTGCCGTGCAGGCGTCGCAAGCGCTCCAGCACCTCGTCTTCGCTGGCGCCGCAGGAGCGGCCGATCGCCTCGAACGGCCGGGAGCTCAGTGGCAGGCCTTCGCGCAGGGCATCGAGCAGGTGGCTGTTGTCCATGACGGGCTCGCTGGAGGTGCAGACGATCGTGGCGACCCTCGGGCGCGGCGTCCTTGAACTGGTTCAAGCGCAACGTGCGGCAGTGGGTCGCGCACCGGGTGATCGCCTGTTCCGCGCGCCGGGCTCACCGGAACGGGGTTCACCCCATGGGCGCCGGGAATCCGGAGCGGCACTCCATGGCCCGGACGGACTGCATGCCCGGGCGGGCCGCATCAGGGGCGGGCCTGTCCGGGAGATCGGGCGCCACCGTGTTTGAGCTTCGTCATCATGTCGTGGCGCGCGGGAGCTATCGTTGCGGTATGGCGCGCCGCGGCGGTGCGCCGGCAGCGTGCCGGAGGATGAAGGACATGAGTGGGCAATTCGAAGGGCGGGTCGCGATCGTGACCGGCGCGGGTTCGGGGATCGGCAAGGACGTCGCGATCGCGCTGGCGGCCGAGGGCGCCAGTGTCGTGGTGAACGATCTCGATGCCGGGGTGGCCGGCGCGGTCGTGGGCACGATCGAGGCGGCCGGCGGCAAGGCGCTTGCGTTCGCCGGCGATGTCGGCCGGGCGGAGGATGTCGAGGCATCGGTCGAATTCGCGGTCTCGCGCTTCGGTGCGCTGCATCTCGCGTTCAACAACGCCGGTATCGGCGGGCCGCTCGGCCCGCTTGCCGATGTCGCGATCGAGGACTACCACCGGCTGATGAACGTCAACCTGCACTCGGTCTTCTACAGCATGCGCTACCAGATCCCGGCGATGCTCGCCGCCGGTGGTGGCGCGATCGTCAACAATTCATCGATCCTCGGGATGGTCGGCGATGCCAATGCCGTCCCGTACGTCGCCGCCAAGCATGGGGTGACCGGGATGACGAAGGCGGCGGCGCTGGGCTATGCGCAGCGCGGCGTGCGGATCAACTCGGTGCACCCGGGCTACATCGACACGCCGCTGCTCGAGAACCTGCCGCGCGAAGCCTACGACGCCCTCGTCGGGCTGCATCCGGTTGGCCGGCTCGGCAGGGTCGACGAAGTCACCGGCCTGGTGCTGTTCCTGCTTTCGGACAAGGCGAGCTTCATCACCGGGTCGCAGTTCCTCGTCGACGGCGGCTACACCAGCCGCTGATCCGCCGGTCCTGCCGGCGCGCGCCCGGTTCGTTCACGGTGAGTCAGGTGGGCGTCGGCGTCGCCGGCCGCTGCGGCGCCTTTCCGGGCCGGGCGGTGGCGACGACGCCCAGGACCGATCCGTCGGCGGCCAGGGTCAGGCCGAAGCCGACCTCGATGTACAGCTTGCTGCCGTCCTTGTGGATGGCACGGGTCAGGCGTATCTCGCCTTCGTGGCGTACCTTGCCGGCCTCGATGGCGCGCTCGAAGCCGATCCAGTGGGCGCGGCGCAGATGCTCCGGGATCATGATGTCCAGGCTCTGCCCGAGGGCTTCGGCGCCGGAGAAGCCGAACAGCTTCTCGGCCGCGGCGTTCCACAGCAGGATCTTCCCTTCGCGGTCGGAGTAGACGACGGCATCGGGGAGCTGCGCCAGTATCGCCTCGGTCGGGAGGGGGGTTTGCGGGGGGAGGGAATCGTTCATCGGCTCGATCCTACTCGGCCAGCTCGCGACGTGCCACCCGGGTTCCACCGAAGGTGATCGGCGCGCTGGCGCCGCCGGCGAGCGCCTTGCGGTCCAGCCCGAAGTCGGCCGGTACGAGATCGGCCAGCGTGTGGCGATCGAGGCTGTCGAAGTAGGCCTCGAGCGCCCCTGCGAAGACCGACTTCAGCCGGCATGCGCTCCCGAGGGTGCAGCTGGTGATACCCTCGCCGAAGCATTCGACCAGCCGGAAGTCCGATTCGGTACCCCGGACGATGTCCCCGATGCGCATGTCGCGTGGATCACCGGCCAGGCGCAAGCCACCGCCCCGCCCGCGCGTCGTCGTGACCAGTCCGCGCCGGGCGAGATCGTTGACGATCTTCATGAGGTGGTTCTTCGACAGTTCGAGGTCGTCGGCGAGGTCGGCGATCGTGATCCGTCGATCCGGATAGGTTGCGCAGTACATCAGCACCCGCAGCGAGTAATCGGTGTAGTCGGCAAGTCGCATGAGGGCTCGGACCCGTCGTGGTTATTTCCGCTTGATCAGCGGTTCGGTATAAGATGCATTGTAGATGAATCTTTCAATCAGGTCATTGTGCACTGAACCATCCGGCTCCCGCGCCGGTTCCGCCCAGCCGCTCATTGCGTGGGCTTCATCAATCCGCGGGAGCGCGGATCCTTCCAGGAGATCGATTCAATGACGTTCGTGGTCAGCGATGCATGCATCCGGTGCAAACATACCGATTGCGTCGATGTCTGTCCTGTCGATGCCTTCCGGGAAGGGCCCAACATGCTGGTGATCGATCCCGACGAGTGCATCGACTGCGCCGTCTGCGTTCCGGAATGCCCGGTCGAAGCAATCTTCGCCGAGGAGGACGTCCCGCAGGGGGAAGAGCAGTTCATCGAGATCAATGCGGACCTCGCCAGGATCTGGCCCACGATCACGCGCTCCAAGGAGCCTTTGCCAGACGCCGATGAATGGGCGGAAAAAATCGGAAAACTCGATCAGTTGGTGCGCTGATCCTTTCATCGACCCGCGTCACGACGCCCATCCCTGAATTCCGTCGCGCCGGCCCGGGCGCGACGGATTCGTTCAGGCGCCCGCCGGGGCGCAGGTGACGAAGGCGCGCAAGGTTCCTTCCAGGCCCTCGATCGCCCGGGTCGCCTGCTCGCTGGGATTCGACGCGAGGTCCACTACCGCGAGACCCACGCCCGATCCGGTCTGCAGATGCATCTGGGACACGTTGATGTTCTCGGTGGCCAGCAGCTGGTTGAGCCGCGAGATCATCCCCGGGCGGTCGTGGTGCACATGCACGAGCCGGCAGGCGCCGCTGGGCACGCCCACTGAGATGTCCGGCAGGCTGACGCTGCCGCGGACCGCTCCGGTCGCCAGGTAGTCACGCAGCTTCTCGGAGACCTCGATGCCGAGGTTGGCCTGGGCCTCGATCGTCGAGCCGCCGACGTGCGGGGTGAGTATCACGTTGTCGCGCGACTGCAGGGGTGATTCGAAGGGGTCGCTTGCGGATTTCGGTTCGACCGGAAAGACGTCGATGGCGGCGCCGCGCAGATGGCCGGAATCCAGGGCGGCGCACAGCGCATCGATGTCGATGACGCGGCCCCGAGCGAGATTGATCAGCACCGCGCCTTCCTTCATGAGGGCGAGGCGTTGCTCGCCGATCAGCTGTTCGGTATCGGGGCTTTGCGGTACATGGATGGTGACGATGTCGGCTTCGGCGAGCAGCTGGTCGAGCGAGCGGGTCGGGCGCGCGTTGCCCAGGGGCAGGCGGGCGACCACGTCATGGAAGATCACCCGCATTCCGATCGACTCGGCGAGCAGCCCAGTCTGGGTGCCGATCTTGCCGTAGCCGATGATTCCCAGGGTCTTGCCACGGACTTCGTTCGAGCGTGTCGAGTCCTTGAGCCAGCCGCCGCGTCGGGCCGACTGGTGGCGCTCGGGTACCCGCCGCATCAGCGCGATCGCATGCGAGATGACGAGCTCGGCCACCGAGCGGGTATTCGAGAACGGTCCGTTGAATACCGCGACGCCGTGGTCGCGCGCCGCATCGAGGTCGATGTTGTTGGTGCCGGTGCAATAGGCGCCGATCGCCTTGAGCCGGGGCGCCCGCTCGAGCAGTGCCCGGTCGATGGCGGTCCGCGAGCGGATGCCGAGGATCTCGACATCGGGCAGCAGCGGCGCGAGCCGCTCGAGGTCGCCGGCCTGGTTCATGCGCTCGATCCGCAGTCCGGGCAGGGCCTCGAGGATCGGGTCGGCGCTGGCGTGGATCTGTTCGAGAAGGACGGTCAGCATGGAGGGGGTGGGGAGGGATCCCCTGTTGTGGTGTTCGGATGCCGCCGGCCGCAAGCGGGCCGGCACGGTGTTTCAGAGACCCAGCGCGAGCGCGGCCGACTCGGACATCATCGAGCGATCCCAGGGGGGATCGAAGACGAGTTCGACCTCGACGCGCTCGACATGGGGCAGGGCGCCGACTTTCTCGCTGACTTCCTTGCCGAGGATCGGTCCCATGCCGCAACCGGGCGCGGTCAGGGTCATGCGGATCTTGACCAGCAGCCCGCCTTCATCGTCGTAGGGCTCGATGTCGCAGGAGTAGACCAGGCCCAGTTCGACGATGTTGACCGGGATCTCCGGGTCGTAGCAGGTTCGCATCGCCTCCCAGGCGAGCGCCTCCACTTCCTCGGGGCCAGCCGAATCGGGAATCTCGATCGTCTCGGGGATGGACTGGCCGATCGCGTCCGCCTCGTCGCCGGGCAGCCGGACCAGCTGGCCGTCGACCCAGAGGGTGAATGCCGAGCCCAGCGCCTGGGTGATCATCACCGACTGGCCCTCCGGAAGCTCCATCGGCTGGCCATCGGGAATGCGCTCGACCCAGACGGAGCGCTCGAGGATGATGTGCTCGGATCCGCGTCTCATGCCGGTGTCCCCTTCTCGACGCCGTCGGCGTCGGTGATTGCGTGGTTCAGGGCATGCCAGCCCAGCAGCACGCACTTGATGCGGCTCGGGTAGCGACGCACGCCCGCGAAGCTGATGAGCTTGCCGAGGCCGGCATCTGCGGCTTCCTGCTTGCCGGTCATGACCGCCCGGAAACGCTCCTGGAGCTCGAGCGCGGAGGGGACATCGCCTCGCTTGACCGCTTCGGTCATCATCGAGGTCGAGGCCATGCAGATGGCGCAACCGTTGCCGGTGAAGCGGATGTCCTCGATGCGCTCGCCATCGATGCGCAGCTGCACCTTGACGTCGTCGCCGCATTGCGGATTGGTGCCGCGCGCCTCGTGGGTGGGCGACGCCATGGGGCCGAAGTTGCGCGGCGAGCGCTTGTGCTCGAGAACAAGCTCCTGATAGAGATCCGAGAGGGCGTCGCCATCGTTCATGCCAGGGCCTTCAGTGCGGCATCGACCGCCTCGAGGAGGCGATCGACTTCCTCGTCGGTGTTGTAGGCGGCGAACGAGGCGCGGGTGGTCGGCCCCTTGCCGAGGCGCTCGATCAGCGGCATCGCGCAATGGTGGCCGGTGCGCACCGCGATCGCGCGTTCGTCGAGCAGCGTCCCGATGTCGTGCGGATGCACATCCTCGGCGACGAAGGCGACGATCGCCGATTCGGTGGATTCGGGATTCAGGACCGTGATGCCCCCGATCGCGGCGAGGCCCTCGGTGGCGCGCGCCCGCAGGCGGCGCAGTTCGGCATCGATCCGCGGCCGACCGATGCTGTCGATGAAACGGGCGGCCTCCGCCATGCCCACCGCACCGCCGACATTCTGGGTGCCGCCCTCGAGGCGCGATGGCAGCGGCGCGAAGCCCGCATCCTCCAGCCCGACCCAGTCGACCATGTCGCCACCGAGCCGCAGCGGGCTGAGTCGCTCGAGCGCGGCCAGCCGTCCGGCCAGCGCCCCGATGCCCATCGGCCCGTACATCTTGTGCGAGGAGAACGCGAGGAAGTCGCAATCGAGCCCGGCCAGTTCGAGGGGCTCGTGCGAAACGGCCTGGGCGGCGTCGAGCACGGTGAGCGCGCCAGCTTCGGCGGCCATGCGCAGCATCGCCTCGTAGGGAGGACGGTAGCCGGTGGCATTGGCGCAGGCGGTCAGGGCGAACACCCGGGTCCGGGGACCGAGAATCGCCGCGAGGTCCTCGAGCTGGACGCGGCCGGCGGTATCGGGAAGCAGGATGCGCAGGGTCGCGCCGCTGCGCCTTGCCGCCCGCTGCCAGGGGATGAGGTTGGCATGGTGCTCCAGGCCGCTGACGATGACCTCGTCGCCGGGACCGAGGCTCGCCGGTACGCCATCACCGGCCGACAGGCCGTGGGCGATGGTGTTGAGGGCTTCGGTCGTGCCCGAGGTGAACACCAGGCCGTGGTCATCGGTCAGGCCGATGAACCGGCCGATGTCGGCGCGCGCCCTTTCGAAGGCGTCGGTCGACTCCTGGGAGAGGGTGTGCACGCCCCGGTGGATGTTGGCCCGGATCGTCGATTCGAACTCGCGGACCGCGTCCATCACGGCCGTCGGGCTCTGCGTGGTGGCGGCATTGTCGAGATACGCGAGCCGCTGGCCGCGGATCTTCTGCGCGAGGATCGGGAACTGCGCCCGGATGGTGTCGACGGGGAAGGCATCGGCGGCGGTTTCGCGCCGCTGCTGGCCGATACTGGCTTCGCTCATTCGCGCTCCGGTTTGCGTCCGACGTGCCCGGCGATCGCCTCGAGGAGGGCGGGGGTGAGCCCCGTCCGCTCGAGCAGTTCGGGATCGTCGACGCACGAGTCGACCAGGGCGCTCGCCATGCCGTCGACGATCAGCGCACGGGCTTCGTCCGGGTCGATGCCGCGCTGGCTGGCGTAGAACAGGGCGTCCTCGGAGAGCGCCCCCCAGGTGGCGCCATGGCGCGCCTCGACCTGGTCGTGCAGGATTTCGAGATGCGGTCGCAGGATGATCTTCGGCTGGCCCGCCGTGGGCACGCCGTGGAGGCTCTGGTCGACGATGGCGCCGGATACCTCGCGCGGCAGCATGGTGCGCGAATTGACGACCACCCGCGCGGCGTCGGCAGCCAGCACGAGGGTTTCGACGCGGCTGCGGGTGGCGGGCGCGGAATGCCGGACCTCGATCTGCTGTTCGAGCCGGTCGGCGGCGGCCAGCAGCACAGCGACGCTTTCGGCATGCGCTCCCTTGCCGAGCAGGTCGATCTCGCTGCGTTCGAGATGGTAGTCGCCGCCGCTGGCGATCGTGATCTGTTCGTAGCGGCCGTCGCCGTCGACCTCGACGACCGTCCGGTTCGCGATCGCGTTGGCCGGCGGTTCGCGCCGGATCCGCAGGTGGCGCAGGTGCGCGCCCGCGCCGACCCGGATGAAGGCGAGCGCATTGCGGGTCATGGCCGCGGCGATGCCGGGCGCCGTCCCGGCATCGGCGTCCTCGACGAGGGTGAAGCGGGTGCCGGGCGCGATCTCGACCAGGAGCAGCGGCGCATCGCGCATGGCATCGGAGCGACGCCGAATGCGGATGACGCGACCCTCGTCCTCGGCGCCGATGCGCAGGTTCGCGAAGCCGACGCAACTGGCGGCATGGGCTTCCGCCAGGGGCGTGTACTCGTCGCGCAGGCTCGCCGGTACCTTCGCGAGCGCGGTGGCGAGCTTCTCCCTGTCGGTTTCGATGGCCAGGCGCGGTCCGGGCTGTCCGGCGTCGTCGCCAGGCGTGTCCGTGATCCAGGCCGAGGCTTCATCGCTGCTCGAGGCCGGCCGGGCCAGCCAGGTGTCGGCCTCGGGCGGTCGCAGGTGGCGGAACAGTTCCGTCTGGCGGGGAATCCACCGGTCGCGCACTTCCTGCAGCACGGCCGGCTCACGGTTTGCGGCTTCGGACTGCATGCTCAACCCTCGACCGATTCACGGGCGCGGGAAAACCCGGTCCGCGCGATCTCCCGGGCGAGGTCGAGCGAGCCGGTCCGGGCGATCCGGCCGCCGTCGAGTTCGGCCACCCGGTCCGGATTCACCGCTTCGACCATTGCGAGCGAATGGGAGATGAGCAGGAAGGCGGTTCCCTGCGCGCGCATCCGGTTGATTGTCTCGACGATCGCGCGCAGTCCGTCGACGTCCATGCCGGAGTCGACTTCGTCGAGGACGGCCAGCTTCGGTGCCAGCATCGCGAGTTGCAGCAGCTCGTTGCGCTTGCGCTCGCCCCCCGAGAAACCCTCGTTGACCGGGCGGTTCAGGAAGGCGGCCGGCAGGTCGATGGACCCGGCGATGCCCTTGGCGCGCTCGAGGAAATCGAAGGCGTCCACCGGCTCCTCGTTGCGGGCCTCGAGGACGGCATTCAGCGAAGTGCGCATGAAGAGGTTGTTGCGCACGCCCGGCAGGTCGGGCGGGGACTGGAAGGAGAGGAACAGGCCGGCGCGGGCGCGGTCCTGCGGCTCCATCGCGAGCAGGTCGACACCGGCCAGACTTGCCTCGCCGCCGACGACCTCGTAGCGCGGATGGCCCGCCAGGGCGAAGCCGAGCGTGCTCTTGCCGCTGCCGTTCGCGCCCATGATCGCGACCACTTCGCCGGCGTCGATGTCGATCGATACCGATTCGAGTACGCGTTGATCACCCGCCTGTACCGCGAGATTCCGAATTTCCAGAAGCTTGTCGCCTTGCTTCGTCATGTTTTCTCGATGTCCTGTCAATGCTTGGGGGTGCCGGTCAGCCGACCGCGCCTTCGAGGGAGACCGACAGCAGGGCACGCGCCTCGAGCGCGAACTCCATCGGGAGTTCCTCGAGCACGGCCTGGCAGAATCCGCCCACGATCAGGCCGGTGGCCTCCTCGGGATCCATGCCGCGCTGCTGGCAGTAGAAGAGCCGATCCTCGGAGATCCGGGTCGTCGTCGCCTCGTGCTCGACGAGGGCGTCGGTGCGGGCGGTGTCGATGTAGGGGTAGGTCGCCGCACCACATTCGCCACCGATCAGCAGGGAGTCGCACTGGGTGTTGTTGTGCGCGCCCTGCGCGGTGGGGGCGATCCGTACCAGGCCACGGTAGTTCTGCTGCGAATGGCCGGCGCTGATTCCCTTGGAGACGATCCGGCTCGTGGTGCGCTTGCCGAGATGGATCATCTTGGTGCCGGTGTCCGCCTGCTGGCGATGATGGGTGACCGCGATCGAGTGGAATTCGCCGTTGGAGTCGTCGCCGCGCAGGACCACGCTCGGATACTTCCAGGTGATCGCCGAGCCGGTCTCGACCTGGGTCCAGGAAATCCGCGAGCGGGCGCCGGCGCACAGGCCACGCTTGGTCACGAAGTTGTAGATGCCGCCGCGTCCTTCCTCGTCACCGGGGTACCAGTTCTGCACGGTCGAGTACTTGATGAAGGCGTCGTCATGGGCGATCAGCTCGACGACCGCCGCGTGCAGCTGGTTCTCGTCGCGCTGCGGCGCGGTACAGCCCTCGAGGTAGCTGACTTCGCTGCCCGGTTCCGCGATGATCAGGGTTCGCTCGAACTGCCCGGTGTTGCGCGCGTTGATGCGGAAGTAGGAGGAAAGCTCCATCGGGCAGCGCACGCCCTCGGGGATGTAGACGAAGGAGCCGTCCGAGAACACCGCGGAGTTCAGGGCTGCGTAGAAGTTGTCCCCCAGCGGAACCACGGTGCCGAGATAGCGCTCGATGAGCTCGGGGTGGTTCTCCACCGCATGCGAGAACGAGCAGAAGATCACCCCGGCCGCCGCGAGCTGCTCGCGGAAGGTGGTGCCGACCGAGACCGAATCGAACACGGCATCGACCGCGACACCGGCCAGCCGGGCGCGCTCGTGGAGTGGAATATTGAGCTTCTCGTAGGTCTCGAGCAGTTTCGGGTCGACCTCGGAGAGGTCCTTCGGTCCGTCGGCCAGCGACTTCGGGACCGAGTAGTAGGACAAGGCCTGGAAATCGATCGGGTCGATGCGCAGCTTCGCCCAGTCGGGATGAGGCATCGTCATCCAGTGCTCGAGCGCGGCCAGCCTGCGCTTGAGCAGGAATTCCGGTTCCCGCTTGCGCTGGGATATCTCGCGGATCGTCGATTCGTCGAGGCCCGGCGGCAGGGTCTCCGAATCGATGTCGGTGACGAAACCGTGCGGATACGGTCGCGCCAGGGTTTGTGCGATGGTGGGATCGTCGTGGGCTGCCGACATGGGTTCAGGTCCTGGTGAAGTCGATCACGATCTCGCCCGGCTCTCGCCTGAGGTAGCTGATGTCGACCGTATCGCCATAGCGTGCGGCAAGCTGGGCGAGGAGGGGAAGAGGGTCGTGGTCGTTGACGAAGCGCATGGCTTCCCCCGCTTCGAGGCTGTCCATGGCACCGAAGATCGCGGCATGGCGAAAACGCTTCGATATGCCCCTGGCGTCGAACACGTAGGCGGCCTGGGTCAGCTTGTCGGGAGAGTTCATGCGCGGCCTCGTCTGGTCATGGGTCGGATGATGCGTTGCCGGATTGCTCCGGCACCGGGTTTCATTGCCCGCCAAAAGATGTATTGATTATACATCTAATCTCGGCGCAATGACTCGGTGAAAGCAATCCGTAGCGTACATCTTTGGGTCGGGTAACCCTTCTCCATCCCTGCGAGCGGTACGGAAACTTTTCCTTGACCGAGTCGCATTTGCAAACGAGAATCATTGTCAAGCAAGCGAATTCGGCGGCTATCCACCGATGACGCTGCTTGCCAGCCAGGCCGCGATACTGCGCCCAGCCAGCCATGGAAACGCGCAATGCGGCCCGCAGCGTCGGTCTTTCTCGACGCTGCACTGCGGCATTCCCCCGTGTCCGGAGCGGAATCGGGGAGGCACCGCAGGAAAGGTCCGCCGGCGCGATGTTACCCGTCCGCTGGAATTCTCACCTGAATGTCCGCATTGTCTACCGGCCATCCCGGTCCCCGAGCTGTTCGCGCGGCAGCGCCAGGCTGGCTCCCTCCCGGCCTGATCGCACTGGTCCTCCTCATCCATGGCGATCCCGCCGTCGCGCAGGCCGAAGCCGCGGCGAGTCTCGAGCAGGTCGTCGTTACCGGCACCCGGACCGAGAAGACACTCGACGATACGCCGACGCGGACCGAGGTGGTGTCCCGGCAGGAGCTCGAACGCACCGGCGCCGTGACCCTCACCGATGCGCTCGGGAACCTGCCGGGGGTGCATCTTTCCGAGGTGCACGGCAAGTCCGGCCAAAGCATCTCACTGCAGGGGCTCACCGGCGACCAGGTCCTGGTGCTCGTCGACGGCCTGCCGATCACCGCCAGCACCGGGTCCACCGTGGACCTCAGCCAGCTCCTGCTCGTCGAGGTCGACCGTATCGAGGTCGTCAAGGGAGCCTCGTCGGTGCAGTACGGCAGCGCCGCCATGGGCGGCGTCGTCAATGTCATCACCCGGCCGATCCAGCCCGGTTTCTCCGGCGCTGCCGCGGTCGACGTCGGCACCCGGGGCGAGCAGAACGATTCCGGCGATTCGGGCGACCTCGCATGGCGGCACCTGCGCGGCCTGCTCGAAGGTGGGTCACAGCAATGGCGCTGGCGAGTCGGCGCCGATGTCCTGCACGACGACGGCTATGCCGTCGATCCGGACGGCTGGTCGCGCCAGGGGGACCGGATCCGGCGCGGGCAGGCGATGGCGCGCCTGGGCTGGTACGGGAGCAAGGGGCGGAGCGCGTTCATCGAGTTCGAGCGCTACCGCGAGGCGGACACGCAACGCTATACCCAGTACGCGCCGCCCAACTACATCCCCCAGTTCAAGACCGAGGACATCGATCGCGACCGCCTCACCGGTGGACTGACCTGGCGCTTCGACGGCGGTACCCGCCTCGAATTCAAGGGGGTCGATGAATCCTACGACAGCACCAGCCGGGGAGCATCCAATGGTGTCCCCACCACCGAACGCTTTGCCGGCCAGCAGATGACTCACCTCGGCGCGCAGATCGACCTGCCCGCCTGGCGTAACCAGATCTGGCAGTTCGGTGCGGACTACCACCGCGAAACCCTGAGCCAGACCAACAACGGGGTTGCCGAACTCGTCGGCGGCGAGGCCGAGCGGGACAGCCACGAGCTCTTCGCGCAGAACGACATCTTCCTCGGGGAGCGTACCGAGCTGGTGCTGGGCCTGCGCTGGCAGGACGACTCCGATTTCGGCAGCCATGTGGCGCCGAAGCTCGCGATCCGGCACGAGTTCGAATCGCGTTCGGCATGGACCACCAGTGTGCGCGCCAGCATCGGCGAGGGCTACCGGGTCCCGAACCTCAAGGAGCGCTACTTCCTGTTCGACCACAGTGCGATCGGCTACGTGGTTCTCGGCAACCCCGACCTGCGCCCGGAATCCTCGACGAGCTACCAGCTCGGCGCGGTGTTCGCGCGCGGCAAGAACCTGCGCTTCGAGGTGAACGCCTTTCACAATGACATCGAGGACCTGATCCAGACCGACTCCAGTCCGAGCGGCACGGTCAACGGCGTCCAGGCCTTTCGCTACAACAACGTCGCCCAGGCGCGGACCAGCGGCCTCGAGACCGGCGTGTCCTGGCGGGCCTCGCCCAGCCTGTCGATCCATGCTGCCTATACGTATACCCGCACGCGGGATGCCGGCAGCGGCTTCGAACTGACCCGCCGGCCGCGCAGCATCGCGCGGCTCGGTTTCGACTGGCGCTTCGCCGAGCGCACCGTGCTGGCGACCCGTCTTCGCTACCAGAGCAGCGAACTGGTGAGCACCACCAGCGGAGCCCGCTCGCCAGCCTGGGGCAGCGTCGACCTGAGCATCACCCATGAGTTCCGGGGCGGCCTGGCCGGCTTCTTCTCGGTACGCAACCTTTTCGACGAGCAGCGCGACTTCGCCGATCCGGACGATTTCGGGCCGCGCTCGGGGCGGCTCGTGATGCTCGGCCTGCGCTATCGATTCGGCGATGCGGTCGCGGCCCCTTGAGCGAGGCGCGATTCCGCGTACCCCTTGTCATGAATCCCGGAACGAATCACGAAACCCGATCGACGGCATGCCCTTCGATCGATGAGCCCAGATCCGATCAACGCCAACCGACACACCGAATCCGGAGAGACTCCAGTGAAGAAGACCAGCTATTCCCTTGCCCTGATTTCGGCCATGCTCGTCGCCTGCGGCGGCGGTTCATCGTCGGATGACCCGGGGGCGGGTGCGCCAGCCCCCGCTCCGGCTCCGGCTCCTTCACCGGCCCCCGCTCCGGCCACGGGCTTCAGCGAAGAGGCCACCTGGACGGTGACGCTGCCGGCGGCTGGCGAATCGGTCTGCTACGACTTCGACGCCAAGGCTCAAGCCGCATGCACCGGTATCGCCTGGGATCTCAAGCTGGCCAGCGGCGGCCGGTCGGCCAGCCTGTACACCAACAGCGGACCTTCCGGCGACGGGAGTGGCGGCGCCTTTGCGACACCGTTCGACCATACCTGGGCCGAGCTGCTTGCCTGGTCCGACGCCTTCACCGATGCCACCGGCGCGGTCATCCCGGCTCGGCTCTACTTTGCCGATACCGCCGACAGCGTGTTCGCCGGTGACAACGGCATCCAGTCCGAGGTGTTCGAGTACGGTCTGGGCGGCGGCCACCTGCTGTACCCCACGTACAAGGTCTTCCTCATTACCTCCGATTCGAGCAACGACGATACGAGCGGGACTGTCGTCCCGGTGTATGCGCTGCAGGTTGCCGGCTACTACGGTGGCGGCTCCGGCACCGAATCGGGCCATGTCAGTTTCCAGTGGATCGACCGGGCGGCCGGTGCCGCGAGTTTGCGTCATGCCACAGTCGACGCGTCCAGCGACTGGGTCTATTTCGACCTGGTGACGGGCACCGAAAGCTCCGGGACCGGCGCCTGGCAGATCGCGTTCAACCGTTACAACATCAAGCTCAACGGCGGTGATTCCGGCACGGGGACGGTGGGCGGCTTCCTTGCGAAGACGCCGGCGGGCCTGTACGACGGCGACGGCAATCCCGTTCCATCCGCGTTCCTGGCGTTCGACGCCACGACGACGGCGTCGATGGCGGCCAAGCTGACAGCGGCGGATCTCGCGGAGCCGGCCGCTGCCGGCGAATGGGTCGAGGATGCGATCGGCTCGCAGCTCGCGCCGGCCTACCAGGGCACGTATTCGCCGGTCGCGCCGATTCCGCTCGACTATGGCTGGTACGACTATCACCCGAACATCAATGCCGCCCAGGCCGCCGGGCTGCCAGTGGCACACCTGCTCAAGGCACATCCGGAACGAGGCTCGCTGGTGAAGTCGGGCGACGGCAACAGCTATGCGCGAATGCGGCTTGCCGAGATCACATACGCCGACCTGAACGATTCCGGTAGTGCGCAGACCTGGACCTTCGAGTTCGGCATCCAGCCCGCCCCCGCAAACTGAGCATCCACGGATACGGAGAGAAAGATGACAGGGAAGAACGAACCCGCGGCAGTCGATGGTGCCGGTATCCGTCGAGCCTGGGACGAGCTGCTGAAGGCCGAGCCGAAGCTGCGCCCGGTCGACGCGGCCGGACGCCTGGGCGTGACCGAAGGCGAGCTGATCGCGTCCCGGGTGGGCGAGCGCGCTGTCGCGCTGGCCGGTCCCTACGCGAAGATCCTGCAGGAACTGCCTGCGGTCGGCGAAGTCATGGTGCTGACCCGCAATCCCAGCGCGGTCCACGAGAAGGTCGGCAAGTTCGACAAGGTCGAGATCGGCCCGGGCCACGGCATCGTGCTCAATCATGACATCGACCTGCGCCTCTTCATGAGCCAGTGGCGTTCCGGCTTCGCCTTCGAGCAGCCGCTCGAGGACGGGGCCATTCGTCGCAGCCTGCAGTTCTTCGACCGGGCCGGTGTCGCGGTCCACAAGGTGTTCGCCCGCGGCGATACCGACATGGCGCAATGGCAGGCGATCATCGATCGCCATCGCGCTCCGGAACAGGTGGATACGATCGCGGTCAAGCCGCGGCCGGCCGCCCCGGCGGACCTCGCCGACGACATGATCGACGTCGAGACGATGCGCAGCACCTGGGCCGACCTCCAGGACACGCACGACTTCTTCGGCATGCTGCGCGACCTGCGGGTCGGCCGGAAACAGGCGTTGCGCCTGGCCGGGCCGAAGTTCGCCGAGCGCGCCAGCCTCGATTCGGTGGTGAAGCTGCTCGAGCAGGCGGCGCGAAGCGGTGTCTCGATCATGTGTTTCGTGGGCAACCCCGGCTGCATCCAGATCCATACCGGGCCGGTCAGCAATGTCCGGGCCATGGGCCCCTGGATCAACGTCATGGACCCGAAGTTCAACCTGCACCTGCGCACCGACCATGTGGCCGATGCCTGGGTGGTGCGCAAGCCGACTTCCGACGGGGTGGTCACTTCGCTCGAGGTGTTCGACGAGAAGAACGGCAACTTCGCGCAGTTCTTCGGCGAGCGCAAGCCGGGTTCGTCCGAGTGCGAGGACTGGCGCAAGCTGGTGGAAGGCCTGGTCGACCGCGAGACCAGCGCGGCATGATGGCCGAACGCGTGCAGGCGCCCGTCTCGCCGGTTCCCCGCGTCATGCCTGGGCCGGGGCGCTCGCGCCGTCGGCTGCTCGTCGCCGGCGCGAGCCTCCTCGCGGGCGCTATCGGGCTCGTCCCGGCGGCGCCCGCCGCCCAGGCGCCGCAGCGCATCGTCAGCGTTGGCGCCGACATGACCGAACTCGTCTATGCGCTTGGCGCGGGCGAGCGGGTCGTCGCGACCGACACGACGAGCCTGTGGCCGCCGCAGGCGCGCGAGACCCGCAAGCTCGGGTACCTGCGCAATCTCTCGGCTGAGGGGCTGCTCTCGCTCGAACCCGACCTGCTGCTGCTCTCGGGCGCGGCCGGCCCCGAGAGTACCTTGCGGCAACTCGAGGGTACGGGCCTGCGTATCGTGCAGGCCGTCGAAGACTACTCGCTCGCTGGCGCGCGCGCCAAGATCGAGCTCGTGGGCAAGGCCCTGGGCGAGGAGGCGAGGGCCCGCGAACTCGTCGCCGAGTTCGATCGCGATGTCGCCGTCCTGCGGGAGACGACGCGCTCGGTCGCGCATCCGCGCGGCGTCTTCCTGCTCGCCGCCGGCGGGGGTTCACCGCAGGTGGCGGGGAAGGGCACGGCGGCGCAGGCGATCCTCGACCTCGTCGGCGTCGACAATGCACTCGACCACGAGGGCTACAAGGCGATATCGCCCGAGGCCCTGGTGGCGGCCCGGCCGGAGGTGATCCTGGTGATGAGCACCGCACCGGGAGGCGGCATCGAGGCGGTGGCCGCCACGCCCGGCATGGCGCTCACGCCGGCCGGCAAGGCCGGGCGCATGCTCGAGGTCGACGGCGTGGCCTTGATGTCCTTCGGTCCCCGTGTCGCGAAGGCGGCCACCCAGCTGGCAGGGCGCGTGCGGAAGGCGGCCACCCAGCTGGCAGGGCGCGTGCGCATGCCGGCCGGCGCCGCGCGATGAACGGGGCTGGCACTGCGGGTGCGCCGGCGCTTGCCGCCGGCTCGGACGGTGCCGTCCGACCGACCGCCCGGGAGCGCCGGGGACGGCGGCTGGTGTGGGCCGCCGCGGTGCTCGCGATCCTGGCGTTGCTGCTGGGCGTCATGATCGGCCCGGTCCGGCTCGGGGTGGGCGATGTCGTGCGCGGGCTGGCCGGGGCGCTCGCGCTTGCCGATGCCTCCGAGCTCGGCTTCAAGGCGCAGGTCCTGCAGTCGGTGCGGCTGCCACGTGTCGTGCTGGCAGCGGCCGCCGGCGCCGCGCTGTCGGTCTCGGGGGCGGTGATGCAGGGCATGTTCCGCAATCCCCTCGCCGATCCGGGACTGATCGGCGTCTCGGCGGGCGGGGCGCTCGCGGCGGTGGCGGTCATCGTCCTCGGCCCCGGCCTGCTCGCCGGTTTCGGCGGCCTGGCCCTGCCGATCGCCGCTTTCCTGGGTTCGCTGCTGACTACGGGCCTCATCTACCGGGTTTCCCTGTTCGACGGCCGGGTGGTGATCCCGACCATGCTGCTGTCCGGAGTCGCGGCCAATGCGCTGGCCGGCGCCATGATCGGCTACCTCACCTTCCTCAGCGACGAGCAGCAGCTTCGTCTGCTCACCTTCTGGACCCTGGGCAGCGTCGGCGCGGCAAGCTGGCAGTCGAGCCTGCCGGCGATCATCGTGATGCTGGTCGCGACGATGCTGGCCCTGCGGCTGGCGCGGCCGCTCAACGCGCTGCTGCTTGGCGAGGATGCGGCCATGCACCTCGGGGTCGAGGTCGCCACGCTCAAGCGTCGCTGCGTGGTGCTGACGGCGCTGGCGGTCGGCGCCGCCGTGTCGGCCTGCGGCATCGTCGGCTTCCTCGGACTCGTCACTCCCCATCTCGTCAGGCTTCTGACCGGTCCCGACCATCGCTTCGTGCTGCCGGCATCGGCGCTCGTCGGGGCGGCGCTGATGCTCGCCGCCGACCTCATCGCCCGCACCACGGTCAGCCCGGCCGAGCTGCCGCTCGGTGTCGTCACCGCCCTGGTCGGCGCGCCCTTCCTGTTCTGGCTGCTGCAGCGCCGGCGTGGCGCCGGGAGTTTCGCATGAGCATGCGCATGATCGCGCCGTGTGATTCGCGGCTGGCCGTGGAGGGCCTGACGGTACGCCGCGGCGGCCGGACGATCCTCGATGCCCTGGACTGTGAATGGCGCAGCGGCCAGCTGAGCGCGATCTGCGGCCCCAACGGCGCGGGCAAGTCGACCCTGCTCGAGGTGCTCGCGGGCTCCCTCGCCCCGGGCAGGGGCCAGGTCCGCCTCGATGGCAGGCCCCTGGCCCAGTGGCCGGCGCCTGGACTGGCCCGGCGCCGCGCCGTCCTGATGCAACAGGCCCTCCTGCAGTTTCCCTTCCTGGTCGCCGAAGTCGTCGCGCTCGGCCGGTCGCCGCACCATGGCATGTCGGGTGCCGCCAGCGACGAGCGCATCATCGGCGAGGCGATGCGCCTGGTCGGCATCGAGGACCTGGCCGATCGGGACTATCTGGCGCTATCGGGCGGGGAGCGCCAGCGCGTGCACATCGCCCGCAGCCTCGCCCAGGTGTGGGAGGCGCCGAGCAGCGGCGCCCGCTGGCTCCTGCTCGACGAGCCGACAGCATCGCTCGACCTGCGACACCAGATCGGCCTGATGAAGACGCTGGCCCGGCTCGCCCGCGAGGGCTGGGCGGTCGTCGCGGTGCTCCACGACCTCCATCTGGTGGCGCGCTGGACGGATCGCTGCCTGCTGCTGAGCGAGGGCCGGCTGGTTGCCGACGGGCCGGCAGGCCGGGTGCTCAGCCCCGATCGGATCGGGGAAGTCTACGGACTCGAGCCGGAGGACAGGCAGGCCTTCGCGGCGGAACTGGACCGGGACCGAGGGGGCCCGTCGGCTGAAATGCCGGCGAACGAAAAGGCCGGCAACTGAGGCGGGTTCGCGTTCGATCGGGAATGGAACAGGCGTCCGGGCTTCCAGGGAAAGGGGGCGACGCGAAAGACACGTGGCGGGAAAGAAAAAGGGCGACGGAAAAAGGGCGACGGTCCGAAACGGAATCCGTCGCCCTGCGGGCAGGCGCCAGACGGCTTACTCGGCCGGCTGAATCCTCGCGGCCTGCTTCCCCTTCGGCCCCTGAACGACCTCGAATTGCACTTTCTGCCCTTCCTTCAAGGACTTGAAGCCGTTCATCTCGATTGCCGAGAAATGGGCGAAAAGATCTTCGCCGCCTTCGTCGGGCGTGATGAAGCCGAAGCCTTTAGCATCGTTGAACCACTTGACGGTACCGGTTGCCATAATCGAGCCATCCGCGTGTGAAATTTGTTATATGCCGGGCCAGACAAACGGTGCCGCATTGAATCTGATCGAATCTGACTTCATCAAGACATCCCCCCGTCCTGACCACCTTGCGCATCCGGCGCTTGAAACCCGCCGGACCGGCGCCACATGTGGAAAGACGCTATTGCAGCCGGCGCGCTTCCCCCGAGAACGCCGTTTCAGGAACTAAACCCTGAAAAGCAAAGGGATTCTTTGGGAAGTCACGCTAATAGTCAAGCGGGTTTACCCCGATGGCGGTGCCGGCGTGACAGGTGTCACGCAAGCCGCCGGACGGCGGTGCGGCGTTATTGCACGGTTCTCTACTGTCTATAGAATGGAAGCATGGCGACAAGGCACGATCCCTCCACCGTACTGGAGCGACAGGAGTCGCGCGTCAAGCCGCCGCCCATGTACCAGGTCATGCTGCTCAACGATGACTTCACCCCGATGGAATTCGTCATCGAAGTACTGCAGAAGTTCTTCGGCATGGACCGCGAACGAGCGACACAAGTTATGTTGAAAGTGCACCGCGAAGGACGAGGGGTGTGTGGTATCTATCCCCACGACGTGGCGGCAACCAAGGTTGAACAGGTGAGTAGTTTTTCACGCGAGCACCAGCACCCGCTGCAATGCGTGATGGAGGAAGCATGATCGCGCAAGAGCTTGAAGTCAGCCTGCACATGGCGTTCGTCGAGGCCAGGCAGCAGCGCCACGAGTTCATCACCGTGGAGCACCTGCTGCT
>JBAYRO010000021.1:0-44530 GCA_041676645.1 Burkholderiaceae bacterium | reverse complement strand
TCGGCATCGATCGAGAACACCCACTCGCCGGTGGCGAGATCGAGCGCGCGATTCTTCTGGATCCCGAAGCCCGGCCAGTCGGCGCGTACCAGCACGCGCGCACCCGCGGCGCGGGCCAGTTCCACGGTCCGGTCGGTGCTGCCGGAATCGACCACCACCACTTCGTCGGCAAAGTCGACCGACAGCAGGCAGCGCTCGATCCGCTGCGCCTCGTCGCGGGTGATGAGGATCACCGAGATCGTGGCAGCCGCGCTCAGTGGCCTACCCTCCGTTCCGCGCGGCGGCATCGGCGAAGCCGGCGAGCAATGCGACCGACAAGGCGTAGTAGAGGGTCGAGAAGTGGATGTAGAAGAACGGGTCGGTGGCGCAGAAGATGATGGTCGCGCCGACGACGAGCGCGCCCGCGAGTGCGCAGGCGCGACTCGCCGAGCGCCCGGGCTCGCCACGGCGCAGCACCATGATGAAATGCACCAGCGGTCCAAGCAGGGCGGCGAGCAGCGCGATGAGCCCGACCACGCCCCCCGTGGCAAGCGCCTCGAGGTATTCGCTGTGGGGATGCCCCTGCGTGGACAGTGACGCGGGAGCTTCGCCAGCCGCGATCATCTCGCCGAGCCCTTCATTGAAACGGCCCGGCCCGATGCCGATCCAGGGATGGGCATCGGCCATGACCAGGCTCGCGCGCCACATCTCGAGCCGCTCGGCCACCGAATCCCCGGCGATCACATGGCCCGGCGTGTATGCCTCGTACTGTTGCAGTCCGAGTTCGATACGATCGCGCACCGGGGAGCCCGGCGTGGCGACGAGCCCGGCCACCAGCAGCACGCTGGCCGTGGCGGCGAGGACACGGCCGCGCACCGGCAGCGCCCGCGACGCCAGCAGCCAGACGCCGAGCGGCACCAGGACGGCGAGCCAGGCGCCCCGGGTGTTGGCGAGCACCAGCGCCACCAGCGCGCCGAGCGCGCCGGCCAGCAACAAGGCGCGCGGCGGGCGCTCGCCAGGCGGCAGGCGCAGTCCCGCCAGCGTGACCAGCAGCAGGGTTCCCACGACATAGGCGAACTTGTTGCGATTGGTGAATCCGAGGTGGGCATCCAGCGGACCGACCTGCGCGGTGATCAGCACCTGCCAGACCGCCACGGCGGCCCCCAGCAGGCCGGCGCAGGCCGCGATGCCGAAATACGGCCGACACGAAGGACGCAGCACCGCAACCGCCACGGCCATCGGCAGGACCAGCACGAAACGGCTGGGATTGTGCAGTTGGCCCCAGTCGTCGCTGCGATGGATCAGCAGCAGCAGTGCGAGCAGCAGCACGCTGCCGATGAAACCCATCGCGAAGGGCGAGCGCAGCATCCGGCGCCCTTCGGGATGACCACGCAGCGAACGCCAGTGCCAGATGCAGAAGCCGAGCCAGACGAGCCCGACGTAGCCGGTGAACTGCTGCTTGACCAGCACCAGGCCGGGCAATGCCGCCGCAAGCCAGGCTGCGACCAGCGCGGCGTCGAGTCGCCCGATCCGGGGCGGCGGCACGAGCCGCGCCGGCATCTCGCTCATGCCACGGACCCTGCGCCCGACGCGATCGTCTCGGCCAGTCCTTGCACGGCCCGCACGCGCCCTTCGCGGATCGCCGCTTCCAGCAGCGACCGATGGCGATCCAGCGCGGTGCGCGGGCTTTCCCGATGCCACAGGTGCAGCACGCCGATCGCAAGCCGCCCGCTGCGCAAGCGCACGCCGCTGTTGATCAGGCGGATCGCGAACTCGGAGTCCTCGAGGCCCCAGCCGACGAAGGACGAATCGAATCCGTTGACCGCCTCGAAGTCGGCGCGATGCAGGCCTACGTTGGCCGTGCGCAGCAATCGCCAGTCGTCCTGCCGGCGCCCACGCCTGGCCAGCCATGGCCAGTAGGCGAGCGGCAGCAGCCGGTTGATGCCGCCGCGCAGTCGATACCCGGCCAGGGTCGCGACGCTCCAGCGATGCACCGGCAGCGCCTCGCGCTCGATGCGCTCGGTCAGTCCGGGCGACAGCAGGATGCGATCCCCGGCGAGCGCCCAGCCACGCTTCGAAAGGCGCCTGGCGCGCTCGACGAAGTGGGGTCGCGGTACGCAGTCGCCGTCCAGGAAATGCAGCCAGTCGCCACGGGAGGCGGCCACGGCCCGGTTGCGGGACAAGGCCGCGCGGAACCCTTCGTCGGGTTGCCAGACATGCAGCAGCGGGAACGGATCGCCCTTGCGGGCAGACAGCATCGACGCGGTCTCCGGGCCCGAACCGTCGTCGGCGACCACCACTTCATCGGGCGGTTCCGTCTGCGCGGCCAGGGCATCGAGCACCCGGGCCAGCGCGGCGGGACGATTGTAGGTGGTGACGACCACCGACAGGCTCATGGGATCCGGCCCACCGGTTGCACGGCCTGGCCCGCGGGCTCGTCCGCGGGCTCGTCCGTCGCCGTTTCGGGCGCGGCGTCGAACTGGAGTCGATAGAGGCTGGCGTAGCGGCCACCGGCGGCCAGCAGTTCGGCGTGCCCGCCCTGCTCGACCACCCGGCCATGCTCGAAGACGAGGATGCGGTCGGCCCGTTCGATCGTGGAGAGGCGATGCGCGATGACCAGCGTGGTGCGCCCGCGCATGATGCGCTCGAGCGCCGCCTGCACATCGCGCTCGGTGCGTGTATCCAGTGCCGAGGTCGCCTCGTCGAGCAGGAGGATGGGCGGGTCCTTGAGCAGGGCGCGCGCGATCGCGAGCCGCTGGCGCTGCCCGCCCGACAGGCGGTTGCCGCGCTCGCCGATCTGGTGCTCGAGGCCGCCGGGCAGCGCCCGGACGTGATCCTCGAGCGCGGCGGCGCGCAGTGCCGCCCAGATCGCCTGCTCGCCGGGCGGCTCCGCCGCGCCGAAGCAGACATTGGCGCGCACCGTGTCGTTGAAGAGCACGATGTCCTGGCTGACCAGGCCAAGCTGGGCGCGCAGGTCGGCCAGCCGGAGTTCACCCAGCGGAATGCCGTCGAGCAGCACCCGGCCCTCGGTGGGTTCGATGAAGCGCGGCAGCAGGTTGATCAGCGTGGTCTTGCCCGCTCCGGACGTGCCTACCAGCGCGATCACTTCGCCGGCCCGAATGTCGAGATTGATGTCCGCGAGCGCCGCCGACTCGCTGCCGGGATAGCGGAAACCGACCTTCTCGAAGCGCAGCGCGCCGGTGGCCCGCTCCATGCGCCGGGTGCCGGCGTCGGCCTCGACCGGGCGATCGAGCAGCGAGAACACCGCCTCGGCCGCGGCCAGGCCGCGCTGCAGCTCGTGGTTGACGTCCGCGAGATGCTTGAGCGGCGCGAGCAGCATCAGCATCGCGGTGATGAAGGAGACGAAGCCACCGACCGTGGTCTGTCCGGTGCCGGCCTGCAGCAGGGCGATGGTGACCACCACCGCCACCGCCACGGAGGCGGCGAGCTGGGTGATCGGGACGGTGGCGCTTCCGGCGACCGTCATGCGCATCGCGAAGCCGCGCAGGCGCTCGACGGTACGCTCGAACACCCGCGATTCATGCGCATAGGCATCGAAGATCTTGATGACCTTGAAGCCGTGCACCGCTTCCTCGACGACACGCGTGAGCTCGCCGGTCTGCTCGAGGTTGCGCCGCGAGAGCACCCGCATGCGCTTGCTGTAGAAACCGATGATCAGCGCGGTGACCGGAATCAGGACGAGCGCGACGAGGGTCAGCTGCCAGTTCAGATAGAAGAGCCAGCCGAGCAGGCCGAGCACGACCAGCGAATCGCGCACCACGACGGTGAGCACCCGGGTCGCCGCGCCGGTGACGTTGGTGACCTCGAAGACGAGCTTCGAGATCAGCAGTCCGCTGGCCTCGCGCTCGAACTCGGACGCCGGCAGGCGCAGCATGCGGTCGAACATCTGGCGACGCAGGTCGACGAGCACCTTGTTGGCCACCCAGGCCATGGCGTAGCTGCTGGTGAAGGTGGCGACCCCGCGGACCAGGAAGATCGCGATGAGCGCGGTCGGAACCACCCACAGCGGCAGGCCCGACTGATTGACGAAGCCGTCGTCGAGCAGCGGCTTCATCAGCGCCGGGAACAGTGGCTCGGTGGCGGCAGCGACGACCATCCCGAGGATCGCGAACACGAAGCCCCGGGCATACGGCCGGGTGTGCCGAAGCAGGCGTCGGTAGAGTGCGTAGCTCTTCTTCAAGCGGGACCCCGCGCCGGGTTGGGCTCAGAACCCGTGAACGAGTTCACGGGTTCTCAACCATAGTCGAGCTCGACGCTGGCCGTGTCGAGCCATTCCCGCAGCTCGTCGAGCATCGATTCCTGGAGCGCCACCCGCCAGTCGTCGGGCAATCGCACCACGCAGCTCGCGGTGTCGTTGCAATACGCGATTTCGATGGGGCAGCCCGATGTTCCTGCGGTGGCCCGGTATTCGCCGATGACTTCGCGCAGGCGCGTACCGCAGGCATTGCCGTTCACCGACAGGCGCAGCGCCCGGGCGAACTCGGCGCGGGCGCCGGCAAGCTCGAGGATCCGCTCCGCGACCACCCGCACCCCGCCGGAGTAGTCGTCCTGGGAGACCTTGGCGAGCACCACCAGCAGGTCGTCGCTCCGGATGAGATGGCGACTCTGCTCGTAGAGTTCGTTGAAGACCGACACCTCCACCTTGGCGGTGCCGTCATCGAGGGTGACGAAGGCCATCTTGCCGCGCCGGGTCATGCGCGTGCTCTGGGCGGCGACGATGCCGGCGATCCAGAGCGCCTGCTGCCCCGGGGCGAGGCGCTCGAGCGGCATGCGGGCGAAGCGGCGCACTTCGTCGGCGCAGCTGGCAAAGAGATGCCCGCTCAGGAAGAAGCCCAGCGCGTTCTTTTCCTCGAGCAGGCGCTGGCGCTCGGTCCAGCTCGGGCCCGGCAGCCATTGCGGCGCGCCGGGGCCGCTGGGGCCGTCGCCGAACAGGCTCACCTGGTCGGCCTGGGCCTCGGCGAGATCGGCGGTGTCGATCGCTCGTCCGACATTGACGAGCAGCTTCGCCCGGTCGGGGTCGATGCTGTCGAAGGCGCCGGCGCGCACCAGCGCCTCGATGGTGCGCCGCCCGACCGCGCGACGATCGATCCGGGCGCAGAAATCGAACAGGCAGGTGAAGGGCCCGCTCTCGCGGGCCCGCAGGATCTCGGTGACCGCCGATTCGCCGGTGCCCTTGATCGCGCCCAGTCCGTAGCGGATGGCATCGTCGGCAACCGGCTCGAAGCGATAGCCGCAGGCGTTGATGTCGGGCGCCAGCACCCGCACGCCGTTGGCGCGCGACTGGGCATCGGCCGCGAACAGCTCGACCTTGTCGGTGTCGTCCATGTCCGAGGACAGCGTCGCCGCCATGAACTCGGCCGGGTAATGCGCCTTGAGCCAGGCGGTCTGGTAGGTGACGACGGCGTAGGCGGCGGTATGCGACTTGTTGAAGCCGTACTCGGCGAACATCGCCATCAGGTCGAACAGCCGGTTCGCCAGCTCGACCCCGTAGCCCTTGGCCCTGGCGCCATCGACGAACAGGTCGCGATGCTTGGCCATCTCCTCGGGCTTCTTCTTGCCCATCGCCCGGCGCAGCAGGTCGGCGCCACCGAGCGTGTAGCCGCCGATGATCTGCGCGATCTGCATCACCTGCTCCTGGTAGACGATCACGCCGTAGGTCGGCTCGAGCGTCTGCTTCAGGTCGGGATGGAAATAGTCGATCGCCTGCTGGCCCTTCTTGCGCAGGATGAAATCATCGACCATCCCGGAACCGAGGGGCCCGGGACGATACAGGGCGAGCACCGCGATGATGTCCTCGAAGCGGTCGGGAGCGAGCTTGGCCAGCAGCTTCTTCATCCCTTCGCTTTCCAGCTGGAAGATCGCGGTGGTGTTCGCGTCCTTCAGCACCTGGTAGGCCTTCGGGTCGTCGAATTCCAGGCCGGCGAGATCGAGCTTCAGCTCGGGATGGCGAGCATTGATGTAGTCGACCGCCAGCTGGATGATGGTCAGGTTGCGCAGTCCGAGGAAGTCGAACTTGACCAGCCCGACCGCCTCGACGTCGTCCTTGTCGTACTGGCTCACCACCCCGCCCTCGGCGCCGGGCGCCTTGTACAGCGGTGTGAAATCGGTGAGCCGGCCGGGCGCGATCAGCACCCCGCCGGCATGCATGCCGACGTTGCGCGAAAGATCCTCGAGCGGCTCGGCCAGGGCGAGCAGCTCGCGGACTTCCTCCTCGTTGCGCTCGCGCTCGGCCAGCATCGGCTCGGCCTCGCGCGCCTTCGCGAGCGAGAGCGGCTTGTTCTGCACCACCGGCACCAGCTTCGAGAGCTGGTCGCAGAAGTTGTAGGGCAGCTCGAGCACCCGGCCGACGTCGCGGATGACGGCCTTGGAGGCCATGGTGCCGAAGGTGGCGATCTGCGAGACGGCATCGGCGCCATAGGTGCGACGCACGTACTCGATGACCTTGTAGCGGTTGTCCTGGCAGAAGTCGATATCGAAGTCGGGCATCGACACCCGCTCGGGATTGAGGAAGCGCTCGAAGAGCAGCGCGTAGGGGATCGGGTCGAGGTCGGTGATGCCCAGCGCGAAGGCGACCAGCGAGCCCGCGCCCGAACCGCGGCCCGGGCCGACCGGCACACGGTTGTTCTTGGCCCAGTTGATGAAGTCGGCGACGATCAGGAAGTAGCCGGGAAAGCCCATCTTGATGATCATGTCGCATTCATGCGCGAGCCGTGCCTCGTACTGCGGGCGCATCTCCTCGCGCTGCTGCGGATCGGGAAACAGGGCCCGCATCCGGGCGTCCAACCCCTCGGCCGCGAGCCGGCGCAGGTAGTCGGCGAGCGACTCGCCGGCGGGGGTGGGGAAGTCCGGGAGCTGCGGCTTGTCGAGCGTCATCGGCAGGCTGCAGCGCCGCGCGATCTCGACCGAATTGGCCAGCGCCGAGGGCAGGTCGGCGAACAGCGCGGACATCTCGTCCTGGCTCCTGAAGTACTGTTCCTCGGTGAAGCGCCGCACGCGCCGGCGATTGCCCAGGACCTCGCCTTCGGCGATGCAGGTCCGGGCTTCGTGGGCGCGGAACTCGTCGCGACCGATGAACTGCACCGGATGGGTCGCCACCACCGGCAGCCCGAGCCGCAAGGCAAGCGTTGCGGCGAGCCGGGTCTGGGTTTCGTCCTCGGGGTGGCCGGCGCGCTGCACCTCGAGATAGAAGGCATCGGGAAAGCGCGCCGCCCAGCGTTGCGCGAACTGCTCGGCGAGATCGTGCTGGTCCGCCAGCAGCGCCCGGCCGACGTCGCCGGCGCTCGCGCCCGACAGCGCGATGAGGCCGTCATTGGCGCCCGGGCCGCCTTCGTCGAACCAGGCCGGATCGATTTCGCCGCGGCCGCGCCATTCGTTCTCCAGCCAGGCGCGCGAGACGAGTTCGCACAGCCGCAGGTAGCCCGCATGGTTGCGCGCGAGCAGCAGCAGGCGACTGGGCCGGTCACGGTCCTCGTGCTGGGTGATCCAGCAGTCGATGCCGAGGATGGGCTTGACTCCGCGCGCGCGCGCCGCCTTGTAGAACTTGACCCAGCCGAACATGTTGGCGAGGTCGGTGACCGCCACCGCCGGCTGCGCATCGGCGGCAGCGGCGGCGACGAGCGCGGGCAGGCGCACGATCGCATCGGTGATCGAGTACTCGGAATGGACCCTGAGGTGAATGAATCGGGGATCGCTCATCGGGCGCAGGCGTGGGGCGGTTTTCGCCGCTCTCGGAGGGCTACAATTCTACCCCGACGCCCCAGCCATCCCCCATGAACCCCGCCACTCCGACATCCGGCCCGCCGCCGCGGGCCGGTCCGCGCGCACGCTCGTCCGCCACCGACCCGGCGCATCGGCGCGCCGCCCTGACGCTCGCGTTCTGCGCCGTGTGCTGGAGCATCGCCGGTGTCGTGACCCGGCATCTCGAAGGCGCCGCCGGCTTCGAAGTCACGTTCTGGCGCAGCGTCTTCTGCGGCATCACCGTGCTTGCGGTGCTCACCTGGCGGACTCGGGGCGCGCCGCTCACGGCGATCCGGCGGATGGGTGCACCCGGCCTGTTCTCCGGCGCGATGTGGGCGCTGATGTTCATCTGCTTCATGGTCGCGCTGAATCTCACCACGGTCGCCAACACCTTGCTGGTGATCTCGGTCTCGCCGCTGCTGGCCGCCCTGCTCGCCTGGGCCGTGCTCGGCGAGCGCCCGACGCCGGCCACCTGGCTGGCGATCGCCGCAGCCGGCATCGGCATCTGGTGGATGGTGCGCGAGGCCGTCGCCGCCGAAGGCGCGCTCGGCATGCTGGTCGCGCTCGGCGTGCCGGTCGCGGCTTCGTTCAACGTCATCACGATGCGCAAGCATCATGCGCGCATCGACCTCGTGCCGGCCGTGCTGCTCGGCGCGGTGCTCTCCGGCCTGGTCACCGCGCCGCTCGCCGTGCCGTTCGCCGCCACCACCGCCGACCTGTGGCTGCTGGCGCTGCTCGGCGTCGTGCAACTGGCGATCCCCTGCATGCTGATGGTCGGCACCAACCGGCATCTCGCGCCGCACGAGGTCTCGCTGATCGCGATGCTCGAAGTGGTGCTGGGCCCGATCTGGGCCTGGCTGGGCGCCGGCGAGGCGGTCGGCATCGCCACCCTCCAGGGCGGCCTGGTGGTGCTCGCCGCGCTCGTGTTCAACGTGTTCTTCGGAGGCTCCCGCCGCAGCGCCTGAAGCCGGAGACGGCTTCGGATTCGGGTGCAGGGCAAGGCGGGACGCCGCAGACAGTACGCTTGTACGGCAAGGCGACCCAACGCGGCCATGCGCCCGAATCCGAAGCCGTCAGCCGCGCAGGCGGCGGGCGAGCGCGGCTATGCGCCGACCATAGGCGACCGCCGTTTCGAGGTCGCCGGGCGGAGGGCTCTGCTCGGGCGGCAGGTTGTCGGCCTGGGCGAGCAGGCCGGTGTAGGCGCCGAGCCGGTTGATGGCCTGCGGATCGCCCGGATCGGACGCCGGCAGCATGCCGAGCCCGGCCCAGACCATGCCGTGCTGCATGGCGAAGGTGAGCAGCCACGCAAGCGTGGAATCCTTGTCGCCGGTGAGATTGAGCGAGCAGGTGAAGCCGCCCGCCACCTTGTCCTTCCAGCCCTGCGCGATCCAGACCTTGGAGGATTCATCGGCGAAGGCCTTGAACTGCGCGGACGCGCCGCCCATGTAGGTGGGCGCACCGAACACGATCGCGTCGGCCGCCGCAAGCAGTGCCCAGCCGGCATCGTCGATCGTCGCCACGTCGACGAGCCGGGCTTCGTCGCCGCGGGTTTCGGACGCGCCCTCGGCGAGCGACTGCGCGAGCCGGCGGGTATGGCCATAGCCGGAATGGAAGGCGATCACAGTGGAAGTCATGGGAGCCCCGGGTTGTACAGGCCGATGTTCCCTCATTTCCTGCATTGGCACCTTCACGCCCGAAGTTCGCCGCGCAGGGGGTAAATTCCCCTGATGCGCTACGTCGGTCGCTTCGCTCCCTCGCCCAGTGGCCCGCTGCATGCGGGCTCGCTGGCGGCGGCGATGGCGAGCTGGCTCGACGCGCGGGCGCACCGGGGGCGCTGGCTGCTGCGCATCGAGGATATCGACGAGCCGCGCAACGTACCGGGCGCGGCCGAGAGCATCCTCGCGACGCTCGACCGGCTGGGCTTCGTCGCCGACGGCCCGGTACTCTGGCAGAGCCGGCGCCATGCGGCCTATCGCGAGGCCTTCGAGCGCCTGGTGGCGGCCGGCCATGTCTACGGCTGCGCCTGCACACGCCGGGAGATCGCGCAGGCCCTGGCCGAGGCCGGCGTTCGGACCGAGCGCCACGCCGAGCCGATCTATCCGGGCACCTGTCGCGAGGGCCTTCCGCCCGGCCGTTCGCCCCGGGCGTGGCGAGCCCGGGTCGATGCCCTGCCGGTGCACTGGGTGGACCGGAACGACGGCATGGAGCGCATCGAATCGCTGCCGCAGAGCTGTGGTGACTTCGTCCTCCGGCGCGCCGACGGCATCTGGGCCTACCAGCTGGCGGTCGTTGTCGATGACGGCGCCTGCGGCGTGACCGACATCGTGCGCGGTGCCGACCTGGCGAGCTCGACGGCGCGCCAGATACGGCTGCAGGATTGGCTCGGCCTGCCGCGTCCGCGATATCTCCATGTGCCCGTGGTCATGGGCGAAGACGGCGAGAAGCTGTCCAAGCAGAACGGAGCCCGCCCGCTCGATGCCGGAGCGCCGCTGGTCGAACTCGTCGCCGCCGCGGCCCATCTCGGCCTGGGCCGCATCGCGGCCGACAGCATCGGGCGCTTCTGGGAAGCGGCGACCGAAGCCTGGGCGCAGCGGCTCAGGCGCCCGGCGCCGTCGCCTCGAAATGCAGCGCCCGGTCGGGCTCGATGAAGCGGATCGCCAGCGGCAGCTTTCGTTCGCGGGCGGAGAGCCAGATCTCGATGCCGAGTTCGTCGTCGTCGCCGGGTTCGTCGACCCGGCGCACCCGGCGGGCGCGGTACTGTCGATCGCCGATCGCAAGCAAAGCCGCGGGATCGACCTGCAGGACCACCGGACGAACCTTGCTGACGCTGGCCAGGGCGAGCTCGAAGCGACGGCCGTCCTCGAAGGGACTGCCCGGTCGCGTGGCGAGCTGCCAGAGCTGGCCGATCAGGCTGATGCGGTCCTGGGTGCCGTCCGGCACCGCAAGCGTTCCCGGCCCGGCCGGGCCGGCACCGTTCGCGCCGACCGGTACGAAGCGCGCTTCACGCCGACGCTTGCGCCCGAAAGGCAGGTGGCGACGCTCGACGTAGTGTTCCGGATGCAGGCCGTTGGCATCGAGCCGGCCAACACTTTCATAGTGGAGATCGGCGAGCAGGCTGTCCACATCGAGGCTCATCCGGTAGGCATCGCCGGCCGGCTCGAAGCGCAGCCGGGCGCTGGCAAGCGGGGTGCGGCTGCCGCCCGCCTCGTAGTAGCCGTCGAAGCCGATGTCGAAGCCGGCAGCCTCGGCCCGCGCGGCAAGCGAGCCGCCCAGTCCGGCGATGATCGCACCAGCCCGGGCGCCGATGGCGAGCGCCGGCAGGGTAGTGAGCACTCGGCGGCGGCACATCACGCCGGAGTCCGCGCCCGTGGCGCTCAACTCGCGCGACGCAGGCCGCCCAGCAAGGCGGCGACCGGCGCCCTGGAGCGCCGGGCGTCGGAGCGCTGCGCGCGAAACGGACGGCTTGCCTTGGCGTCGTCGGCGTCGCCGGAAGCCCCGGCTTCGGCAGCCTGGGGCGCCGGCTCGTAGGGCTTGTAGAAGAAGGGATCGGTCGACATGCCCACGCTGGAGCCACCCTCGCGACGCGCGGGGCGATCGCGACGGGGCCGGGCCTCGGGCAGGTCGCGCCGGGGCCTGCCTTCGCGCGGCTGGCGGGGAACATCGAGGGTGATCGGATCGAGCTTGCGCTTGATCAGTCCCTCGATGGCGCCGAGCAGGCGGGCATCGCTCTCGAGCATCAGCGACAAGGCCATGCCGCTCGCCCCGGCGCGGCCGGTGCGACCGATGCGGTGGATGTAGTCCTCGGGGGAATACGGCAGGTCGTAGTTGATGACCGCGGGCAGTTCGGCGATGTCCAGGCCACGGGCGGCAACGTCCGTGGCCACCAGGACCTTGATGTCGCCGCGCTTGAAGCCTTCGAGCGTGGCGAGTCGCTCCTGCTGGGATTTGTCGCCATGGATCGCCGCGGCATTGAGCCCGTCGCGCTCGAGCTGGCGGGCCAGCCGGCCGGCGCCGATCTTGGTGTTGCTGAAGACGATGACCTGCTCGATCGCGTTGTCGCGGATCAGGCGTGCCACGGCGCCCCGCTTGGCATCGGCATCGGCGACCCGATAGATGCGCTGCTCGACGTTCTCGGCGGTGGCGTTGCGCCGGGCAACCTCGATCAGCTGCGGATCGTTCAGGAAGCTCTCGGCAAGCTTGCGGATTTCACCCGAGAAGGTCGCCGAGAACATCAGGTTCTGGCGCTGCCTGGGCAGCAGCTGGATGATGCGCTGGATGTCGGGCAGAAAGCCCATGTCGAGCATCCGGTCGGCTTCATCGAGAACCAGCACCTCGACCTGCGACAGGTTGACCGTCTTCTGGCCGACGTGATCGAGCAGGCGGCCCGGTGTCGCGATGAGGACCTCGCAGCCCTGGCGCAGCGCGGCGATCTGCGGCTTGATGTCGACCCCGCCGAACACCACCGCCGAACGCAGGCCGCTGTACTTGGCGTAGTCACGGACATTGGTGTAGATCTGGTCGGCGAGCTCGCGCGTGGGCGCGAGGATCAGGGAGCGTACCGGGTGGCGTGCGGGCGATGCGCTGGTGTTGGCATGGCGCATCAGGCGCTGCAGGATCGGCAGGGCGAAGCCGGCGGTCTTGCCGGTGCCGGTCTGGGCGGCGCCCATGACATCCCGGTTCTGCAGGACGATGGGGATGGCCTGCGCCTGGATCGGGGTGGGTGTGGTGTAGCCGAGCTCGGCAACGGCACGCTGGATAGGCTCGGCGAGCCCGAAATCGGAAAACGTGGTCAATGCGATATGGGTCCTGTGAGCTTCTGAAGTGGACCGGCCAGCATCGCGCGCCTGCGGCTGCGCGGGGCGAAGGGCCCAGCAGGAAGCTGGGTAAAAACCAGTATTGTCCGCCTTTGAGGCGTTGACGCAACCGCAATTCCATGACAAGCCGCATGAATCATCATTTTCCGCACTGAATACTGGCCATATCCCCAGTTGTTTCGCCGAAGCGGCGCCCCGGAAGGCCCCAGCGCGGAACCTGCCGGCCCGAAACGCCCTCGCCACTGCACCGTGGCCCTGATCAGGGCAGAATCCGATCTGGGAAGACGGCCGGGAGCGAGCCATGCGGTGGCGCGGACAGCGACGGAGCACGAATGTCGAGGATCGGCGGGGTCGCCGGGGCGGCGGCATGGGCGGCATGCGGATTCCCGGCGGCACCCGCCGGGGCGGCGGCATCGGCCTGGGCACCATCGTCATCGGACTGATCATCGCCTGGCTGCTGGGCATCAATCCGCTGTCGCTGCTCGGGGTCATCGACGGTGGCGGCTCCGGCGGGCTGATGCCGAGCCAGCAGGTGAGTCCGCAGGCCAGCCAGGCCGGCGCCCCGATCGAGGATGAAATGGGCCAGTTCGTGTCGGTCGTGCTGGCCAGCACCGAAGACACCTGGGATGCCGTCTTCGCCAGGGCCGGCGCACGCTACCAGCCGCCGCGGCTGGTGCTCTACACCGGCTCGACCCGCACTGCATGCGGAATGGGCGACGCGGCGGCCGGGCCCTTCTACTGCCCCGCCGACCAGACCGTCTACATCGACCTCGGCTTCTACCAGGTCCTGCGCCAGCGCTTCGGCGCCAGCGGCGACCTCGCCGAGGCCTACGTGATCGCGCACGAGGTCGGCCATCATGTCCAGAACCTCGTCGGAACGATGGCGAAGATGGACAGCGCCCGCCGCCAGCTGAGCGAGCGCGACTACAAGCAGTTCTCGATACGGCTGGAACTGCAGGCCGACTGCTTTGCCGGCATCTGGACGAATCACTCGCAGCAGGCCAGGGGCTGGCTCGAGGAAGGCGACATCGAGGAAGCCATCCGGGCAGCGGCGGCCGTCGGCGATGACAACATCATGAAACGCACCCAGGGCGTGGTCGTCCCCGACGCCTTCACCCATGGCAGTTCCGAGCAGCGGATGCGCTGGTTCCAGATCGGCGCCCGGACCGGCCAGATCGAGCAGTGCAATACCTTCGCGGCCGAGCGGCTCTGAAGCCCCGCGTCCTTCTTCACCGTTTGGCGTTCATTCCGGCGGGCCGGTGAGGCGGCGGGCAAGCTGCCAGAGCAGCCAGAGCAGCACGACCGGGAATGCGATCGTCTGCAGGACGAACACCACGATCAGGTTGCTGACATGCTCGGCGATCCGGTCGGCGGCTTCGGCGATCGCCGACGCCCGTTCGCGCAGGCCGTCACCCTCCGAGAGCATGCGGCGGAACTTCGCGACCAGGCCGTCGTCCGGCTCGCCCGGCTGCGGCTCGACCATCGCGGCGCTGCGCCCCTCGATCGCATCGAGCACCTGTTGCGAGCTTTCGTATTCGGCTGCGAGGAAACGGGCGAACAGCGTATCGGCGCCGACCGTTGCCACGGGTATCGCGAAGCGCACCAGCACCAGCAGCCCGAAGACCTGGGCAAGCCAGCGCGGCGCACCGCCCCGCATGGAGGCGAGGATGATCACCGCGGCGACGATCGACAGCACCAGGGGCACCACCCAGTAGGCGCCGATCGACAGCAGCACCTTGTGAACGCCGAGCGCCACGGTGACCACCAGCATGACATCGGAGAACTTCTCGACGAGATCGTTGACCGGATCGAGGAGCTCGCCGGGCTGGATACTCATGCCGACGCCGACCTGGGCCCCGACCTGCCCGCTTTGCAGCACGGAGATGACCGCATCGAGCGCTCGCGCGGTAGCGAACGTGACCAGCGCCCGGGTCAGCATCGAGTCGACGCGCTGCTCGGCGGCCGAGTCGAGCGGCGTCGACCACGAGGCGAGGGCCAGCAGCGCCACCGCTACCATCATGGCGATGCGCCGAGCGTAGCCCCTGCCGGCATTCAGGTCCGTCGTTCCTGCCATCTCGTTTCCGCCAATGAGGGTTGTAAACGGGGTCAGACTCCATTTCCTGCAGGAAATGGAGTCTGACCCCGTTTACCCCATTCTAGGAGCGGGTGCGGCCGAAATCCGGCTTGCGCTTCTCGAGGAAGGCATTGATGCCTTCGCGGCCTTCGGGGCCGCCCAGGCCGATCATCTCCATCGCGAGCGAATGCTCGAAGATCGGTCCGGCCTGGCGGATCCAGCCGTTGAGCGCCTGCTTGGTCCAGCTGATCGCGTTGCGCGGCCCGTCGGCCAGGCGCGCCGCGATCTCGAGCGCCCTGCCCTCGACCTCGGCATCGTCCAGCGCCATCGAGACGAGGTTCATCCGCTCCGCTTCCTCGCCGGTGAAGGTGTCGGCGGTGAGAAGGAAGTACTTGGCCTTGGCCATGCCGCACAGCAGCGGCCAGATGATGGCCGCATGGTCGCCCGCGGCGATGCCGATCTTGAGGTGGCCGTCGGAGAATTTCGCATCGCGCGAGACGATCGAGACATCGGCCATGATCAGGCAGGCCAGGCCGGCGCCCACCGCCCAGCCACGGGCGGCGCTGACGATCGGCTTGCTGCAGTCGAGCATGCCGTAGACGAGGCGCCGCGCCTCGTTCATCGTCGCCATGCGCAACTCGTGGTCCTCGCAGACCCGCTGTTCATGGTTGAGGTCGCCGCCGGCCGAGAAGTTGCGCCCCTCGCCGGTGAGCAGGACGGTGGCGACCGAATCGTCGGCCTGGACGACATCCCAGATCTCCGAGACCTCCTTGTGCATCAGGGCGTCCATCGCCCCGAGCTTGAGCGGCGAGGACAGCACGATGCGCAGCACGCCCGGATGCGGCCGGTCGAACTTCAGGCGCTGGAAGGAAGCGTAGGGATCGGTCATCGCGGAGCTCCTCGTGTCGGTGATCGGTCGGCGCCGCCCTCAGCCGCTCACCTCGATCAGGGCGGGATCCTCGGCATGGTCGAGCAGCAGGGTTCGCACCCAGTCCTGCCATGCTATCGCGAATGCCCGGCGCCGCGCCCCATCGGCCTGCGGCGAAGGCGGCGGCATCGCGTTGACCAGGGCGTCGGGGCGCGGCACCGCCTGCGGACGGAAACCGAGTTCGATCGCCTGGCCGCTGTCGACACGAGTGAAGCGGATGTCCCCCGCCATGGGCGCCCCGAAGCGCAACAGGCCCTGGCGTGCGAATTGGCCGCCAAGCCCCTTGAATCCGCCTTCGTTGGCGGCGCCGGTGATGAAGCCCGCAACCGATCCGATCACGCCTGCCACGCCATCGTCGAGCGCGCGGTGCAGCTCGACGCGGATCCCGCCGCGCCGGGGCAGCTCGCCGGGATAGAGATGGGCGAGCGCCTTGCGCGTCATCAGCCAGGCGCCGGCCACCGTCGGACAGGAATGCCCGGCGGCCTTCACGACATCGAGATAGCGGTACTCGAGCAGGCCATCGTCGGCGGCGCCGAGAAACTCGGCGAGCGGATCGAACATGAGGATCGGTGGGACCGCATCGAAGAATTCCGGAGTCTGCATGAGTGTCCTCGTCGATATTGCTTTCGGGGAATCATACTCTTAATATGTATCTTGCATGCATGTTATATGCACAGCGCTGAGCCCCCTCCTCGAGCATCCGATGCCACACGAACCCTTGCCCATCCTGCCTTCCTCCGTCATGAGTCCGGCCGCCCCGCAGGCGCCCGCCCCGGCCCGGCCACATGGCTGGCCGCTGCTGCGGCTCGGTTTCCGACCCTTCTACCTCGGCGCCGCGAGCTTCGGGATGCTGGCCATACCCCTGTGGGTGGCGATGTTCCTCGGCTGGTTCACGCCCGAGATGCCGGTCGCGCCGATGCTCTGGCATGCCCACGAGATGCTCTTCGGCTTCGCCGCCGCGGTCGTCGTCGGTTTCCTGCTGACCGCCGGCAAGGCCTGGACCGGGCTCGCCACCCCGCGCGGCGCGGTGCTCGGCGCCCTCGCCGGCCTCTGGCTCGCCGCCCGCTTCGCCGCGTTCGCGGCGCCCTATCCGGTGTACGCCATCCTCGACATCGCGCTGGTGCCGATCATCGCCGTCGTCTTCATCGAGCTGCTCCTGCGCGCGGGCAATCGGCGCAACCTTCCCCTTGCCGGTGTCCTCATCCTGCTCGCGCTCGCCAACATCGTGTTCCACCTCGCGGCGACCGGCCTCGTCGATATCTCCCCGCTGCGCCCGCTGCATGCCGGACTCGGCCTGATCGTGATGATCGAGTGCGTGATCGCCGGGCGGGTGGTCCCGGTATTCACCGCCAATGCAACGCCGGGCCTGAAGCTGCGCGTGCGCCGGCCACTGGAGCAGGCGACGATCGCGATGACCGCGCTCGCGATCGGTCTCTGGGCCTTCGGCCCGACGGGACCGATCACCGCGATCGCGCTGGCCGCCGCCGCCGTGCTGAACCTCGCCCGGCAGCTGCAATGGGGGCCCGGCGCGAGCCTGCGGCGCCCGATCCTGTGGATCCTGCATCTTGCGTACGCCTGGATACCGCTCGGCTTCGCTCTGCTCGCGCTGGCCCAGGTCGGCTGGACGGGCTCGTCGGCCGGCGTCCATGCGCTCGCGATCGGCGCCACCGCGGGACTGATCATCGGCATGATGACCCGCACCGCCCGCGGCCATACCGGACGGCCCCTGCAGGCCTCGCGACTCGAAGTCGCCGCGTACATCCTGGTGATGTCGGCAGCCGTACTGCGGGTGCTGGTGCCGCTGGCCGCGCCGCAGTGGCTGGTCCACACCATCGTCTGCGCGGCGATCGCCTGGAGCGCGGCCTTCGCACTGTACCTATTCAGGTTCGGCCCCTGGCTGGTGCGCACCCGCCTCGACGGCCGGGACGGCTGAACCCGGCGTCGTACCCGGCCCCGTGCAGGGCGCTACCGGATCATGCCTTGATCTTCATCATCATCGACCGGCCGGTGGAACCGATAATGGCGTGGAAGGCGATCCCCGCTCGCGGGCTCGCCGGATTCCGGGAGATGCGCCGTGCTTCGATTCGACGTTCCGCCGGTCCATGCGAATGCCACCCGCCTGGATGCGGTCATCACCTTCCTCGTGTGCCTCGCCGCCCTCGGCTTCGGCCTGCCCTGGCTCATGCTGCTGCTGGTGCTCATGGGTTTCGTCCGCGGCTTCATCGGCCACTACCGCTGCCCCAGCCACCGACTCTCGCTCTGGCTGATGCAACGCGTCGGCAAGGAAGGCCCCAAGGAGAACGCCGGCGCCAAGATGTTCGCCGCCAAGCTCCTGTTCATCGCCAGCGCCATCAGCGTCGCGCTGTGGATGGCGGGCAGCGCGCTCTGGATGGTCCCGGCGGGGGTGCTGGCGGTGTTCTCGTTCTTCGAATGGGCCTTCTCCTTCTGCGCGGCCTGCTGGGCCTACACCCTCTGGTACCGATTCCGGCCGCAGCAGTAAGCCGGCGGCGGAGGCCGGGCACGGTCCGGGTCGGCATCGGCGGCCACAAGCTGCGCAACCCGCAGGCCGCGATGGCCTTGCGGGAGCGACTCGACGCGCGGCATCACGAAATCGGACCGCCGGGAACGCACTCTCCCCAGATCTGATGATGATCGCCGCCATGGCAACCGGCTATGATCGGAACGCAAGGGCACACGAGACATCGACATCATCGGGACGGGAGGTGGATATGTACATGCGAACCGTATCCTTCAGGATCGACCCAGCCATGCTCGAGAAGTTCCGCGGCGAGGCGGACGGCGCCCGGACGAAGTTCAGGGCCATCGCCGGGCTCCAGCACCAGTACACCGGCGTCAGCGCCGACGGTGGCTGCCTGGCTGTCGGGATCTGGGAGAGCGCCGAAGCGGCCGAGAAGGGGCAGGACGAGGCGATGGCGGTCCTGCAGGCACTGTCGCACTACCTGGTCGCGCCGCCCCAGGCCATCGAGTATCCAGCGGTCGAAAGCGGCACGTAGCAGTACGTCGACGACCTCGTCGTCGATTCCACCGGCTGGGCGAGTCGATCCAGCGCAGACTCATGGAGCCGGGCGCACAGGGTCCGCAAGAAGCCTCTGGAGCCTGATCCGGAAGTCGGCCCGTGCGAGGTCGAAATCCATGTGCGCCCGGGCTTCAGTCGTCCAGAACGAACGTGACTTCGAGCGTGACCATCCAGTTCTTGATGTTGCCGCCCGCAACCTCGACCTTCTGCTCCTTCACCCATGCACCGGTGACATTGCGCAAGGTCTCGTTCGAGCGGGCAACACCCTGCTCGATGGCGTCCTCGAAACTCTTCTCCGAGCGAGCCGTGATCGTCGTGACGCGTGCTATCGATCCCATGTCGTCCTCCATGGATTTGCCTGGAATGCGCACCGCCGTCCGACTGCCGCGCGAGGCCATGACCGTGCGCAGTACAAGCATAGGGAATTGTTCCTCGCGGTGTCTACCGGTTTGCGATCTCGCAGGCCGCGCGAAAATCCGCAAAAGCCTCGTCCCAGCCGCGCACCGGTGACTTGCGCAGGTTCTCCCGGAAGATGGCGCGCAACCCGGCATCGACCAGCAATCGCCGCAGGTGGCGAGCGAAGCCGTCCCGGTCGGCGACGTCGACCAGATATCCGGTGACGCCATGCCGGACCAGTCCTTCGGCCGCGCCGACCCGGTTGGCCAGCGCCGGCAGGCCCATGGCGGCGGCCTCGGCCAGCACGGTGCCATAGGCCTCGAAGGTGCTGGGGAAGACGAACAGGTCGCTGTCGGCCATGAGCGTGGCCACGGCCTCCGGGCCGAGGGCGCCATGCCAGGTGATACGCGCGGCCACGCCCGCCCGTGCCGCCCGTTCGCGCAGTTGCTGTTCGAGACCGGGGGAGCGGCCGCCGTCGCCGACCACATGCCAGTGCCAGGCAAGCTCGCGCAGTTGCCCCAGGGTATCGAGCAAGTCCGCATGTCCCTTGGCCGGCAGGAGATGGGCCACCGTCAACAGGCGTGGAGCCGGCCGTGCCTGCGCCGGCCCCCAGGGCGCGTTCGGTCGCTGCCGCAGGAAGGCGTCTGCGACACCGGGCGGGCACATGGACACCGGCACGCTCGGCATGCTCGCGATGGCGGCGTCAGCCACCGGCTGGCCGGTGGCGATGACCCGGTCGGCCTGCGCGAGGGCACGATGCTCCATCGCCCGCAAAGCGGCCCGGCGCCCGGCATCGAGCGCGGGCTCGAGCGAAGGCAGGTAGTGCAGCAGCAGGGCCACCCGCTCGTCGGCCAGCCGCCTTACATGATCGAGCAGCAGGCTGTCCCAGACGAGCAGGTCCCAGGCTCCGGCGAGCAGATCGCGATCACCCCAGGGCACCGCCCGCAGGGGGAAGCCGCGGCTTCGTGCCCGCTGCAGGATCCTCTGGTTGTACAGATCGCCACCCGACGGGAACGCATCGGGCGGCGGCAGGACGAAGCCGATCCGGCGGGTGTTCATCGATGGGATGATACGGTTCGGGAACCCTGCCCGGACATCCGCCAGCATGACCGACCGCCGATCGCTGCAGCCCGCCCTGTCGCGGTGGAACGCGGCCCACGCCGTCACGATGATCATGGTCGCGATGGTGGTGGCAGCGGGCCTGCCGCCGTGGCTGGCGTGCGTGGCCGGGGCGCTCTCCTTCGCGGTGCTGGTCTGGTGCTGTCGGGGCCGCTGGACGCCCGGCGGTCGTTTCGGCCCGGCCAATGCCATCACCATGGCGCGCCTCTACGGCATGTTCGCCCTGCCCTTCATGCCGCCCTTGCCGCTGGCCGTCGCGGGTACGATCCTGCTCGCGCTCGACGGCGTCGATGGCTGGGTCGCGCGGCGCACCGGAACGAGCGGCGAGTTCGGCGCATTCCTCGACCAGGAGTGCGACGCCTTCTTCCTGCTGCTGCTGTGCCTGATGTTGTACCGGCTGCCCGGCGGCCCCGGTGCGTGGATCCTGCTGCCCGGCCTGCTGCGCTACCTGTTCGTGCTGTTCGTGGGGATCGCGAAACCACCGCGGCGCAAGGAGCCCCGCAGCCGGCACGCCATCGTGATCTTCGTCGTGATGATGGCGACGCTGCTGCTGTGCTTCGCCGCCCATCCCGACCGCCTGGACACCGCCGTGGCACTGGCGGCAGTGGCCAGTCTCGCCCTGGCCTGGTCCTTCGGCGACAGCCTGCACCGGATGTACCGCGGACCGGCTCCGTGACCGATCAGGGATCGAGGCGCGCCAGCAGGTCGAGCTGATGGGCGATGAGCCCCAGCCGATGCTCCCGCAGGCATTGCATCCGCTCCTCGCGCCAGCGCCCGAGCCGGGCTGGATCGAAGAGGCCCGAACGCTGCGCCTCGCCAGCCATCATGTCGAGCAGTGCGCGCAGGCAGTCGGCATCGCCGCCGCGATACGCGCCGAGGTAGGGAGTGATGCTCCAGTCGGAACTGCCGCAGGCGAGGATGTCGAATCCGTGCGCGGGCAGCAGCCGGTGCAGGCGCCGGCCGCTGAAGGCGCCACCAATGGCCCGGCCATCCATCCGGCGCCGCTCCATGGTGTCGTGGTAATGCGCGATGAGTGTGGCCTCGAACGTGGCGTCATCGCTGGTGGGCAACAGCGTCGTGTCACCGTCGAAATTGAGCGTGGCGTAGAGATGGCCGCCGGGCTCGAGCCAGGTGGCGAACCTGGCCAGGGCATCCGCGAGCGGCACCATGTCGAGGAAGGCATGCGCCGTGATGACATTGCAGCGCTGCTCCGGCTGGTGATCCTGGAATTCGCAGGCGAGAAAGCGCAGCATCGTCCTCGGTTCCTCCGTGGCATGAACCTCGCCGGTTTCGATGAAGGCCCGCCTGCCCGACGCCTGCAGGCCTTGCAGCGCATCCTCGCGGGCAATGTCGAGCAGGAGCGGATCGCGATCGAGCGCCGTCAGTGCGAGGGGCGTGGACAGTCCGGCCGCCAGCAGGCGTCGGGCGGTGGCCCCGGTGCCCGCGCCGACATCGATGCAGCGAACCTCCGCAAGCCCGTGCAGGACCTGCAGGAAGGCGGCGCGCACCTCGGGATTCAGGCTGCGCTCGTCCAGGTCGAACTTGGCCTGGAGATATTCGGCAAAGGCGAGGGGCATGCTCATCCGTCCGGCTGCGGCTGTCGGAATCTGGTCGGAAGCGTGGCGTGGGTGCTCAATCGGAGCGTGGCCGCGGACCATAGGCCGCCCAGTCACGCTCGTTCTCCCACAGCTTCACATCGAGGTCGAGGCCGTCGAGGGCGGATCGGGCGCGGAGGTCGTCGTACAGCACCCGGGCGAAGCGTTCGAGGCTCGGATTGATCTTCGCGAAGGGCTCGAGATCATTGAGCGTCCGGTCGCGAAAGCGGGCCACAGCCTCGTCCAGGGCTGCCTCGAGATCGACGATGTCGGCGAGATAGCCATGCGCATTCAGCGACTCGCCGCGCAAGCGGACCTGCACCTTGTAGTGATGGCTGTGCTCGCTGTTCTCCGCGCCCCAGTCGCCGCCGATCAGGAAATGCCGGGCGATGAAATCGCGGGTGATGGCCAGTCGGTACATCGCTTCGCTCCGTCAGTATGCGAGGGTCACCTGCATGAGGCCTTCGTCCCGTGAGCTGACGGCCTCGAAGGCCTCGGCGCAGCGCGCCAGTGGATACGAGCGGCTCACCAGTCGCTCGGGTCGAAGCCGCGCCAGCAGGCGCCAGGCGTGATCGAGGCGGCGCCGCCGGTCCCAGCGCCCGGCCAGGACCGGATCGATCGTGCTGACCTGGCTGGACACGATGCGCAGGCGATTGCGATGAAAACGTCCGCCGAGATCCAGGGGTCGCGACCGTGCGCCGTACCATGAACCGACCACGATGCGACCGGTGAAGCCCGCGGCCTCGATCGCCCGGTCGAGTGCGCCCATGTTGCCCGACAGCTCGAAGGCGAGGTCGGCGCCCTCCAGGCTGGCGAGCAGCTCCGCCCAGGAGTCGGGCTCGCCGGGATCGACGGTTTCCGCGACGCCCCACTCGCGGGCAAGCTCGCGTCGCCATGCCAGCGGCTCGATCGCGACCAGGCGCTCGAGCGGAAAGCGCAGCAGAAGGGCAGCGGTCAGCAGGCCGACCACGCCCTGCCCGAAGACCAGCACGCGCTCGCCGACCAGCGGCGCCCCATCGAGGACGAGATTGAGCGCGGTCTCCACCTGGGGCAGGAAGAGCGCGGCCTCGGGAGCGATGCCATCCGGGATCGGCGTGCAGTCGGCAAGCGGCACGATCGCGAGGTCCTGGTGCGGATGGAAGGCGAAGACCATCGTGCCGACCAGGGCATCGTCCGCGCCCGGGCCCGCGGCCAGGACCTCGCCCGCCAGCGCGTAGCCATAGCGAAACGGATAGTCGAAGCCGCCCCGCAGGCTGGCGATGCGCGCATCGAGCGCCGAATCGGCAGGGAAATCGCCGGCGAAGACCAGCGCTTCGGTGCCCGGACTGATGGCCGAACAGTGGCTGCGCACCAGGAGCTCGCCCGCGCCGGGCCCGGGCAGGTCCAGCTCCCGGAGCTCGACCCGGCGTTCCGCCACATGGAACACGGCATTGGCGCGCATCGCCACTACGCCTTCGAGCCCGACCCGCGAAGACTGCCGTGGACGATGAGATCGCCACCCAGTGGCTGGTAGCGGCAATCGACGATGGACAGGGGCGCCAGGTCGGGCGAACACGGCCCGTCGAGCGCCTTGACGCCGCCGATGAGCCGCGGCGCCACGGTGATGACGCAGTGATCGACGAGGCGTCGGCCCAGGAAGCTGCCGATCACGCGGGCGCCACCTTCGACCATCAGGGTCCGGATGCCCATGTCGCAAAGGCAGCGCAGCGCCGCCGCCAGGTCCACGCGGCCGGCATCGTCGCGGGGCAGGACCCTCACCACAGCGCCCCTGCCTTCGAGCCGCCGGATCTCCGCCGCCCCGGCGAGCTCGGTGGTGAGGACCAGCGGGTACCGGTCCGGATGGGTCAGCAGGCGCGCATCGACCGGAAAGCGCAGCCGGCTGTCGAGCACCACGGGACGCGGATTGTCGCCGGCGCAGCGACGCACCGTCAGGCGCGGATCATCGGCCAGCACGGTGTCGATGCCCACCAGCAGCGCATCGTGGCGCGAGCGCAGCAGGTGCGTCATGTCGAAGGATTCCTCGGAGCTGAGCGCGACGGGGCGCGCGGGGCGCGCCGCGATGCTGCCGTCGATGCTCTGCGCGTAGCTCAGCGTGACGAAGGGTCGCCAGGGGGCTTGCGCAGGGGCAGGATGACAACGCTCGTCCAGCCGGTCGAACAGGGACTGCAGGAACGCCGTATCGCCCGCCGTGGCCGCTGCCCGCCCGCGCAGCCGAGCATGTGTGTCCATCCTGATCGATTCCATCGGCCGGCTCCTCCCCAGTGTGCCCGCATTCCGGTTCCCATGCCACGGACGGGCGATTCGTCGCCGCCCTGCCCCGCACCCGCGGCGCAGCGCCGGCGCCGGGCACGTCCAGCAGTCGCGGATGCAGATTGCGGGCCCGCCGGGCGCATGCGCGGGGGCTCTGGCCACACGCGGTCCCGCTGGCGTTATGCTCCACTCATGACGACGGGAACCGGGAAGCACCGAACCGGAGGTGATCCATGCTCCATGCTCCTGGCCGGGCGCCGCGAGCGAGCCGGCTGCAAGGCCTGGTGCTGGTGGCGGGAATCCTCGCGCTGGGCTTCGGCATGAGCGAGTCCGCAGCCGGCGACGACCGTGCGGACGAGCGCCGGGCCATGGTCGCGGAGATCGCGGCCGATGCGCGGGCAACCGAATCGCATACCGGCCGCGCCAGCTTCGACGAGCGGGTGATGGCCGCGATGGCCAGGGTGCCGCGGCACCGCTTCGTCCCCGACGCCTGGGCGCGCGCCGCCTACGACAACCGCCCGCTGCCGATCGGCGAGGACCAGACGATCTCGCAGCCCTACATCGTGGCCCTGTCCACCGACCTGATCGATCCGGGCCCGGATGATGTGGTGCTCGAGGTCGGAACCGGCTCGGGCTACCAGGCGGCGGTGCTCGCCGAACTGGTCCGGGAGGTCTGGTCGATCGAGATCATCGAGCCGCTGGGCCGGCAGGCGGCCCGCCTGCTGGACGAGCTCGGCTACGACAACGTGGAGGTGAGGATCGGCGACGGCTACCGGGGCTGGCCCGAGAAAGGGCCCTTCGACGCCATCATCGTCACCGCCGCGGCGCCGGAAGTGCCGCCGCCGCTGGTCGAGCAGCTCAAGCCGGGCGCGAAGATGGTGATCCCGGTCGGGTCGCGCTTCGCGACGCAGGAGCTGCTGCTGGTCGAGAAGCTCGCCGATGGTCGCAGCACCCGGCGCACGGTGCTGCCGGTGCGCTTCGTGCCGCTCACGCGGGACGGCGACGGCTGAAACGAAACGGCCCCCACGCCCACGGTCACTCGCGGCACCCCGAGGGGGCTATCCGTAGCGCGCCCGACCGCTCACCAGGCGCCGCGATGCTCCGGCACGCGGCTGACCAGCGGCAGGGCGATGAAGAGCAGCACCGCCACTGCCGCGAAGATCCATGACTGGGTGGCCCCGGGGTCGTCTGCGCCGGCGAGCACCGCGGTGGCGATCGCGATAGCCAGGATCGAGCCGATCGACATGCCCATCGAGCGCAGCGCCGCGAGTGTCGATGCATGCTCGGGCGCCAGTTGCAGCCCGGCATTGCGATTCGCCGGATTCAGCGTGCCGCTGCCGACGCCGACCAGGAACGCGGCGCCGGCCAGCCAGGCGTACGCCGACACGCCGGGCAAGGGAGCGAGGGCGAGCAGGATCATCCCGAGGGCGACCACGATCCCCCCGGCGTACAGCGGCAAGCGGTAGCCGGTGCGACGTATCACCAGCACCGCGGCGATCGAGAACACGAAGGCCGCGACCGCCTGGGCGACGAGCAGTGTCCCCGAGCCGAGCGCATCGATGCCGTAGCGATTGGTCGCATACAGCGGGATCAGGGCCACCATGCCCGCTGGAACTCCCCCGAACACCATGGTGATGAGGTTCACGTGGCCGAAGCCCGGCCCGCGGATCAGGCGCGGCGCGATGAACGGATGCGTCGCGCGCCGGATGTGGCGCAGGAAGGCCCAGAGCGCGAGCAAGGCGACGACGAGCGGGACGAGGAATCCCGGTGTCCAGAGGCGCACGCCCGGCTCGCCGAGGTAGGTGATGGCGAACATGCCGCAGCACAGGCCGCCGCCCAGCAGGAGCATGCCGACGGGATCGAGCCGATTGCGCGGCTTCCCCGTCCGTGGCCGGTCGGGCGGTATGAAGCGCAAGCTCAGCGCGAGGATCGCCAGGCCGATCGGCACGTTGATCCAGAAGATGCCCCGCCAGGTCCAGTAGGTCACGAACAGGCCGCCGAAGACGGGACCGATCATCGCGCCCACCGGGAAGATGCTGCCGAACAGCCCGACCATGCGGTCGCGCTCGTCGCCGAAATAGTCGACCACGAGCCCGGTCGCCGAAGGCGTGAAGCCCGCGCCGCCGGCCGCCTGCAATACACGCAGGGCGATGAGGGTGCTTATGTCGCCGGCCATGCCGCACAGCAGCGATGCCAGCGTGAAGACGATGATCGAGCCCGCGAACACCCGCCGCCGTCCGTACTGCTCGCTCAACATGCCCATCACCGGCAAGGCGAGGACGAAGCCGAGCGAGTAGGCGGTGATGGTCCAGCCGGTCCAGTTGATCGGCGCATCCAGCCCCTGCTGCAGGGCATGCAGCGCCGTGGCGACGATCGTCGAGCTGATCGACATCATCATCAGCGCGAACGCGATGATGGCGAAGACGAGCGCACGGCGCGCCGGCGGGAGCGCGTCGGCGCGCCCCGCCGGCGGTTCGGGGGGCAATTCAGTCCGCCCGCGCTCGGCGCGGGTGGAATCCGGGGCGCGCGATCATGCCGCCGGCAGCGCTTCGACCAGCTCGATCATGCGCCGCCTGGCGGCGGCATCGGGCAACTCGCCGACCGCGGCACCCATGTTGTCGGCCATGTTCTCCGGCCGGCTGGTGGCCGGCGTGATCGACGTGACCGCAGGGTGGCTCGCGACATACTTGAGGAAGAACTGCGCCCAGCTCGTCGCGCCGAACCCGGCCGCCCATGGCGGAACTTCGCGCCCCGCGACACGCCGCCACAGGCGGGTGCGGCCGAAGGGCGCATACACCAGCACCGCGATTCCCCGCTCGCGCGCCAGCGGCAGGATCGTCTGCTCGGCATCGCGATCGTCGATCGCGTAGTTCGTGCCGATGAAGTCGAGGGTTTCGCTGCGCATCAGCCGGACCAGTTCCTCGTACTGGTTCTCGAAGGTGGTGGTGAGGCCGATGTAGCGTATCCGGCCCTGCTCCTTGAACTCCCGCAGGATGGGCAGCTGGGTGCGCACGTCGCCGAGGTTGTGGACCTGGACGAGGTCGATCTCCGACCGGCCGATTCGCCGGAACGAGGTTTCGAGCTGTTCGCGCGCCGCCGCGGGATCCGCGCTTCCGCCGCCGCGCGGCGCGACGTTGAGCTTGGTGGCCCAGAAAAGCCGTTGCGCGATGTCGAGCTCCTGGGCGATGCGGCCGGCGACTTCCTCGGATGCCCCGTACGACGGCGCCGTGTCGAACACCGTGCCGCCCAGCTCGACCAGGCGCCCCAGCACCGAGCGCAGCGCGGAGACATCCTCGCTGCGCGCCACCCGCGAGAATGTCGCCGAGCTGCCCAGGCCCACGATGGGAATCCGTTCGCCGCTCGCTGGAATCGCCCGGGTGATGAGGCCCGCGTCGGCAGGCCGGGCGGCGGACGCCAGACGGGGCGCGAGCGCCGCCAGCGCCGTGGCCGCCGCGGCCTGCAGGCATTGTCGGCGTGTCGTCATGTCATCGCTCCATCGGCGCGCGCAACAGGGGAATCGGCGGGCGGCGCACCGGGCGCCCGCATGCGCTGGGCACGGCCCAGCCAGAGGCCGAGCGCAATCCATACCACGGCGAGCGGCACCGCGAAAGAGGCGAGCGCCGCGAGTCCCATGCCCAGGCGGCCCAGCAGGCCTTCGGTCTGTGCCCCGACAACGTCACCGGCCCGATAGACGAAGGTGTCGATCAGCGCCTTCGCCTTGTAGCGCTCGGCGCGGCTGACGACCGTGAACAGGGTCTCGCGCGCCGGGCGCATCACGCCGCGCTGGACCGCCCGGAACGCCGCTTCGAACGCGATCAGCGCCGCCAGCGATCCGATGATCGCCAGGCCGAGGAAGCCCAGCGCCGCGGTCAGCGGCAGCAGGGCCAGCGCCACCGCGATGCCGAGCCGCTTCATCAGGTGCCCGGTGACCACCGCCTGCAGCAGCAGGGTCGCCAGCTGGGTGATCATGTCGATGCGCGCGAACATCGCGGTGCGCATGTCGAGATCCGGCCCGAGCGCCGCCACCATCTGCAGCCGGGTGAAGTAGAGGAAGGTCGCCATCACCGCGAGGATCAGCACGTACATGCAGATGGCGAGCAGGTAGCGCGAGCGCAGGACCGCGCCGATGCCTTCCCAGGCGCTGCCGCCGATCAGCGCCGGCTCCTCGGGCATCCGCTGGCCGGCCCGGCGACGATCGGCCGGATCATCGGTCAGGCGGGTCAGCCACCAGGCCGCAACCAGCGCGAGCACCAGGAAGCCGGCCGCCACCGGCAGCAGGGCGGGCGTGCCCAGCGGCCTTGCCAGCATGCCCGCGAGCCAGGGGCCGAAGATCGCTCCGAGGGTGCCGCCCACCGCGATCGCGCCGAACAGGCGCTTGCTCTGCTCCAGGCTGAAACGATCCGCCATCAGGGCCCAGAACAGCATGGTCGCGAACAGGTTGAACACGCTGAACCAGACATAGAAGACCTGGCCACTGTGTTCCCCGATGCGTCCCGGGGCCATCACCAGCAGCAGGTAGAAGCCGAGCAGCCCGGCCGCGAAGAACAGGTAGGTGGCGGCGATGAAGGCGGGCCGCCGGAACCGGCTCACCAGCCAGCCGAACAGCGGATTGACGAGCAGCGTGACGACGACCGTGCCGATGAAGAGCCATCGGATCGCCTCGATGCCGCGCTGCATCCCCAGCGCCTCGCGGGCCGGGCGCACCACCATCAGCGCGGTCAGCACGAAGAAGAAGAACAGGCCGGCGACGAGGACCTGGCCGAGCTCCTCGCGGCGAATGTTGGTGAAGCGCTGCAACAGCGCGTTCGTCATGAGGATTCACCCGCTGCGGACCGATGAATCCCGAATGTACTTCAGGCGATGTGCTTCAGAGGCTGAGGAAGAAGACCGGGCGCTCCAGGGAGTCCTGGACCTGCCGGACCGAGGCTTCGCAGTCGCGCCGGTCGGCGTACTTCGCCGTGCTGTAGGCAACGGGTTCGTCCTCCCGGACATAGTAGGTCCAGTACCACCTCCCCCTGCCGTCGGGACGAGCGATGAAGCAGGGATAGGTAATCGCAGTCATCAGGCGTGTTTCCGCAAGGCTTGGCATGCCGCGATGGATTGCAATTCGCTTGCCAGCCCGGCGCGGACGCCGCATGACGGGGCGCCAGGCCCGGTTCACGGGCGACATCGGTTCGCCGGGCGCAACGAAATGTTCACGAGCATGAACATCGTGAACATTCGGCGTTCAGCTTCCTGAACATGGAACGGCCCGGAACGTCCAGCTTTCGAGTCATCATCGGAGTTCGCGGGGTAGGCACGCAGTTTGCGAACCGGCATCGCCATGCTGCTGGCCCTCCTTTTCCTCTCCCTTGCCGGTGCCCCTGTCTGCTGGTGGCTGGTGCGCCTCGACGCCCGGCTGGCCAGCGTGGCCTGGGTGCTCCCCGCGGGGTTGTTCATCGGCTTCGCCTCGTTCGTGCCGACACTGCTCGAGGCCGGACCGATCGACGAATCGTGGTCATGGATCCCCTCGCTCGGAATCGGGCTGGCCCTGCGCGTCGACGGCCTGTCCCTGCTGTTCGCACTGCTGATCACCGGCATCGGCACGTTCATATTCCTCTACGCGGGCAGCTACCTGCGCGGCGATGCCGACATCGACCGGTTCTTCGCCCGCCTGACCCTGTTCATGGGAGCCATGCTGGGCGCGACGCTGGCCGACGACCTGATCGTCATGCTGGTGTTCTGGGAGGCGACCAGCCTCGCGTCCTTCCTGCTGATCGGCTACAGGCCGGAGGGCGCGGGGGTGCGCCGCTCGGCCCAGCAAGGCCTGCTGGTGACCGTGGGCGGCGGACTGGCGCTGCTGGCCGGGATCATCCTCCTCGCGCAGGCCGCCGGCACGCTGCGGATCTCGGAGATCATCGCGCACGCGCCCGGACTCGCAACGCATCCCCATGCGGCGTGGATCATCGCGCTGGTCGCGATCGGGGCGTTCGCCAAGTCGGCGCAGGTACCGCTGCATGCCTGGCTTCCCAACGCCATGGTCGCGCCGACGCCCGTTTCGGCCTACCTGCATTCCGCCACCATGGTGAAGCTCGGCGTGTACCTGCTCGCGCGGCTGAACCCCGTCTATGGCGAACACCCGCTCTGGACCTGGCTGCTGCTGTGCGTCGGCCTGGCGACGATGACGACCGCCGCCATCCTCGCGCTGCGCCAGACCGACCTCAAGCGCGTGCTGGCGTATTCCACGGTCGTCTCGCTCGGCACGCTCGTCATGCTGCTGGGCCTGCCACATCCCCTGGCCGGGACCGCCATGGCGGTCTTCCTGCTGGTCCACGCCCTGTACAAGGCATGCCTGTTCATGGTCGCCGGCATCATCGACCACGCCGCCGGGACTCGCGACACCACCCTGCTTCGTGGACTCGCCAGGCACATGCCGCTGACGGCGGGGATCGCGATCCTGGCCGGACTCTCCATGGCCGGGCTACCGCCCTTCATGGGCTTCATCGCCAAGGAGCTGGTCTACGAAGTGAACCTGGCCGACGGCGCCTCATGGGTGCCCGTGGCCATCGCCCTGCTCTCGAACGCCGTCATGGTCGCGGTGGCCGGCGTCGTCACCTTCCGGATCTTCTTCGGCCCCGAGGTGGCCACGCCGCAGCCACCGCATGAACCGGGCATCGCGATGTGGGCTGGCCCGGCGCTGCTGGCCGTGCTGGGCCTGCTGCTCGGCCTGGCGCCTTCGCTGGTCGGGGAATTCATCGGCGCCGCGGCGCTCGCGGTGACCGGACTGCCGGCCCCGGTACAGCTCGCGGTCTGGCACGGCTGGACTCCCATGCTGGCGCTCAGCGGCCTGACCCTCGCGCTGGGACTCGTGATCTACGCTTGCTGGGACCGGATGCACCGCGTCCTGGTAGCCCGCGAGATCATCGACGAGCACGGGCCGGACGCGCTGTACGACCGTTGCCTCACCGCCCTGCAGCGGATCGCGGCATGGCAGACCGCGCTCATCCAGAACGGCAGCCTGCGACGCTACATCTTCATCATCCTGGCCGTGATGGGCGCTTCCCTGTCGTTCGTGCTGCTTCGCACCGGGGCATCGGCCAGTCCGTCCTTCGACGGTGCCTGGAGCCTGCACGGCCTGCTGCCGGCCCTGCTTCTCCTCGGAACGCTCACCGTGCTGCGAGCCCGCAACTTCATCGCCGGCATCGTCGCCGCGGGAACGGTGGGCTTCGGCGTGGCCCTGACCTTTCTCTTCAACGGGGCGCCGGACCTCGCCTTCACCCAGTTCTCGGTGGAAGCGGTCGCCATCGTCGTCCTGCTCGCGATCGCGGGACGCATGGCGCACGCTGGCTACGATGCCCGGACGATCCCGCAACGACGCATGGATGCCATCGTCGCCGCGGGCTTCGGCCTGCTTGCCAGCCTCATCCTGTTCGCGGTTCTCGAAACGCCGTTCGATTCGCGCCTGTCGGACTTCTTCGCGAGCGCCAGCGTTCCCGAAGCGCACGGTCGCAACCTCGTCAACGTGATCATCGTCGACTTCCGGGCGCTCGACACCCTGGGCGAGATCACCGTGCTGACCCTGGCCGCGATCGCCTCGGCCGCGGTCCTCGCCGGTACCGCGGCCCGGCGGCGACAACCGCGGCCTGCTTCCATCGCACCGGAGCGCCCATGAACAACCTGATCCTGCGGGTCGCCGGTCGCGTCGTGCTGCCGATGGCCCTCGCCTTCTCGCTCTACCTGCTCTGGCGCGGTCACAACGAACCCGGCGGCGGTTTCGTCGGAGGACTGATCGGGGCCGCCGGCTTCACCGTCTACGGCCTGCCGCGCGGTCGCGCCCGGCTCCTCGCCGCGCTGCGCTGGCCGCCCGCGGCAATCGCCGGCTGCGGCCTGCTGCTCGCCCTGCTCTCCGGAATACCGGGGCTCGTGTCCGGGACACCGTTCCTGACGCACCAGTGGCAGATCTGGGACAGCGGATTCGCCCTGGGCACCGCGCTGGCCTTCGACGTCGGGGTCTACCTGGCGGTACTCGGCTCGGTCTGTGCGTTCGTGAGCTTCTATCTCGCCGAGGAAGGCATCTGATGGAGGCACTCTATGCGATTGCCTTCGGCACCATGCTGGCCGCGGCGCTGTACCTGCTGATGTCGCGCCATCTCCTGCGCATGGTCCTGGGCCTGCTCTTGCTCGGCAACTCGGTCAACCTCGCGATCTTCATCAGCGGCCGGCTCACGTCCCCCGTGCCGCCGCTGGTTCCGGACGGTGAGCTCGTGCTCGCGGCGGGCGCCAATCCCCTGCCGCAGGCACTGATCCTCACGGCCATCGTCATCTCCTTCTCCCTCGTGGCCTTCACGGTAGTGCTGTTCGAGCGGGCAGGCGCCGCACTGGGCACCGCCGATCCGGATGCGATGCGCGAAGCCGAGCCGCGCACGCCCGCCCAGGCCGACGCGCCGCCCGACTCCGGGGCGCCGGAATGACGCAGGCCTGGATCCTGGCGCTGCCGGTCTGCATTCCGCTTGCGACCATGGCGCTGTGCGCCATGCTGCAGCGCCGACCCGGCGCGCAGCGACTGCTGAGCGTGGCGGGCAGCGTGGCCCTGCTGGGCTCGAGCCTGCTGCTGCTCGCCGAGGTCCACGGCGGCAAGGTGCTGGCCACCCAGTTCGGTGACTGGCGGGCGCCCTTCGGGATCAGCTTCGTCGCCGACCTGCTGGCCGCGGCCATGGTCGTGATCACCGGGCTGATGGCCGTCGCGGTGGCGATCTACGCGCTCGTCGATGGCGCACGCGAGCGCGAGCATGCCTGGTTCCATCCGCTCTATCACGGCCTGCTGCTGGGCGTGACGGGCGCCTTCCTCACGGGCGACATCTTCAACCTCTACGTCTGGTTCGAGATCATGCTGATCTCCTCGTTCGGACTCCTGATCCAGGGCGGAACGCGGGAGCAGCTGGACGCGGGCGTGAAGTACGTCATCCTGAATCTCCTGGTCACGACCCTGTTCCTGCTCGGCGTCGGCTTCCTCTACGGGCTGACCGGCACACTGAACATGGCCGATCTGGCCGACACCATCCCCGGGGTCGAGAACCGGGGACTGGTGAAGACCCTTGCGGTGCTGTTCCTGCTGTGCTTTGGCGCGAAGGCGGCGGTGTTCCCCCTGTTCTTCTGGCTGCCGGCCGCATACCACACGGCGAGCGCCCCGATCGTGGCGATCTTCGCCGCGCTGCTGACCAAGGTCGGTGTCTACGCGATCCTGCGTGTGTTCACGCTGCCCTTCGGCGGGGTCCTGGACTACATCGGCCCGCTGATCGGCTGGATCGCCGGCCTGACGATGATCACCGGCGTGCTGGGCGCGGCGGCGCAGTTCGACATGCGCCGGATCCTGTCCTTCCACATCGTCAGCCAGATCGGCTACATGCTGGTCGGGCTGGCGGTCGCCACGCCCCTGGCGCTGGCCGGATCCGTCCTGTACGTACTGCACCACATCATCGTCAAGGCGAACCTCTTCCTGATCGCGGGCGCCGCCCGGCGGGCGGGAGGCTCCTATCACCTCGGCAGCATCGGCGGCCTGCATCGCAGCGCTCCCCTGCTCGCCCTGATGTTCGTGATCCCCGCGCTGTCGCTGGCGGGACTGCCGCCCCTGTCGGGCTTCTGGGCGAAGTTCATCGTGGTGCGATCCAGCCTCGAGGCCGGCCATGTGGTGCTCGCCGCGGTCGCGCTGGGGGTGGGCCTGCTCACCCTGTATTCGATGCTCAAGATCTGGAACGAGGCGTTCTGGAAGCCGGCGGGCCCGCGCTCCGAGGAAGCCGCCCGCCAATGGCGCGCCAATCCCCGCATGCGCCTGGCCATGCTGGCGCCGATCATGGCGCTGGCGGCGCTGACCCTGAGCATCGGACTGTACGCCGAACCCTTCGTCGACTTCTCGCTGCGCGCGGCAGAGCAACTGCTGGGCGGCGAAGCCTATGCGCGCGCGGTGCTCGGCGACAGGCCGGTCGCGTCCGCCGGAGATCTGCCATGAAGCCGCTGCGTCGAGTTCTTGCCTGGGCAGTGCTGGGCGCCCTGTTCTTCCGGGAGCTCGTCTTCTCGGTGCGCGATGTGCTTGCCGCGGTGATGAATCCGGATCGCATCGATCACAGCGGCATCGTTGCCGTGCCCCTGGACGTGCGCAGCGACATGGGAATCGCGATGCTCGCCAACCTGATCACCCTGACGCCGGGAACCACCAGCCTGCATGTCTCGGAGGATCGACGCCGGCTCTACGTGCATGTGATGAACCTGTCCGACGATGTCGTCGAACAGATCAAGTCCGGCTTCGAGCGCCGGGTCATGGAGGCCATGGATTGACTGCTCCCCGCCCTGAAGGACGGTCGCGATCGTGGCTCGTGCCGCACTGCGGGCACGCCCACTCGCGAATGCTCAATACCATCCTGGCGACCGTGTGCCCGCAGTCGCTGCATCGCTTGGTGGACGGATACCAGCGCTCGATGCCGATCAGCGTGCGCCCGTACCAGTGCGCCTTGTACTCGAGCTGCCTGACGAACTCCGACCAACTGGCGTCGGCGATCGATTTGGACAGGCAGCGGTTCTTCTGCATGTTGCTCACGGCAAGACTCTCGACGGCGATCACTTGGTTTTCGTTGATCAACCGGCTTGAGAGCTTGTGCAGGAAGTCCCTGCGGGCGTCTGCCGTCCTGGCATGCATGCGTGCGACCTTCAATCTCGCCTTGGCGCGGCGAGCCGATCCTCTCTGTTTTCTTGCGAGCCTCCGTTGCAGTTTGGCGAGCTTCGCCTCGTTTTTGCGGAACGTATTCGGCGCAGCGACCTTCTCGCCGCTCGACAGGATGGCAAAGTGCGTCAGGCCCAGATCGATACCGACCCGGCCCACAACAGGCGCCTTCGGAGAAACCGCGTCGTCGCACAGCATCGAGACGAAGTACCGGCCTGCCGCGTCTTTCGACACGGTGACGGTCGACACACGTACGAGCAAGGACCGTCTTCTGCTCGGGCGTTGGATAGAACCGAAAACGGTAGGCGCGCTTGATGTCCATGATTTACATCGTACAGCGAATCGAAGCGAAATACTGTACAAACAAACAGTTCAGCCTGTTGGCTGTGCTCCTTTCCTCCCCGGCCTGAACGCCGGGGTTTCTCGGAGCCTCTGATGAATGAAGCGATCTTCGACATCGTGCTCGCGACATCGGCCGTGCTCCTGGTGGCTGCCGCGATCGCCGCGGGCCTGCGCATCGTGCGGGGGCCCGCGGCCGCCGACCGCGTCATCGCCCTGGACATGCTCAGCCTGCTCGGCGTGGCCGCGGCGGGCCTGGCGGCGCTGGTGGCGGATTCGGTCGCCTTCGTCGACATCGCCCTCGGGGTCGCGCTGGTGGGATTCCTCGCGACGGTGGCGTTCGCCGGCTACATCGCACACGGCAACATCCCCGCCAGCCGCCCGGACGCCGCCGCGGAGCGCCGGCCATGAGCCAGTGGATCGGCGCCGTGCTGCTGCTCGGCGGCAGCATCGTCTGCCTGTTCGCCGCCATCGGCGTGCTGCGCCTGCCGGACTTCTTCATGCGCATGCATGCCGCGACCAAGGCCGGCGTCGCCGGTGCCGGACTCGTGCTGCTGGGTGTCGCGGCCTTCGACGGCTCCACCGCGACCTGGATCAAGGCGATGCTGGCGGTGTTCTTCCTGCTGGTGACGACCCCGGTCGCGGGCCATCTCATCGGGCGCGCCGGCTATGTCAGCGGCGTGCCCCTGTGGCGCGGCACGAGCGAGGACGCGCTGGACGGCGTACTGCCGCGAACGAACATCATCGACGAGACGCCCGACGATGCTCCCGATCACCTGGGGACCACCCGGGCGCCATGATCGGGCCGGGCCACCCGCGCGCCCCTGCTAAGCTGACCACCATGGCATTTCCGCTCCTCCATCGCCTGCCCGTCAGCGCCCGCCTGCCGCTGGCGATGGTCGGCATCGTGCTCGTGACGGCGCTGGGCAGCACCCAGATCTCGACCCGCAGCCTCTCGGCGCAGGTGGAAGCGCAGCTGGAACGGATCGGACAGATCTACCTGGACGGCATGGCCGCCTCCCTGATGCCCTCGGTGCTGAACCAGGACGCCGCAGGCATCGACCGGGCGCTCGACGAAGCCCTGCGGATGCACCAGGGCGTCGAGGAACGCCGCCTGTTCCTGCTCGACGGTGGCGCTGTCACGGCCCGTGCCGATCGCGACAGCGTCGGGCATGCCGAGCTTCCCGCCCTTGCCCGGAAGCAAGCTCGCGGCTACTTCCTCGACGCCGACGATGGCAGTTACTGGATATGGCGCCCCCTGACCGATGTCGCCGACCAACGCACCGCGGCGGTCGGATCGTTCACGGTCGTCGCCAATCTCGACGTCTCCGGCTATGTCGATGAAAGACGGGCCCTGTGGCGGCGCGTCGTCGTGTTCGACCTCAGCTTCGGAGTCATCTGCGCCATCGTGGGGCTGCTGCTGGTGCGCCGCCTGCTGCGACCGATCGACATGCTGACCCGGCACCTGCAGCAAGGCGAGGAGGCCGCGCTCCAGCCCATGGCTGAACACCATGTTCCGGCGGGCGACCGGGAAACGCTGCAGCTGGTGCGCGCCTACAACCGCATGGCCGCCGCCACGCGCGAACGCGAGGCGATGCTGACGTTCATGGCCAAGCAGGAACGCGAAGCGGTGCTGGGCCGCCTCACGGCGACGCTCGCGCATGAAGTGCGCAACCCGCTGACCGGCGTGATCACCGCCATCGAGACCCTTCGCAAGTTCGGCGATCGCGAGGAGGTCCGGGCCGAGGCGCTCGACTTCATGGAACGCGGCATGCGGGCCCTGACCGATGTGACCGACGCCACCCTCGCCACCCATCGGTCGGCCGTCCAAGGCAGCCGCTTCGGACCGCAGGACCTGGTCGACATACGCCGGCTCGTCGCGCCGAAAGCGCGGCGGGCCGGCGTGGAGCTGCAGGTCACATCCGACCTCGAGGGGCCGCTGCCCCTTGCCGGAGGCGAAGTCCGGCAGATCCTGCTGAACCTGCTGCTCAACGCCGTCGAAGCGTCGCCCGCGGGCGGGCGCGTCCGCCTGCATTGCGCCGTGACCGGGACACACCTTCGCCTGGAGATCAGCGACGAAGGCGGCGGGCTCCCCGAGGACCTGGCCGACAGCCTCGAACGCGGGGTCGAGCCGCGCGAGAACGCCGGCCTGGGCGTCGCGGTGACCGTCCGCCTGCTGCAACGCCTGCAGGGGCGCGTCGCCGTGGACGCCCGGACCGGACAGGGAACCCGCATCGTCCTGGACCTGCCCCTGGACGCGCCAGCAACCGAACTCGAAACCGCGCCATGACGAGCCTGGCAGCCCCCGCGCCGCGCATCCTGGTCATCGAGGACGACCCGATCCTGGGTGGCGCCCTGCTGCAGCGCCTGCGCCTGGAAGGCTTCGTCGTGGAGCTGGCGGTCGACTGCGCCCAGGCCGTGGGCGCGATGCATCGCGCGCGCCCCGACTTCGTGCTGTCGGACATCCGCCTGCCGGATGGCTCCGGCGAGGATCTCTACCGCCAGGCGCTGCCCCTGCTCGGCAACACGCCGATCGTGTTCGCGACCGCCTACGCCGACGTCGGCCAGGCGGTCCGGCTCGTGCGCGCCGGCGTGGACGACTATCTCACCAAGCCATACGACGTCGACGAGCTCGTGAAGACGATCCGGGAACTCCTGCCCGACAAGGCAGAGCCCTCTTGTGCGGGCAACGGCGAAGGATTCGGCCTGTCGTCGGCCACCACCGCCTTGGCCGCGGACCTGAAGCGCCTGGCCTCGCGCGACGTGCCGGTGCTCCTGCGCGGCGAGACCGGCGTCGGCAAGGAGATCGCGGCGCGCTCGCTGCATCGCCAGTCGAGACGCTCGCGCCAGCCCTTCGTCGCGGTGAACTGTGGCGCGGTGCCGCGCGACCTGATCGAAAGCCAGTTCTTCGGCCATGAACGCGGGGCGTTCACCGGCGCCACCGCCACCCATGCCGGCTTCTTCGAGGAAGCGGGCAAGGGCACCCTGTTCCTGGACGAGATCGGCGAGCTCGACCTGCGCCTGCAGATCACACTGCTGCGCGTCCTGCAGGACGGTGTCTTCCGGCGGATCGGCGGACGCCAGGACATGCGCTTCGAGGGTCGAGTCGTGGCGGCCACCAACGCCGACCTGGGCGAGCTGATCGCCCGCCGCGAGTTCCGCGAGGATCTCTACTTCCGGCTAGCCGTGGTCGAGGTCCGCATCCCGGCCCTGCGCGAACGCCCCGAGGAAGTCCTGCCGCTTGCGAGGCTGTTCGCACGGCAGTCCGCCGAGCGCCAGGGCCTGGTCGTGCCGGAATTCGACGACACCGCCGCAGCCGCGTTGCTGGCGCACGCCTGGCCCGGCAATGTGCGGGAACTGCGCAATCGGGTCGAAAGGGCGGTGGCACTGGCCGACGGACCGCTGCTGGGCGCACCGGCGCTGTTCCCGGAGATGACGCTCGACCGGCTGCCGGTGCGGGATCACTCCCTGGCAGATGCCCGCGAGCAGGCCGAACTCGCCAGCATCGAGCGCGCGCTCGAGCTTTCCGGCGGCCGCCTCGGGGAGGCCGCGAAACGGCTCGGGATATCCCGCACGACGCTCTGGAAGCGGCGCAAGAATCTCGGGCACTGAGAGTCCGCCCGTCCGCGGCCACAAAGGCGCAGGCACGATTCTTTCGGGCCGAGTTCGGCGGCACGATGCCGCAACAGCAACGGGAAGCCATGGACAGAGCGAACCGCCCAGCCGCGGGCGCGGCGGGTCATTCGACGGCAAGCACGCAGTTCGACACGCTCGGCGAGCTGCTCGACGCGGTCGAGCACGAAGCCCGCGCCAGCGGCTCGATATCGATCGGACAGATCCAGGCGATGGCCGGTCACCGGGCCTATGGTCCGCTGCTGCTGCTGCCCGGGCTCCTGGCCGTCTCGCCGCTGTCGGGCATCCCCACCATGCCGTCGATCATCGGCGTGATCGTGGCCATCGTGTCGTTCCAGCTGCTGTGCGGTCGACGGCAGTTCTGGCTGCCCGCCCGCCTGCGCAATGCGGCGCTGAGCGAAGAATGGCTTCGCCAGGGCCTGCGCTTCGCGCGGCCGGCCGCCCGCGGGATCGACCGGATCGTCCACCGACGCCTGCCCGCCCTGACCGGGAACGCATCGCTTCGAATCGCCGCCACGATATGCCTGCTGGTCGGCGCAACGATGCCGCCGCTCGAGATACTGCCCTTCATGGCCACCAGCGCCGGGCTGATCATCGCGCTCTACGGGCTCGCGCTGACTGTCCACGACGGCGTGCTGATGATGGCGGCTCATGCGCTGCTGGCCGCGGTGGTGGTCGGCGGGATGGCGGCATTCGGCGGCTGAGCCGAAAGGCACGGCGGGACCCGCACGGATCCGCGATGACCCCGGTTAAAGTACGCGCAAGCAGAAACCGGCGGGACGCGCATGAAGACGGCAAGAGGTGGCGGTAACCGATGGGGATCATGGCTCGGCTTCGGGCTGGTCGTGGCCCTGCTCGTGCTGATGATGGTCCAGGTCGACCGGCAGTGGCAGCGCATGACCGAGATGACGCGCGTCATGCAGGAGCAGGCCGAGGATATTCGGCGTACCCGCGGGCTGTTGCGTGATCTGGAACAGACGCTGCGCAGCGGCGAGCTGCGCGCCGCGGCTTCGTCGGCGCCTGCGGCGGCCGTCAAGTCGAAACCGGATGCCTTCGAACGCGCGCGTCGCGCCGCGGCGCAGCCGGACTATGCCAGCGGCGACTGGCTGATGCTGGCCTTCGGTACCGGCCTGCGGACCCTGACGCCGCTGGTGTCGGCCGACGCCTACGCCAGCGAGGTGCAGGCCTACGTGATCGAATCGCTGCTCACACGCGATCCGGGTACTCTCGAGTGGCGTGGCCTGGTGGCGGAGGACTGGTCGATCTCGGAAGATGGCCAGACCATCACCTTCCGGCTGCGGCGCGATGTCAGTTTCTCCGACGGCGAGCCGCTCACCGCAGGCGATATCGCGTTCACCTTCGAGTTCATCATGAACGAGGCGATTGCGGCGCCGCGCAGTCGGGCCTATCTGTCCAGGATCGAGAGCGTCACTGCGCTCGACGACCACACCGTGGAGTTCGTGTTCGCGGAACCCTACTTCAACAGCCTGCAGCTGGCGGGCACGCTGGACATCCTGCCCGAGCACTTCTACCGTCGATTCCTCGACGATCCCCGGACGTTCAACGAGAGCCGCGGGCTGTTGCTCGGTTCGGGGCCGTATCGGCTCGCCGACCCCGAGGGCTGGACTCCGGACCAGGGGCGGGTCGAACTGGTGCGCAATCCGCGCTACTGGGGGCCGGTGGATCCCTCCTTCGATCGCATCGTGTGGCGCGTGATCGAGAACGACAGCGCACGCCTGACCACCTTCCGCAACCAGAACATCGATGTCTACGGGGCGCGACCACGCGAGTACCAGCACCTGCTCGACGACGAAGACCTGCGCTCGCGCACACGGCATTTCGAGTACATGAGCCCGACCGCCGGCTACAACTATATCGCCTGGAACCAGCGGCGCGGCGATGCGCCGACACGTTTCGCCGATCCGCGTGTGCGCCTGGCGATGTCTCATCTGACCGACGTGCAGCGAATCATCGAGGAGGTGATGCTGGGCTATGCGGAGCCGGCGATCAGCCCCTTCAGTCCGCGTTCGCCGCAGCATGATTCCGCACTTCGATCGATCCAGTACGATCTCGAGCACGCCCGTGAGCTGCTGCGCGAAGCCGGTTTCGAGGATCGCAGCGGCAACGGGGTCCTGCAGGGGCCGGACGGACAGCCGTTCGAATTCGAAATGACCTTCTTCCAGGACAACGAGGACACGCGTCGCATGGTGCTGTTCCTGCGCGACCTGTACGCCCGGGCCGGTATCGTGATGCGTCCGCGCCCGACCGAATGGTCGGTGATGCTCGAGAACATCCAGCGCAAGGACTTCGATGCCATCACCCTGGGGTGGACCTCCGGAATCGAAATCGACATCTTCCAGATGTTCCATTCGAGCCAGACCCTGGAGGGCGGCGACAACTTCATCAGCTACCGCAATCCCGAACTGGATCGCCTGATCGATGCGGCGCGTGCCGAGGTCGACGAGAGCAAACGCATGGCCCTGTGGCAGGCGGCCGAGCGGGAACTGGTGGCGGACCAGCCCTATACCTTCCTGTTCCGGCGCAACACGCTGACCTTCGTGGACGAGCGCATCGCCAATCTCGAGAACACACCCCTGGGCCTGAACCTGATGACCGTTCCGGTGGAAGTGTACGTACCGGGCACGCTCCACAGAAGGCGCTGACCGCTCATGCTGCTCTATCTTGTGCGCCGCGCCGCGCTGATGGTGCCGACCCTGTTCGGCATCACCCTCATCGTATTCGTGGTGATGGCGGCGGCACCCGGCGGGATCAGCGCGCAATCGCTGATCGACGGCACGAATCTGGAGCCCGAGACGCGCCAGGCGCTCGAGGACTACTACAACCGCCTGTACGGGCTCGACCAGCCGGCACCGGTGCAGTACCTGCGCTGGCTCAACAACATCTCCCCGGTCGGGTTCGAGCGTGAAGCCGACGGCACGCTGGGGGCGTTCTCCCTGTTCAAGGGGCCGGATCTCGGGGTGAGCTTCCGCTACGGGCGGCCGGTGACCGACCTGCTTGCCGAGCGCCTGCCGATCACCCTGCTGCTGAATCTGCTGTCGATTCCCCTCATCTACGCCATCGCCATCGCCATCGGGGTGCAGGCCGCGCGCGCGCGCGGCGGGCGCTTCGACGTCGCCTCCAACGTCCTTCTGCTCGGCCTGTGGTCGGTGCCGACCATGCTGGCGGGCGTCCTGTTCATCGGCTTTTTTGCCTCCGAACAATATTGGCGCTGGTTTCCTACCGCGGGCCTGGTACGCCGCGAGGCCGTGGACCAGACGTTCTTGCCCTGGCTGGCGAGCGGTGTCGATGTGCTGATCCTGTTCGCGTCGCTCGGCATGAGCACGGCGCTGCTGGTGTGGGCGGCAGCAAGGGCACCGCGCGGTGCGCGACGCTACGGCGGCGCGTTGATCGGTGCCGCGCTCGGCTACCTGATGGCGGCCGGCCTGCAGGGCGCCGCGCCGACGCTGTTCCACGGCCTCCTCGGCCTGGGTGGCGCCGCGCTGGCAGGGGCCATGGCCGGCATCCCGAGCAAGCCCCTGCGCATCGTATTCGCCGGTGCGCTCGGGATCGGGGTCGGCCTCGGCCTGGCCCGTGCCCTTGGCGCGGAGATCGTGCACGGGGGTTATCTGTTCGATCGCGCCTGGCACCTGGTGCTGCCGGTGATCGCATTGTCCTACGGTGGCCTGGCCTTCCTCGCCAAGCTCACCCGTTCGTCGCTGCTCGAGAACCTGGCGGCCGACTACGCGCGTACCGCGCGGGCAAAGGGGGTGGACGAGGAAACGGTGCTGTGGCGCCATGTCTTTCGCAATTCCCTGTTGCCGTTGATCACGGTGTCCGCGACACTGCTTCCCAGCCTGCTCGCGGGCTCGGTCATCGTGGAGAGCATCTTCAGCATCGACGGCATGGGCAAGCTTGCGGTGGAGGCGGTGCAGACGCGGGATCGCGAACTGGTGCTGTCGGTGACCCTGATCTCGGGGCTCCTGACGCTGGGCGGCTATCTGCTCGCCGATATCGCCTACGCGATCGCCGATCCGCGGGTGAGCTATGACTGAGATCACCGGGACGAAGCAGGCGCAGCTTGCGCGCCCCTGGCTGCGGCAGGTTCTCGGTGCCCTGGCCCGGCGCACCGGTGCGCGCATCGGCCTGGCCTGGATCGCGCTCCTGGTGCTGGTGGCCACGTTCGCGCCGTTCATCGCCAACACCCACCCGCTGTACATGGTCGTCGATGGCAGGGCGAGCAGCCCGGCGCTGGCGAACATGGGGCCGGTGGACTGGATCTGGCTGGCGGGTTTCTTCCTCGCGCTGATCCTCACGATGGTGCCCGCGAAGACCTGGTTCCGCGTCACGGCCTGGCTCGCGGGCGTCGGTGGCGCGACCGTGCTCGCCTATGCACTGGTCTCCCCGCCGACCCTGACCGTCTATGAGCAATATCGCACGATGGAGGCCGCCGGCAAGATCGAGCGCATCGTGCGCGCGCCCATCCCGTATTCGGCCAAGGACTACCTGCGTGACTACGGCGATACCGGCATCGAGGCGCCGCTCGCGGCTTCCGAACGACACCACTGGCTCGGCACCGAAGAGAACGGCGCCGATGTGGCCGCGCGCATGATCCATGCCTCGCGCATCGCGCTCGGGATCGGCTTCATCGCCACCGGGATCGCGCTCCTGATCGGCACCCTGATCGGCGGCATGATGGGTTACTTCTCGGGCGTGGTCGACATCATCGGCATGCGCCTGGTCGAGATCTTCGAGGCGATCCCGACGCTGTTCCTGCTGCTCACCTTCGTCGCCTTCTTCGGCCGGTCGATCTACATGATGATGATCATCATCGGCATCACCTCGTGGTCGGGCTATGCGCGATACGTGCGTGCGGAATTCCTGAAGCTGCGCGAGCAGGATTTCGTGCAGGCGGCGGTGGCCTGCGGGCTGCCGCTGCCCTCCATCCTGTTCCGCCACATGCTGCCCAACGGACTCGCGCCGCTGCTGGTGGCGGCGAGTTTCGGCGTGGCCTCGGCGATCCTCGCCGAAGCGACGCTTTCCTTTCTCGGCCTGGGCCTGGTGGACGATCCGTCGTGGGGGCAGATGCTCAACCAGGCGGTGCAGTCGTCGACCTTCAACTGGTGGCTGGCGGTGTTCCCCGGCGGCGCGATCTTCTTCACCGTGTTCGCCTACAACCTGATCGGGGAGGCGCTGCGCGATGCGGTCGATCCACACACGCAGCGTACGACCATGGGAGCCAGGCAGTGAAGCTGCTCGAGATCGAGGACCTGGTCACGGAGTTGTCCGACGGACACGGATGGATGCGCGTGGTCGATGGTGTCAGCCTGGAAGTCCGCCGTGGCGAAACCTTCTGCCTGGTAGGCGAGTCGGGCAGCGGCAAGTCGGTGACCGCGCTGTCGCTGATGGGCTTGCTGCCGCACATGCGCCATCGCCATCCCCGCGGCAGGATTCGCCTGTACGACCCCGCCGACGAGGGAGGCGACGGCCTGGATCTGCTCGGCGCGGATGAATCCCTTCTTGGCCGGGTTCGCGGCGGACGCATCGGCATGATCTTCCAGGAGCCGATGACCTCGCTCAACCCGGTGTTGACCATCGGCGAACAGATGGACGAGGCGCTGCAACTGCATCGCCCGGAGATGACGGACGAGGCCCGTGCCCAGCGCATCCGCACGGCGCTCGAGGAAGTGCGCATGCCCGATCCGGTGCGCCGTGTGGCCGAGTATCCGCATCGCCTGTCGGGCGGCCAGCGCCAGCGCGTGATGATCGCGATGGCCCTCATGTGCGAACCCGCGCTCCTGATCGCGGACGAACCGACCACGGCGCTCGACGTGACGGTGCAGGCGGAGATACTCGGGCTGCTGCGCGAGTTGCAGGAGCGTCGCGGGATGGGCGTGCTCTTCATCACCCACGACTTC
>JBAYRO010000020.1:0-45924 GCA_041676645.1 Burkholderiaceae bacterium | reverse complement strand
GCGCCGGCGCAGGAGCTCGACCTACGCCTCGGCGCGGTCAAGGACGAGCTCAGCTACATGATCGAGGCGGGCGTGCCGGCGCTGACGATCGACCCGTCGTGCAAGCTCCTGCGCAAAGGCTTCGCGAGCCACTACCGCTACCGCAAAGAGCGGGTCGGGTCGCTCGAGCGGACGTCGGACAAGCCGGAGAAGAACGACTGGAGCCACCCGCACGACGCCCTGCAGTACTGGCTGCTCGGTAAGAAGGGCCGCTATGGCGCGATCACGGGCACGCGCGGGAGCGGGCTCGCTGGCCGTGCTGGGGCGGCTGGGGCGAGCACCGGCACGGTGATCATCCGCGACGGGGGCATGTGATGCGGGTCGCGCCGGCCGAGGCCGCCCACGTGCTCGCCATGCTCACCGCGCCGGCGCCGCGGTTAACACTGCCTCCCTCCGTCTATCGTCTCGTGCTCGGGCAGCTGGCCCTCAGTGAAGCGTATGCGTTTTTCGCCGACGACGCCGCGCCGGCCCCGGTCGTGATCGGCGGCCTGGCGCCGATCGGCGACGGCGACCGCGACTGCTGGTTTCTCGTGTCGCCGGCCGCGGCGCGCCACATGCGCCGCTTCGTCCGCCTGGCGCGCGGCATCCTGGCCGAGCGGACGGGCTGCATCTGTTTCGTGCGTCCCGAGAACCGGCAGGGCCGGCGGCTCGCCGCCCTGCTGGGGTTCGAGCCGGAGGCCGTGCTCATCGGCCGGCATCAGAGGTGGAGGCGGATTTGAGCAGCAAACTATTCGGCGGCGGGGACAAGCAGCTGCGCGAGATGCGGCGCGCACAGCGCGAGCAGGAGGCACAGCTCGCCGAGGAGCGGCGCAAGGTCGAGGCGGTCGAGGCCGGCCAGCGCCGCGTGCGCACGGGCGGCCGCGGGCTCTTGGCCTTCATCGAGGACAGTCTCGGCTCGACGTTCGGGGGAGCCTGACCCGTGGCCAACGATGCCCAGAAGACCAAAGACGCTCAGAAGGCCAAGGATGCGGAGGCGCGCATCGAGGCCGCCGACATCAAGGCGCACGCCAACGAGGCGTTCGAGAACGCGCGCAAGTATCACCAAGAGCTCGACGACATCTACAAGTTCTACATGCCGTTCCGGAAGTCGACGTCGGAGCAGGCGCCGGAGCGCGGCGGTCCGAGCGAGGGTCAGTCGCGCACCAACGAGGTGTTCGACGGCACCGGGCTCTCGGCCGCCTTCAACTTCGCCGGCACGATGCAGGCGGACTGGATGCCGCCCTTCGAGGACTTCTTCAAGCTCGAGCCAGGCCCGCTGATCCCCGAGGGCGACGCGAAAAAGCAGCTTTCCGAGGAGCTGCAGAAGATCACGCAGGTCGTTCACGGCGTGCTGCCGCGGGCGCGCGTGACGGCGCACGAGATGATGCTCGACCTGTTCGCCGGCACCGGTGCCATGAACATGGCCGCCGGCGAGGATGCCGAGCCGGTGCGCGCCCGCGCCGTGCCGCCCTCCGAGCTCGCCCTCGAGGAAGGGCCGTGGGGCGACATCTGGCACATCTGGTGGCGGCGGAACCGGAAATTTCGCGATCTCGAGGAGCTGTGGCCGAAGGGAAAGTTCTCGGACACCCTCTGGCGCGCCATGAAGGAGGACAGGTCGGCCGCGAGGCGATCGGTCACCTCGGTCACGCAGTACACCTACTACGACCCGAAAGAGAAGCTCTGGAAGCTGCGCGTGTGGTCGAGCCACGACGCACCGGAGGCTTTCATCTGGGAGGAGCCGTTCCGCACCTCACGCTGGGTGATCCCGCGCTTCTTCAAGGTGCCGGGCGAAACCTTCGGCCGCGGCCTGGCGCACCTCGGCCTGCCGTTCGTCAAGACGGCCAACAAGACCCGCGAGCTGGCGCTCAGGGCGGCCGCGTTCGCCATCCTCGGCATCTGGATGCGCCGCAACGATGCCGTGTTCAACCCCGACACCGCCATCTTCAAGCCGCTCGCCATGTGGACCGTGTCGTCGACCGGCGGTCCGCTGGGCCCGACGATCCAGCGGCTGCCGGTGCCGCAGGACTTCGACGTGTCCTCGATCGTCATGCAGGACGAGCGCGACCAGATCCGCCGCGTGCTGCTCGACGACGAGCTGCCATCCGAGCAGGACCCGGTGCGCTCGGCAACGGAGATCGCGGGGCGGCTCCGGCGCTATGCGAGGAACCGCGGCGGAACGGGGAGCCGCATCGCGCTCGAGCTCGTGACGCCGATCGTGCGGCACACGGTCGAGATCCTCGAGAAAACCGGCAAGCTGCCGACCAACATCTCGATCGACCAGCTCCTGACGCAGGTGACCGTGACGGCGCCGGCGGCGGCCGCGCAGCGGGCCGACAAGGTCGACCGGGCGGTCTCCTGGATCCAGATGATCGTCATGCTGTTCGGGCCGCAGGCGGCGATGCTGGCCGCAAAGGTCGAGGAGCTGCTGCCGGCCATGGGCCGCTGGCTCGGCGTCGACGAAACCCACATCCGTTCGAAAGCGGAAGCCGCACAACTGCAGGAGCTGATGCAGCAGATGGTGGCCGCGCAGGCCAATGCCGAAGCGCAGGCGAGCACACCGCCGCCCGATCCCGGCCAGCAGTTGGTGAACGGAGGGGCGGTTTAATGCGCTCACGGCGGACTGATCCTCGCCTTCGGCTCGGGCCGCCTCCGCGGGGGCGCCGCTCTACGGCGGGTCGCGCTTGCTCCCTGGCTCCCGCCGGCGGGACAGCCCGTGGCGCGGCCTTGCAGCTTCTGCCAGGGGGGAAACCATGAGCACGGACGTGCTGGGCGAAATCTTCAGCCGGCTCGAGACGGGCGGCTGGGGCGATCTGGAAAACCTCGGCGAGCAGATCGCCAGCGCCAACAAGGCGCAATCGCAGAAGCTGCGCGCGGAGGCCGAGCGCGAGGCCGCGATCGTCAAGGCGGCGCTCGACAACGACGCCGGCCGCGCGCTCCTCGATCTCCTCGTGCGCAAGACGCTGTTCCGGCCGAGCTCGGGCGAAGAGCAGGCGGCCGCGACGGCCGAGGCCTACGCGATCCTCAAAGCCCGGCGCGAGGGCCAGAACGCGATCGTTTTCATGCTCCTGCAGATGCTCGCGGTGGCGCGGGGGCAGGAGAAACAAGGGGGTGAGCTATGATCCGGTTCGGTTTTCTGCCTTTCCCGCTGTTCAACCCGGAAGGGGCTGGCGGCGGCGGCGGTGCAGGCGGGGCTGATGGTGGTGACGGCGGCGATCCGGGTAGCGATGCGGGCGCCGGCGGTCTGGCCGGGCACGCCGATAAGATCCTGAACGACGGCGACAAGGGCGGTCAGGGTGATGGCGGCGGTCAGGGCGGCGACGATGGCAAAGGTGGCGACAAGGGCGGCAAGGGCGACAAGGGTGGCCAGGATGGGCAGCCTTATTTCCCCGACGGTCTGCCCGAGATGCTGCGCGGCACAAACGACCGCGAGACGATCGACAAGCTGACCAAGGAGATCTCCGGCCGGCCGCAGCCGCCGGCGACGCCCGACGAGTACAAGCTCGAGCTTCCCGAGGACCTCGCCAAGAAGGTCGGCGACCTCGAGAACGACCAGGTGCTGAAGCTGTGGCGGGGCGTGGCGCACGAGCTGGGCCTCTCCAACGCGCAGTTCCAGGACGCCTTCGTCAAGCTGCACGAGAAGATGAGCGAGGCGGGGCTGCTCGAGGAGCCGGTCGATTACGACCAGGAGATCGAGAAGCTGGCGCCGAAGGCCGGCGACCCGAAGGTCAGGATGCAGCAGGCGGCGCAGCGGGTGAACGCCATCGCCAACACGGTCAAGGACTGGCAGACGCGGGGGGTGATCGACAAGTCCGACGCGGTGATCCTGTCGCTGATGTACGCCACGGCCGACAGCGTGAAGGCCTTCGAGAAGGTGATGAAGCTCATCCCGGGTGAGCACGGCGTGCAGGGCGGCGGCGCGGGCGGCGGCGATGGCCTCACCGACCACGAGCGGGCCATGCGGGCCATGTTCCCGAGCATGGTGAATGCGAGTTGAGCGTCCCGGTTAACACTTCCGCCCAGCCCCTATCCTGCGTCGGCGACTGAGCGGAACATTTTCGAACTGAACGGAGCTTGGCCATGCCTGTCCTGGCAACTACGAACCCGACGCTGGCGGACGTCGCCAAGCGGCTCGATCCCGACGGCAAGATCGCTGCGATCGTCGAGATCCTCAACGAGACGAACGAGATCCTGTTCGACATGCCCTGGATCGAGGGCAACCTGCCGACGGGGCATCGCTCGACGATCCGCACCGGCATCCCGGAGCCGACCTGGCGCAAGCTCTACGGCGGCGTGCAGCCGACGCGGTCGACCACGACGCAGGTCACCGACAACTGCGGCATGCTCGAAGCGTATGCCGAGAGCGACAAGGCGCTGGCCGACTTGAACGGCAACACGGCCGCGTTCCGCTTGAGCGAGGAGCGGCCGCACATCGAGGGCATGAGCCAGGAGCTGGCGAAAACGCTCTTCTACGGCAACGAGGGAACGCTGCCGGAGAGCTTCACGGGCTTCGCCCCGCGCTTCAACGACCGCACGCCTTCCGTCGCGGCCTCGGCCGACAACGTGATCCACGGCGGCGGCTCGGGCTCCGACAACACCTCGATCTGGCTCGTGGTGTGGGGCGAGCAGTCCGTGCACGGCATCTACCCCAAGGGGCAGCAGGCCGGGCTCTCTATGAAGGACATGGGCGAGGTCACGATCGAGAACGCCGACGGCCAGGGCGGCCGCATGCAGGCCTATCGCTCGCACTACAAGTGGAACTGCGGCCTCACCGTTCGCGACTGGCGCTACATCGTGCGCATCGCCAACATCGACATCAGCGATCTGACCAAGGATGCGCAGAGCGGCGCCGATCTCCTCGACCTGATCGCCCAGGCCTTCGAGCAGGTGCCGTCTCTCTCGGTCGGACGGCCGGTGCTCTACTGCAACCGGACCATCAAGTCGTTCCTGCGCCGGCAGCAGAAGAACTCCAAGAACGTGCAGATCTCGATGGAGCAGGTGCTGGGCCGGCGCGTGATGGTGCTCGACGAGGTACCGGTGCGCCGCTGCGACGCGATCCTCAACACGGAAGCGCTCGTGCCCGCCAGCTGAGGCGGCGCGAGCGGCTAACCCCTTTTTTCTTTCCGGCAAAGGAGCCCGGTCATGATCATCGACAGCCGCCTGCAGGTCTCGGCCAAGCAGGCCCTCACCGAAACCGCACCGTCGACGGACGTCATCGACCTCGGCGCGGTCAACCGCCTCCTCGGGCCCGGCGATCCGCTTTGGTGGGTCATCGTCGCGCGCACGGGGCTCGCCGGCACCACCCCGACGCTGGCGATCGCGGTGCAGACCGACGATGCCGCGAACTTCCCCTCCGCGGCGACGCTGCTCACGCATCCGACGCTGGCGGCAGCGGCGTTCACGACCGGCACGCGGGTGGTCATCCCGATGCCGTGGCAGAACGAGCGCTACCTGCGGCTCAACTACACGCTCGGCGGCACCACGCCGACGGCGACCGTCGACGCCTTCCTGACCAATCAGGACCCGGCGTCCTGGCTGGCGTACCCCGACGCGATCTAGCGGCAATCGGCAGTCGGCAGTCGTGAGATCGGAGGAAAGCCATGGCTGAGAAAGTTCGTTATCAGGTGCTGCAGAAGGTGTTCGTCAACGGCAGCCTGATCGACCCCAAGGGGCGCAAGGACGTGTTCGTCTACGCCGCCCCGGGGCTCGCAGGCAAAGCGCTGAAGCTGGCGCCGGAGAAGGGCAAGCCGAAGCCTGCCGGCGACAGCGGCGGCGGCAACGGCAACGGCGAGGGCGGCGGGTCCGAGACGACGTGATCCGCCGGCCTCTCCCCCTTGAGCCTCGGCGGTGAAGCGGCGCCGGTGCTTTTGTACCCCTCGGCACCGGCGCCGTAATTTGCAAGTGACCTGACACAAGTGGCGAGAGCGCGTTCGTGAAGTTGCGTTGTGCGCGTTGAGGGCCGGCGCTCGCGCCGGGCCGCAGTCGCGGCCTTGGGCCCTTCGGGCCGGTATGAGGTGGCGCCGTGACGACACGAATTATTTTGATCGACCGCGCGCTGGTGCGCATCGGCGCCGATCCGCTGGGCAGCGAAAGCGCGCCGGGGGCGGAGACGCACATCGCGGTCTACCAGGACGTGACCGAGGACCTGCTCACCCGGCACACCTGGCACTTCAACACGCAGACGCGCCAGCTCAACCGATTGGCGGCCGCGCCCGACCAGCACTGGGCCTACGCATACGAGCTGCCCACCGAGATGCTGGGCAGCCCGCGCGCGGTCTACGATCGCGCGGAGACCCGCGCGCCCTTCACGCGCTACGAGCTCTTCGAGGAACGGCAGCTCAGGACCAACGCCGAGGCAATCTGGCTCAAGTTCCAGAAGGCGACGCCGCCGGTTTACTGGCCCGGCTATTTCCGGTCGCTGGTGGTGCTCAATCTGATGGCGGAATTTGCGCTGTCAGTGCGCGAGGACCGAGTGCTGCGCAACGATCTCCTCGAGGAGTGCTTCGGGCCGCCGCAGATGCAGGGCCACGGCGGCAAGCTCGCCGAGGCGCGCGCGCTCAGCGACATGGCATCGCCCTCGCCGGTCCTGGCGGAAGGCGAGAACCCGCTGATCAGTGCGAGGATGTGAGATGGCCGAGCTGGCGATCGGGCTCTTTGCGGCATTGGGATCGACGGGCGCAGCGGCCGGCGCAGCCACGGCGGCCACCTGGGCGACGACGGTGACAACGGCCGCCGGCGTCACCTCGACCGTCGCGGCGGGCGCGTCGACGGCGCTCTCCGTGCTGCAGGGGGTTGCGACGGCGGGCTCGATCCTGTCCAGCCTCGCCGGTGGCCTGTCGGCCTACGCGGAAGCGCAGACCAATGCTGATCTGGCCCGGCTGCAGGGCAACCAGGAGGTGCTGGCGAGCGAGGAGGCGGCGATCCGTATCAAGCGCGACCTGGTGCAGAAGACAGGCGCGGCACGGGTCGCCTTTGCCGCCTCCGGCCTCGACATCTCTTCGAGCCAGGAGGTCGAGCGCGATCTCGCCGCCCAAGCCGAGTTCGAGACGGGGATCGAGAAGCAGAACGCGCGCATCCGGCGGGCGCAGGCGCTGGCGCGGGCAGGCCAGCTCGAGACGAGCGGCAGCATGAGCCTGCTCGCCGCGGGCGGCAAGGCGCTGGCCAGTGGCGCCGACTTCGGCATCGATATCGCGCGGCGGGGGTGAGGTGTGGTTCGCAAGGCGGAACTAACAAACAGCTTCACCAAGGGCGTGCTCGACCCGGCGCTTTCCGAGCGCATCGACCTCAAGCACTACTACGACAGCCTGGCCGAGGCGAAGAACCTCGAGGCGCGGCCGCAGGGCGGCATCCGCCGGCGGGCGGGCTGGTCGCTGCTGTCGGACGCGGACGTTGTGAATGCCGGCTACAAGCGGCGGCTGCGGCGGCGGATCGAGCCGATCCATGTCACGGCCGGCATGATCACCGCCCACAACGGCGGCACGACGGCGAACCTGGTCGACCAGGACCCGGAGACGGTGTTCACGACATCTGCAGCCGGCGCCGGCACCTTCGTCGTTCTGGAGGTCGACCTCGGGGCGCCGCGGGACGTGTGCTTCTTCGACGTCATCGGCTTTTACGCCGGCACGGCCGGCAAGGACGACGTGCTCGCGGTGGAGTACTGGGACGGATCGGCGTGGATCGAGATGCAGGGCGCCATCGAGCCGGAGCTCGGCACGCGGCGGAACATTCGATCCACCGGTTTAACGCCGTTGGCGGACGTTGCTGTCGCAACGACCGCGCACATTGAGATCGCAGGAGACCCGATCATCGACGGGGTGCAGGTCGGCGACGGCACCCGCGTTCTGGTGAAGAACCAGAATGATCCGACCACCAATGGCATCTACACTGTTTCGTTTGGCGGCAGCTCGTTCACTTGGGCACGCGCCAGCGATGCTGACAGCGCATCGGAAATCTACCGCTCCATCGTGGCTGTCACTGGCGGCAACGTCAACGGAGGCACACGCTGGGCCAATCTAGGCCCGCAGCCTGCCGGTGACTTCGCAGATTGGCCTAAGCTCTACGAGCGCGTCGACCAGCTCGGCCGCACGCGCCGCTTCGGCGAGTGGCCGGGCGGACCGGCCGGGCAGCCTGTCGCCGCGCAGAATTGGCGCGTCGTCGCCAAGGGTGCCCAGGGTATCGGAACCGTCAACGTCGCCGGCATCCGACTGTGGACGGAGAAGCGGCAGCTCTCGCCGGTCAAAATGTTCAACTTCCACCGTTCTGCCGATCTGGTGCTGGAGCTGGTGCTCACCGAGCGCAACATCGACGTGTTCCAGCGCCAGCGCTATCTCGCCTCGATCCCGGTGCCGATCGCCGCCCACCAGATAGCCGATGTCAATGCTGCCGCCTCGCTCGACACCGTGCTGCTGTTCCACGAGGACGTGCCGACAGTGCGCATCGTGCGCCAGGGTGCCAACGACGAATGGAACGTCGAGACGGCGCCGTTCGGTGATGTCCCGGGCCTGACGGCTGGCACCGCCTTCTCCGGAGACGAGGACGAGGTGAAGGAACTCACCCTGTCGGGGATCGAGGAGAACGACGCGTTCGTGCTGTGGCTGGGTGACATGGTCACGGCGCCCGTCACCTACACGGGCACGGCAGGCCTCGCTGCGGCGGTGGCCTCGGCGCTGGACGCTCTGCCCGGCGTCCAAGGCTCCGATCTGGTGGTGACCCTGACAGCCGGGGCCGCGCCCGGTGTGCGCGTCCAGTTCAGCGGGACCAACGGCGGGCGCGCCTGGCCGGCGCTGACGGCCCAGGTGCTCGGCCGCGACGATATCGAGCCTCTCCTGCGCATCGTGCAGCGCGGGCTCAATGCCGAGGGGCCGCTGTTCGGCGGCACCACCGGCTGGCCGCGCTGCGGCGGCTTCGTGCAGTCGCGGCTGCTCCTCGGCGGCTTCCGTGCGGCGCCGCAGACGTGGGGCGTGAGCCGGGTGGCGGATTATTTCGATTTCACGTCGACGGGCGATCCGCTCACCGCCGATCTCGGCTTTTTCCGCACCCTCGACACCGACAGCGTCGAAACCATCCGCGAGGCGTTCGTCGGCACGCACCTCCAGCTCCTGACCGACAGCAGCGCCTGGTACATCGAGGCGCGCACGCTCGACGCGACGCAACCGCAGAACGCGGTGCGGGCCGTCGGCTACGGGATCGAGGCGGCCGTGCCGCCGGCGATCGCCGACGACGGCACGCTCTTCATCCAGAAGGGCGGCCGCGTGCTGCGCGATCTCAAACTGGGGCTGGTCGACACCGATGGCCGCGCCACCTACCAGGCCGAGCCGCTCTCGCTCCTGGCGCCGCACCTGCTGACCCAGGTGGTCGACATGGCGCACCGGCCGCCGCTCTCGACGTCCGAGGGTAACCTCGTTTTCATGGCGCAGGCCGACGGCAGCCTGGTGCTGCTGGTGCTGCTCCGCGCCCAGGAGGTGATCGCCTTCTTCCCGCACGGCACGGACGGGAAGTTCCGCGCGATCACGGCGACGACCGACTTCCGCGTGGTGGCGGCGATCGAGCGCGAAAGCGCCGACGGCGCCGATCTCTACCTCGAGACGCGCGACGAGGCTGGCCTGCTCGACGCGGCGACGCATTTCACTTTCGACACCCCGCAGACCGTGATCGGCCATCTCGGCCACCTCGAGGGCAAGGCGGTGTGGGCCTACGCCGACGGCGAGCTCATGGGGCCGCTCACCGTGACCGGCGCCGCGATCACCCTCGATACGGCGGCGACGGATGTGACGGTCGGCCTGGCGCCGCAGGTCTCGGGACGGCTGCAAAAATTCCGTGAGAAGCTCGCCAACGACCGCCCGTTCCGTCTGCCGGCGCGCATCTACGAGGTGGAGCTGAGCCTCGTCAGAACCGGGCAGATCGAGATCAGCGTCACGCGCGGGCCGTGGCACGAGATCCAGTGGGGGCCGTGGCAGGAGGCGCCGCTGACCTACATGGACGGCGATGCGCTCGATCCGGGCCAGCTCAGTGAAAGCGGCGGACCCGAGCTGCCGATGATGCAGCGGCTGCTGACGGGCGACGTGCGCCGGCAGAATTTTCGCGGCTGGTCGCGGCATCCCTCGATCCAATTCCGGCAGAGCGTGCCGGCACCGCTGGAGATCAAGGCGATCCGCTTCGAGGTGGCGCATCATGGTTGAGGTGACACGAGTGGTGAGAGCGTGCCCCACGCTGAGCGCCGTCGTGCTGAGGGCCGGCGCTCGCGCCGGCGCCCGCTTGGGCGCTTGGCCCTTCGGGCCTGAGGGCCTCCGGAAAAGCGCAACGGAGGCAACACATGCCAGCGAATAAGATGCGAGGATTGCTGCGCGTTGCGAACGAGATCGAGGCGCGCTCGCGCGTGACAACGGACATCCGGCCGCTTCCGTCATCGGGCGCCCAAGGCGCGCTCAACTCTGTCGCCTCGGATCTCGCCGGGATCGGCGCCAAGGTCGGGCAGCTTGCCGACCACGCGGCGGCTGTCGAAGGCGCGCGCGCGGGCCTTGCTGCCGGGCTCGACCCGGAGTTCCGCCCGACACGCCAGATGACGATCCGCGGCGAGGCCTACGACCGCGCCGGGCTGCAGGTGGCCGAGACGCGCATGCGTCAGGAGATCGAGGCAGATTTCGGCGCCGCCTATCAGAAGCTCTCGAGCAATCCCGACGAGCTCTTCCGCGTGCTCGAAGGCAAGGCGCGCACGTGGCTCTCCAACGCGCCCGAGGAGCTGAGGCCCGGTCTACAGCTCCTGATGCAGGGCAAGCGATTGGAGTTCGGCCGCGACATCGCGCGCCAGCAGGCGGCCCGCATCGCCGCCGAGCAGCGGGCGGCGCTGGAGACCGAGCTGGGCGAAGGCCTCAAGGCCATTCACCAGCGGGCGTTCGCACTCGGTCTCGACGAGGAGGCCGACGCGGTGCTGGCGAACGATCTCGGCCAGCTCGCCCGATCGCTCAGCCGCACCGACGTCACGGGCAAGCGGCTGGTCTCGCCGGAGGCGGCCGCCAAGGCCATGAGCACGGCGCGCGAGCAGGTGGCCACCGCGCGGCTGCTCGGCGCTTTCGAGCGGTTGCCGTCGCTCGATGCGAAGCAGCGCTTCCTCGAGGAGCTCGACCAGGACTTCGCCAACAGCCGCGGGCTCGCCCAGGAGTATGACCTGCAGGGCTTCCGGGCCGTGCGCGGCACGCTCGAAGCCGATCTGCGCGCGTCTCGCGCGGAGGCCTCCGTGATGAACCGGGGGCTGCGGCAGGAGGTGGCGAGCGTGACGCGTGTGCTCGAGAAGGGCTACGCGGTGCCGCCGGATCAGCTCGCCGGCCTCAAGGCCCGCATCCTCGAGGCGGGCGAGCGGGCGCCTGAATTGCAGGCGGACCTAGCCGCCGCCGAGGATCTCCTGCAGCTGCAGGTGGAGCTGCGCCAGCTCAGGCCCGACGAGATCGACACGGTCGCGCGGGCGATGCGCTCGCAAGTGGGCCAGACCGGGGCCAATGAGCACCAGGTCGCGCGCATCGAGCTCGCCGAGAAGCTGGCCGACGAGGCGCGCAAGGAGCTGAAAGCCGACCCGCTGGGCTGGGCCGAGCGCGTCGGGCTGATCGCGGTCGCGCCGCTCGACTTTTCCAGCGAGGAGGGCACGGCGGCCTCGCTCAAGGCGCGCGTCGCGCAGGCCGATGAGGTGGCCGCGCGCTACGGCGAGACGGCACAGTATCTGCGGCCGGACGAGGCGCGGCAGCTCGGCGCGCTGATGACCGAGGGCGGCGGGCAGACGCTGATGCTCGCCGGGGCCGTGGCCAGCGCCGTGCCGGAGCACGCCGAGCGCATCATGGGCGAGGTGGGCAGGGATGCGCCCGCGGTGGCGCTGCTCGGCTCGCTCGTCGCGTCGGCCGGCCCGACCGGCGTCGCACGCGATGCGGCCGACGGCCTGGCGCTGAAGCGCACCGAAGGCTTCAAGGCGCTGGCGCCGACGAAACAGCAGATCGCGCAGCCCAAGTCCGATGCCATCGGCAACGCGCTGACGGCCCTGCCGCGCACGGAGGCGGCTGCAGTTGCCATTGCCAACGCGGCCTACGAGATCCGCGCCCGCCGGCTCGGGCTCACCGGCTTCGACGAGGACCTGTGGAGCCAAGGCCTGCGCGAGGCGCTCGGCGAGCACGAGGTGGCCGGCGAGACCTATGGCGGCATCTTCTACCAGGACCGCAACTGGTTCGGCTTCGGCACCGGTGCGCCCGCCGTCGTGCCGCCGGACGTCAAGCGCGACCGCTTCGGCGAGCTTCTCGACACGATCCGGCCGGAGGACCTGGTCGATCCGTTCGACGTCGGCCCGTCGGCCGCCGACGGCACGCCCTTGAGCCTCGCCACGCTGCGCCGCGCGCGGCTGGTGACCGTGGGTCCAAGCCGCTACTGGCTGGCGCTCGGCGACCTGCAGGACGATCCGCAATTCGTGATGCACGGCGGGCGTCCCTTCGTGCTCGACCTCGGCGCGCTCGGGGACACGCTGCGCCGCAGGCGGCCGGACCTCTACCTCGGGGGTGACTGATAATGTTGGCGGAGAAACCCAGCATCGGCACCTTCACGGCCGCGCGCCCCGAGCCGGACCCGTCATCGCTCGGAGAGATCTACGACGCAGCGGTCGAGAGCGCGCACGACGTCGGCAATTGGGGCTCGATGAAGCTGCTCGAGGAGGAGGCCTACGATCGCCGCATCGACGCGATCAAGGCCGCCACCGGCATCGTGCTCAGGAACCCCTACCGCATCCCGCCGAACGTGCGCGCGGGGCATTTCGGCGAGCTGCAGGAGAACCTGCGCGACCCGCACGTCGACTTTCAGTCCGAGCTCGAACGGCTCGCCGAGCAGTTCCCGGACCAGATCGATGCGATCCGGCCGGGGCGCTCGCCGCGGGACGAGGCGGCCGCGCGCGCGAACAGGACCGAGAAGAAGTTCCAGGACGTTTTTGCGCGCGGCCCGGCCGGATGGAGATGGGGCGCCGCCTTCGCCGGCGGCTTCGCCGGGTCGCTGAGCGATGCCGGCAACGTCTCGACGATGATGCTCGGGCCGACCGGGCGCGTGGCCGCCGGCGCGGCGTCGGTCGTCTGGATGGGCATCAAGCAGGCAGTGGCGAACGCCGCTGTCGAGGCTGTCCAGCAGCCCGCGATCCAGCACTGGCGCGCCCGGGCGGGACTGGAGCACGGCCTCGGAACGGCCTTGATGGACATCGGCATGGCCGGCGCGTTCGGCTTTGTCGCCGACGCAGGTGTCCGCAGCGCCTTCCGCGGTTCGCAGAGGTTCCGCAGCCGCGTGCCGGAGCTTGACGCGGCCGGCAACATCATCCGCTGGCGGCGACCCGACGAGGCGCTCGACGATGCCGCACGCCGGCTCGGCAGGACGTCGACCGTGCGCAAGGCGGCCGAGGGCGACCGCAAGGCGCTCGACCGGCTGGCGCGTGAGACCGGCGCCGACGCCGATCCCGCGGTCCGGGGCGCCCGCCAAGCGGCGGAGATCGACGCCGACGTCGCCCGCCCCACGCCACCGCTCATCGACCGTGGCGACGGGCTCTCCAGCCTGGTCCAGGCGCTGCGCGCGGCAGAGGACCCGATCGAGCCGCCGCCGATGCGTCCCGATCCCGTGCCGGAGGCGACGGGGCGCCGGCTCGCCGACGATGCCCCGGCGCCGCCCGCACGCTTCCGCATGGATGCCAAGCCGGTGACCATGCGCGAGGTCGCGGCGGCCGAGCTCGTGACCGATGCCGGCACCTTCCAGTTCAAGGCCGGCGGCGATGTGGAAGGGGCCACGGGCCGGCTCGCCGGCGTGCGCCAGTGGGACCCGCTGGCCGCTGGGCGCATCATCGTCTTCGAGCGGGTGGACGGTGCGCTCGTCATCGCCGACGGGCACCAGCGGCTGTCGCTGGCCAAGCGTCTCGAAGGGGATGGCCACGAGCCGATCAGCCTGCAGGCCGTCGTCTTCCGTGAGGCCGACGGCTGGACGCCATCGGACGTGCGCGCGCTGGCGGCCAAGAAGAACCTGCAGGAGGGCAGCGGCACCGTCATCGACGCCGCGCGCGTGATCCGCGAGCGGCCTGGCATCCTCGACAGCAGCGTGCCGCTCGGTACCGAGGCCATGCGCCAGGCGCGCGCGCTCGCCAAGCTCTCCGACGAGGCGCTGGCCGCCGTCATCAACGGCGAGATCGCGCCCAACCACGCGGCCGTGATCGGCGACCTGGTGCGCGACCGCAGCCAGCACGCCGGCCTCGTCCGGCGCCTGATCGAGGGCGAGCCTGCCAACGTGCGCGAGGCCCGCCACATGGTGGCCGATCTGATGCAGGTAGGCGCCAGGGCCGAGGCGCACCGCACGCTGCTCGGCGCCGACGCGCGGGCGCTGATACCGGCGCGCGCCAAGGTGCTCGACCGCGCCGTGCGGCTTTTCCGCGAGGACGCGCGCATTTTCTCGCTCATCAGCCGGGAGGCGCGGCGCATCGAGCAGGCGGGCAACCGGCTCGCCGTCGACGCCAACGCCGACCGGGCGCTGACCGGCGAGGCCGTCGTCGCGCTGATCGAGGATCTGGCGGTGCGGGACGGGCCCGTCTCCGAGCTGCTCGACGAGGCGGCCCGCGCGCTCGAGGCGGGCACTAAGGTCAAGGCGGCGGCGCAGGATTTCGTCGACGCCGTTCGCGGTGTGATCGAGCGTGACGGGCTTGCGGGCCTCATGCCGCATGAGCAGCCGCTCCGGGGCGCGCGCGGCATCGACGCGCCGGGCGGGCCGGAGGCGCAGGCGCAGGTCGCCGCGCTCGAGCGGGAGCTCGGCGCCCGTATCGACCAAGCGCTCGAGGTCGCGGCCGAGCGCGCCATCGACAAATGGGCGGCCTGGTCGAAGGCCAACGGGCGGCAACTGCCCGATCTCAACCCGCTGGCCCGGGCCGAGGCGGTGAAGCTGATCCGCGGCGGGACGGCGGTGGCGGATGCAGTCGACCGCGCCGTGGTGGAAGCGGCGGCCGCCGCGCGGGAAGCTGAGGCGCCGCGACCGCCGCGTGATCCGCTCGAGGAGATACGGGCAGAAGAGGCCGAAGCCGTCGTCGATACCTGGCGCTTCGTGCAGGAGATGCGCCGCGCGAGGCGGCCGCAGCGGCTCGTCAATTTCTTCGTCGAGCGGGGCGGGATCAAGGATGAAGGCGGCGATTTGCGCGCGATGATCGGGCGTCCGCGCGACCGGCCGGGGCTGATATCGTCACGGGGCATGGCGCTGGATGATGCGGCGCACCTGGCCTGGGAAGAAGGCTTCCTGACGGGCAGGGAGCGCCCGGAAATAAATGATCTGTTGTCGGCCATCGACGACGATCTCCGTGGTACAATGGTCGTGCGGGAAGCCGACCGGGAAGCGCTCGAAGCGTTCCTGGCGGCAGAGGAGATGGAGGCTGATCTTGGCAGGCTCGGGCTCGAGGACGTCAGAACAGAAGCCGAGCTCCGGCAGCGGCTCGGCCGAGGAGATGCGGGCGGCGCGCGAGAAGGCCGAGAAGGGCTGGGCGGTGATCAAGCGCGTGCTGGCGGACCGGAAGACGAAGCTCCACTAGACGAGCCACCATTCGACCTGGCCGCGCTCGGCGATCTGCCGACGCGGGATAGGTTCGACATGGCGATCGCGCTCGGCGAGGTTGCCGAGAACAGCGATGCCGTGGTGCGCGCTGCGATCGACAAGCTCGACGAGGTGCGCGGGCTGATCCCCGGCGGGGTGACCGTCGGCATTCTGAAGCGGATCGAGCCGATCCCCGGCTCCCGGCATGTCAATGCCGTGTTCGCGGGCGCGGATGGCGGCGAGTTCGAGCTGCGCGGCCCGTGGTCACATCTTCGATCGAAGCGCGCGAGCTGGCTTCCGGGCCGCCGCACGCTCGTTTTTTTCAAGTACGGGGACGACGCTGACGCGGCCGCCAGCGTCGCCGAAGTCTCCCAATCCCTCGTCGGGGAGGTCCTCCACGAGCTGGTTCACGTCTACCGGGCGCTCGGTTTGATCGACGACAGGACGTGGGCGCTTCTTGTCAGGCATGCTGAAGACCTCGGTGTTCTCGACCTGCGGTTTGCCGATTTTGCGCAGCAGACCGGGCGGCCCTGGATGTCCGACCCGGATGACCCTGACACGCTGCGCGTCATCTACGACCGCAACTATAGCACATATCAGGATGCAGCTTCGGCAATTGAAGAGGAGGGCCCCGCCCACCTGATCGAGATGATCTTCCACGGCGCGGTCTCTCCGTCGAAGGTCGCGCCGATCGCGCACCTTCTCGAAGGCATCTTCGCGGGCGACGGCGGTGCGGTCATCGGGCGCCACCTCGCGGCCAACGAGAACGCGCCGATGTTCGCCATGGCCGGACAGCGGGCGCGCTCGGCCGACCTCGTCCGGCTGGAGGCGGCGCAGGCCATGGAGGGCGCGGGCCGCACGGCCGAGGAGATCTGGCAGACGACGGGCTGGTTCCGCGGCGCGGACGGCGCCTGGCGCTTTGAGATTTCCGATCGCGATGCCAAGCTCAGGACGCGGGCCGAGAAGCTTGCCAAGGGCCAGATCGCCAGCAAGGCGATCGAGGGCCGGGCCGACAAGATCCTCGACCACCCGCTGCTCTGGGAGGCCTATCCTGAGCTCCGCCGCGTGCGCGTGCGGCTGGAGCACGACCGCCGGCTGGGGCGGCGCGGCGTCGTGCTGGAGAACCCGCGCGAGATCCGCGTGCGGGCCGGCAGCGCGAAACAGGCGCGCCTGGTGCTGCTGCACGAGCTGCAGCATTTGATCCAGGTGCGCGAGGGCTTTGCCCGGGGCGGCTCGCCGGGGTTCATGACCCGGTGGGTGCGCAAGGCGCTCGGTGATCTCGACCAGGCCGCGGCGCATGCGGTCGAGCGGCTCGAGGCCTACGAGGCGACGATCGCGCCGTTCGACGCCGGGAGTACGCAGCGGGCCGCGCTCATCGATGAGCTCGGCGGCCTGCTCGCCGAGCGGGAAAGCCTCGAGCAGGCCAGTGCCCGGCTCCTCTACTTCAGGCTCGCCGGTGAGGTCGAGGCGCGCAACGTCGAGCGCCGCTCCCTGCTCCGGCGCCCGGAGCGGCTGGCGCAGCCGCCCGAAGCCACCGAGGATGTGCCGCGGGTCGAGCAGATCGCCCTGCGCGAGCGCACCGGGCCGCAGCTCACCGACGACTGGGAAGAGGCGCTGTGGGAGGAGCTCAGCCAGCGTGCGCATCGCATCGAGACGGCCGCGGAGCGACAGGGCCAGGCGCGCGCGCCGCGGGCCGACAGGTCCCCCGTCGAGATCGAGGCCGACCGGCTCGCGACGGCCTTCCGGACCTTCGAGGAGAAGCTCGCCGCGGAGGGCATGTCGGCTGCCGAGATAGCCGACGCCATGACCCGGCATTTCGGCGTCGAGGTCGATCCGCAGGATCTGGCCCGGCGCATGGTCTGGTGGCGGATCGAGGACGTGCTGAAGGCCGACCGCCGCGCGGGCCGCCTGCCACGCAAGCCGGCCGAAGCACGCCCCGGCAAGAGCGTCGGCTTCGGACTGTCGGAAGATGAGAGGGCAATGGCAAGAGACATGGTCGGGGCCGGGCAATCAGTGGTCGAGGTCGCGCAGGCGCTGTCTGATCGCGCCGGCCGCTACGTGAGCGTGGCGGCGGTATCGCAGACGGTCGAGGCCGAAGGGGTCAGCCGGGCCCTCGGGCCCACCGAGGTCGCGGTGGCAGCTCCGGATTTGGCAGGGCTCACCGCACGCCAGATGGCAGAGCGGCTGAGCGAGCGCCTCGGCCGCATGGTCACGGAGAAGGCCGTCTATCGAGCGCGTGATCGGGCCAAGCAGAAAGGCATCGCCCTGCCGGAGATCAGTGGCGCACAACCCAGGCATGGGCGCAGCCCGACCTGGCTCAACGCAGGCAAGTTCGAGTGGACGCCGGAGGCGCTGGCGATGCTGACGCGCGAGGACCTCGCCAGCATGAAGGCAGCGGACCTCGCCGACCTTTTGAGCCAGACCTTCGGCGGCCGGCTGACGGCCAACGCGGTGCGCCTCAAGCGCTCGAAGCTCGCGCGCGAGCTCGACGAGGCGAACCGCGCGACGGAGCTGAAGGACACCGTCGAAAGCTGCAAGCTGTAGAGAGGAGCGAGGTGTGGACGAGGAAAAGCTGAAGCTGGACGAGTATGTCAAGCAGATCATTGTAGCTGCGCAGCAGGACCGCGGGGCGGAAGAGCTCGTGGCTGAGCTCGTCAGGGAATACGCCCGCAAGGCGTACCAAGAAGGTCGAGGTTCCCTTGCCGCCGAGGTGGCGAGATTGGCCAGTAAGAAATGAGCCTCAGAGATTGCATCCGATCAGCCCAAGCCCAGGGGCACATCACCCTGGAGGAGGCGATGGCGCTCGAGCGGCGCTACGACCAGCTCGTGCGGCACATCCAGTCGCGCGGGGCGGCGCGCGAGCAGTTGATCGAGGAGATCGAGGCGGAGGCCTTCGAGCGGCGCCGGCGGGCGCTGCTCACCGAGGCGCGGCGGGGCGAGCTGGAGGCGGCGATCGCCGAGCACCGCAGCGCGCGCGGCCAGCCGGACCCGGCCGGCGCCTTCCGCTATCTGCACGAGCACCAGGGCCAGGCGCGCTTCGAGGACGTCGAGCACAAGCGCCTCGCCATCATCGCCCAGGCGCACGCCGAGATGGAGGAGCTGCTGTTCGAGTTCCGCAAGGGCTCACTCGCGGGAGACAAGCGGCGCCAGGCCGGCTCCTGGTTCGCCTCGACGCGCACCGTCACGCGGCTGGAGAACGTGGTGCGCGAGCTGTTCGGCCGGGACAGCGGTGATGCCCATGCCCGGCATCTGGCGCAGTCGTGGAGCCGCATCGCGGAGGACCTGCGCCAGCGCTTCAACGCCGCCGGCGGCGCTATCGGCCGGCTGCAGGACTGGGGGCTGCCGCAGAGCCATAACGCCGAGGCGCTGATGCGCGCCGGGTTCGACGCCTGGCGCGCCTTCATCGAGCCGCGGCTCGATCGGGCCCGCATGGTGCACCCGGTGACCGGGCGCCAGCTCACCGACGAGGAGCTCGCTGAGAGCCTGCGGCTGATCTACGACCGGATCACGACGGACGGCTGGATCGACCGCGACCCCTCCGGCCAGCCGCAGGGCGCCGGCGCGCTGTTCCGCCAGCACGCCGACCACCGATTTCTACATTTCCAGGACCCGGAAAGTTGGCTCGACTACGCCCGCGCCTTCGGCGAGGGCGATCCGTTCGCGGCCATGATGGGCTACGTCAACGTGATGGCCCGGGACATCGCGGCCATGGAGATCCTCGGGCCCAACCCGGAGAGCATGCGGACCTATCTCAAGCAGCTCGTGCAGCAGCAGACCGGCAACGACGCGACGGCCAACGTCGAGCTGTTCCGCGCCGACGAGATGTGGGCGCACATGCGGGGCGCTGCCAACACGCCGGTCAACGCGACCTGGGCCAACGTGCTTTCGGGCACCCGCAACATCATCACGGCGAGCCGGCTCGGCAAAGCGGCGATCACCTCGATTTCGGATCTCGGGACACAGGCCATCACGCGCCGGTTCAACGGCCTGCGCGCGACGCGCACCTTCGCCGACGTGGTGCGCCAGTTCGGCCGCGAGGACCGGCGCGAGGCGGTGCGTGCCGGGCTGATCCTCGACGGCGCCCTGCACACGCTGCACCAGCAGGCGCGCTACGTGGGGGCGCTGTCGGGCCCGGAGTGGACCCGCTGGCTCTCCGACCGGGCCCTGACCTTCTCGGGCCTGTCACCCTTCACGCAGGCGGGCAAGCACGCGTTCGGCCTCGAGCTGCAGGGCTTTCTCGCCGACCAGGTCGCGCACGGATGGCGCGATCTGCCGGGGCCGGTGCAGCGCATGCTCGACCGGCACGGCTTCACGGCCGACGACTGGGACCAGCTGCGCGCCATGCCGGTCTATACGCGCGAGGGCGGGGCGGCACTGCTCAGGCCCGCGGAGATGGCCGCCGCCGGCCGGCGCGATCTCGCCGAGCGCTACATCGCCATGATCCTGCGCGAGAGCACCTACGCCATCCCCGAGAGCACGGTGGGCTCGCAATCGCTGGTGACGGGCTCGACGCGGCCCGGCACCATCATCGGCGAGCTCGCCCGCACGGGCATGCAGTTCAAGTCGTTTCCGGTGACCTTCGTCATGCTGCACGGCGGCCGCGTGTTCCGCGAGGTCGCGGACGGCTCGATTGCGCGCGGGGCGGTCTATGCCGGCGGGCTGCTCATCACGCTGACGCTGTTCGGCGCCCTGTCCATGCAGCTCAAGGACCTTGTCGCCGGCCGCGACCCGCGCAAGATGAAGCCGATGGACGAGGAGGGCCGCGAGTTCTGGGGCGCGGCGCTGCTGCAGGGCGGCGGGCTCGGCATCTACGGCGACTTCCTGTTCAGCGACGTCAACCGCTTCGGCGGCGGCCTGGCGCGCACGGTGGCGGGCCCGATCTGGGACACGGCCGACCAGCTCCGGAAGCTGACCATCGGCAACGCCTTCGAGTTCGCGCAGGGCAAGGACAAGACGAACTCCGGCCGCGAGCTCGTCGGCTTCCTGCGCGGCCACACGCCGGGCGGCACGACCTGGTATCTGCAGCTCGCCTATGAGCGCGTGGTGCTCGACCAGCTGCAGCACCTGACCGACCCGGAAGCCCGCGCCGCCTTCCGCCGGCGGATGGACAGGCGCCGGCGCGACTTCGGACAGGACTACTGGTGGCGGCCCGGCGAGACCAGCCCGCGGCGCGGGCCGGCGTTGGCGCGTTAGCGGTAGCGATCTTTGCGACCCGTCGAGAATGTGCTCTCGTATGGATCGTAGTTATAGGTCCGGCTCGAGCCGTCGTTGTACCGCTCGCGCCATGACCCGCTCAGCGTCTGGCCGGTCTGCGAGTGCAAATCGCCATTGCGGTAGGTGTTATAGCCGCCGCCGAAATTCTGCTCGGTGCGGTAGGTATTCCCGTATTGATCGGTCGAGCAGGGGCCGGAGACGAGCTCACAAGCGGCCTGCGCTGACATAGGGGCGACGATTGAAAGAGCCGCGATCAGAATTACACGCATGAACTCCCCCTTACTTCTTAACAATTAAGCGTTGCTTGGCACTATTGCCATTTCGTTAAGACTTGCCCTAGTATCGTCAGCGAGCCGACCGAGTGCTTGCGACACCCGGCCGGCCCTTGATCTTCCACCTGATTGGAGCAGGAGAAAGACCCATGCCTACCTTACCGGCCAGCCGCGCGCTGGCAACCGCCGCCGCGCGCATCCTCCCCCAGCCTGCCTTCGGGCGCTGACCTTTCCCACAACCGGAAACCGTTTCGAGGAGGTGCAAGCCATGCACGCCGGAATGTCGCCCATCGACCACATCGCCGACACCATCGGCGGGATCTTCCGCCGCCGACGGAAAGCGTTGCCGCCGGCGCCTGTCGAGCCGCAACCGTTGCCGCCGCCGCGCGCGCATCCCGTGATCGGGGCGCTGACGGCCGCCGGCCGCGCCCTCAACAACCTCGAACTGGCCGCCGCCATCGGCTGCTCGCCCGGCCAGGCGAGCCGCCTGCGCCGCCAGGTCGAGCCCCACGTGCGCACCTGGCGCGACGGGCGGTGCCTCTATACGGCGCTGCCCGGCTGGCAACGGTTGCAGTAACGGTTGCGGCGTTGGCAACGGTTTCCGGGCCATGCAATGGTCGGAAACCGTTGCAAGTTCTCCGCGAGCTGACACGAGCGGAGAGAGCGTGCCTGGCCCCTGCGGGCCTTGGGCGCGGCAGCGGGAGCAAGCGCGACCCGGCCGTGAGGCCGCCCCGGCGGAGGCGGCCCGGCCAAAGGCCGGATCAGCCGCCGTGAGCCAGACCAGAGGTTAACACTCCCCCGCTGCCACTAGGCTGCCCTCGACGCTTTTGCCCGAGGGCTGCCCGGCATGACTGTCCCTTTCAGCTCCCGCACGTCCGGCCCCTACACTGCGATCGCCGGCGAGACCGTGTTCAACGTCGCGTTCCCGATCGCGGCGGCGGACCAGCTCGCCGTCTACCGCCGCCGCAACGGCGAGGTGGCGCTGCTCGAGCTCGACGTCGACTACACCGTGCAGGGCGTGGGCGAGGCCGACGGCACGATCACGCTCAGCCAGGGCGCCGAAGAGGGCGACGTCATCGCCATCGACGGTGACAGCCCCTTCGAGCGCAGCGTCGCTTTTCCCGGCTTCCGCTCGATCCCCAACAACGCCGTCGATGCGGCGTTCGATGAGCTCCAGCGGCAGATCCAGGAGCTGGGGCGCGAGGTTTCGCGGGCCGTGCGGCAGGACCCGACGGACGACAGCGCGCTTCAGCGGCTCGACTTCGGCGCCAATCCGGACACGGTCGTCGGCGTAGACGCAGAAGGCAACCTGGTGCTGCGCGAGGCGCCCAGCGGAGAAGCCGGCCCGATGGGCCCCACTGGACCGGCGGGGCCGACAGGTCCGACGGGCCCTGGCGGGGCAACCGGTCCATCTGGTCCGACGGGCCCGACAGGCCCACAGGGCGCGGCCTCGACCGTGCCGGGCCCGACAGGGCCTGCCGGCGCGGCTGGCGCGGCTGGCCCGACGGGGCCTACGGGCCCGCAAGGTGAGCAGGGCGAGCAAGGCTCGGCCGGTCCGACGGGGCCGACCGGACCCACGGGCCCGCAAGGTGGCCAGGGCATTCAGGGCCCGACGGGCCCCACCGGTCCGCAAGGCGAGCAGGGTGTCCAGGGCCCCACGGGTCCGACCGGGCCGCAGGGCGAGCAGGGCCAGGCAGGCGCGACCGGGGCGACCGGCCCCACAGGGCCGCAGGGCGGGCAGGGCCTGCAGGGCGTGCAGGGTCCGACGGGGCCCACGGGTCCGCAAGGTGGCCAGGGCGAGCAGGGGATCCAAGGCGAGCAAGGTCCGTCGGGCCCGACGGGACCGACTGGCCCCGAGGGTGCGGCATCGACGGTTCCTGGTCCGACGGGACCGACTGGCCCCATCGGGCCGCAGGGCGCGGCGATCAACATTCTCGGGTCACTGGCGGGGCCTGAAGAGCTGCCGCCGACCGGCAGCGCCGGCGACGCCTATCTCATCGCCGGCGATCTCTACGTGTGGACGGGCGCGGACTGGGAGAACGTCGGCAACATCCAGGGCCCGCAGGGTCCGACCGGTCCGCAGGGCGAGCAGGGCCCGACGGGGCCGCAAGGCGAGCAGGGCGTTCAAGGTGTGCCGGGCCCAACGGGTCCGACCGGTCCGCAAGGCGAGCAGGGTGTCCAAGGTGTGCAGGGACCGACGGGCCCGACAGGTCCGCAGGGCGAGCAGGGTGCCCAGGGTCCAACCGGGCCGACTGGACCGCAGGGCGAGCAGGGCATCCAGGGCCCCACTGGTCCGACCGGCCCGAAGGGCGACCAGGGCGATGCTTCGACCGTTCCCGGTCCAACCGGCCCGACGGGCCCGCAGGGTGAGCAAGGCGTCCAGGGCCCGACCGGACCCACCGGGGCAGCGTCGACCGTTCCCGGTCCGACGGGACCGACCGGGCCGACCGGACCGGCGCTGAGCACGCCTGTAAGCGTCAGTGACGGCGGCACAGGGTTGAGCGCGCTCGGGGCGGCCAACAAGGTGCTCAGCGTCAACGGTACCGGCACGGCGCTGGTTTATGATTGGGGCATCAACCAGCATCTGCAGACGATCGACAGCCCGCAATTCGCCGGCCTCAACCTCGGCCACGCCTCGGACACGACGCTGACGCGGTCTGCGGCAGGCGTGGTCGCGGTGGAGGGCACCCCGCTGCTCCGGGCGTCGCAGAACCTCGGCGATGTGGCGAACGCCGTCACGGCGCGCGGGAACCTGAAGATCAAGACGCTGACGCAGGCGCAATATGACGCGCTGAGCCCGCCGGATGCCGACACGCTCTACTTCATCACGGATGCTGCCTGATGCCGGTTGTCATCTTCCTGAAGTCTGGCTCTAGTTGGGAAGTGCCAGCCGATTGGAACAATGCAGAAAACACGATCGAGTGCACCGGCGGCGGCGGGAGCGGGTCGCAGGCCGGATCTGGCAGCAACGGCGGTCCTGGCGGCGGCGGTGGTGCCTATTCGGCCATCTCCAATCTTGCGCTCACACCGGGAGCTTCGATCAGCTACGCCGTCGGGGGCGTGGCTGGTGACACATGGTTCAACGGCGCTAACCTTGCCGCATCATCCGTTGGCGCCAAGGGCGGCTCTAGCGCGAGCGGTGGAACGCCAGGCGCCGGGGGTGCGGCAGGCTCCGGTGTCGGGTCGACGAAATATTCCGGGGGCTCTGGCGGGACTGGCTCGCAAATTTTCAGTATCCCGAGCGGTGGCGGTGGCGGCGGCGCCGCTGGTCCGCATGGCAACGGAGGAAACGGCGGCAACGCAGACGGCGACCAGGGCGGTGGCGGCGGTGGCGCCGACGGCGGGAGCAACTCACCCGGGCTCGATGGCGGGAACAATCGCCTCGGCACGGGTGGCGGCGCGTTCGGGTTTCCGCCTAGTGACGGTTCCGGCGGGGGCGGAGGCGGTGGAAGCGGCGGCACCGGAAGCGGGGCGAATGGCTCCAACGAGACGATCTGGACGCAAACATCAAACAATGTGACCGCGGGGCCGGGCGGCGGTGGCGGTGGCGGAGGTGGTGGCACCGACAGCGGCGGCTCGGCTCATTCGACATCTTATGGAAGCGGCGGCGGCGGATCGGCACGGGGGTCGACTGTTCCCGGTGCCGGCCGGCCTGGACTGATCGTCATCACCTATGAACCGCTGGCGGAGACCGGGTTCAGCAACATCTACCTCGGTGAAGCGCAGATCAACGCCATTAAGCACGGAAGCGACGATGTCGTGGCCGTCTACCACGGCACGACGAAGATTTTTGAGGCAGCATGAAAATCGCCATCTATGCCATCGCCAAGGACGAGGCGCGGTTCGTCGACCGCTTCATGGCCTCGGCCGCCGACGCCGATCACATCGTGATCGGGGATACCGGCAGCACCGACGAGACCGCGCTGCGCGCCAAGGGATTGGGCGCGGACGCCTACCCCATCTACATCTCGCCCTGGCGCTTCGACTTGGCGCGCAACGCGGTGCTGGCGCTCATTCCGGCCGACGTCGACGTGTGCGTGCCGCTCGACCTTGACGAGGTGCTCGAGCCCGGCTGGCGCGCGGAGATCGAGCGCGTGTGGGAGCCGGGCCGCACGACCCGCCTGCGCTACGTCTACGACTGGAGCGGCGGCGTTGTTTTCGTCCAGGACAAGATCCACGCGCGCCACGGCTACCGCTGGCATCATCCCTGTCATGAGGTGGTGGTGCCCGATGGGCGCACGCAGGAGATCGCCGCCACGACCGGCAAGCTGCTGATGCGCCATCTGCCGGACGCGACCAAGAGCCGGTCGCAGTATCTGGATCTGCTCGAGCTGGCGGTGAAAGAGGACCCGACGTGTCCGCGTAATGCTTTCTACTACGGGCGCGAGCTGGTGTTCTGCCGGCGCCCGCTCGTGGCCGTTGCAGCCCTGCAACGCTTTCTCGCCATGCCCGAGGCGACGTGGGGCACCGAGCGCGCCGCCGCCATGCGCATGCTGGGCCGGGCATGTGATGCACTCGAGCAGCGTGACATGGCGCTCGCCTGGTATCGGCGCGGGACGGCCGAGGCGCCGGGCGAGCGCGAGCCTTGGGTGGCGCTCGCCAAGGCCTGCTACGAGCGCGCGTTGTGGCCGGAGTGCTTCGCTGCGGCACGCACGGCGCTGGCGCTCACCGACAGGCCGCTCGTCTACACGAGCGAGCCGGAGGCCTGGGGGGCAAGGCCACACGATCTGCTGGCGCTCGCCGCACACCATCTCGGCCTGCGCGAGGAGGCGCTGGAGCACGGGCGCAAGGCGCTCGAGCTGGCACCCGGCGACGAACGGCTGCGCGCCAACCTGACGTTCTACGAACAGGGAGCAAGTGCGACCCGGCGCGTTGCGCCGCCCCTGCGGAGCCTGCCCGCGCGCAGCGCGGAACAGCAGGCGTGAGCGCCATAACCCTTCCCGGTTAACACCGCTCAGTCCCGCGTATCGTGAGCCCCGCAACCAAGGGGGTGCTCTCAATGCGCTGGATGGAGATCGCCTGGGCCGACGCCGGCGTCGAGGAAGTGTCGGGGCCGAAGGCCAACCCGCGCATCGTCGAGTATTTTCGCGGCGTCGGCCGGCCCGACATCACGTCCGACGAGATCGCCTGGTGCGCGGCGGCGGTCGGCTTCTACCTGCTCAAGGCCGGCATCTCCATCGACCAGATCCCGAAGGAAAAGCGGCTGCTCGCGCGCAGCTTCGCCGCGATCGGCACGCCGCTGCCAAAGGATCAGCCCCGCGTCGGCGCGATTGCCGTGCTCTCGCGCGGATCGAACCCGGCCTACGGCCATGTCGGCTTCGTCACGGGCTGGACGAAGGACCAGATCGTGCTGCTGGGCGGCAACCAGTCGAACAAGGTCTGCACCCAGCACTTCGCTCGCAGCCGTATCGTGGCGCTGCGCTGGCCGGAGCCGCCGGCCAAACCGAAGGACCTCGAGGTGGCGGGCTCGCGCACGGCGGCCGCCGCCAAGCGGCAGCAGAAAGATGCCGGCAAGGCGACGCTCGCACAGTCCAGCAACGTCGCGGTGCCTGATGCACCAGCATCTGCGGCGGCACCAACGCCTCCGCCTGCAGATGCGGCCGCGTCACTGCCCGATCCGAACCAGGTGCTCGAAACCGGCAGCCAGTGGAAGGGCCTGATCGAGACGGCCGAAAGCCTCGCCCTTTTCTGCTGGGCCAAGTGGCCGTGGATCGCCGGCGCGCTCGCCCTCTACTGGCTCGCCCGTATGGCGTGGGACGCCTGGCGCGTGCGCCGCTGGCGGGCCGAGGATCACAACACGGGGGCCAACACGGCCCGCGCGGTCGCCGAAGAGCCGGCCGGCGTCGAGGCCGACCTCGAGCTCGAGGAGGCGGCATGACCAAGCTCCTCGCATTCTTCTTCGACGGCGTGCTGGGGCGCGTGGTGGCGGTCGGCATCGCGTTCGCCGCGCTCCTCGGCTGGTGGCAGCTCGACCGCTACGGCCAGCGCCAGGCCGGGGCCGCGGCCGAAAGACAACGGACGGAAAGGGCAGCCCATGCTCAAGTGGAACAGGCTCAGAGTGTGCGTGCTGATGCCGAGCGCAGCGCTCGCGGTGAGCGGGTGCGCGCTGTTCGGCGCGACCCCTACCACGCCGCAGGTCGTTGACACGAGCCTGCAGAGCTTCCGGCCGATCACGACGCGGCCGGGCGACACGTGCCAGACCATGCGCGAGGCGGCCGCGCACAACTCCGTCTACGACACCAAGAAATTCGAGACGCGCAAGGTCTATTGCGCGCCGTGCGACTGCCCGGAGCTCTATCCGAAGCCGGCGGCGAAGCCTGCGGCGCCGGATGCGTCATCGCCTCCGAAGGTCAGCTGAGCGGAGCTGGACAATGAATGGACAGGCCAGCCGCGCAATTCGACCTTGGCTACTGGATGGGATCGGCGGCCCAGCGCCTGGCGGCGCTCGAGAAGGGCCAGTCGAGGCTCGACGGCGAGCTCGCGGCGCTGAAGCGCGAGGTGGCGACCGCGTTCACCTGGGCGCGGCGGGTGGCGCTGCTGGCGGTGCTGTGGACCGGCGCGATCGGCGTCAACCTCGACCCGGCCATGATGGCCGACCTGGCGCTGCAGGCCGTACGCCTGGTGCTCAGAGGTGGCTGAGCGTGGCCTGCTGGGCCGCCTGGATCGTGTTCGGCATCGGCCTCGGGCGAGTGCTGGTGGAAGTGGTGGAGAGGGTTTTCAACTGAAGAGGAAGAGCATGACTAGGTCGGACACACCCTACTGCATCGCGTTCGATACGAAGGACATGGCGCCGCGGATCAAGGCGGTGCGGGTTGACCTCAGCACGTACATTATGCGGGACATGGACGAGAAGGTGCGCGTCGACCTCTGCGATCACCCGCTCTACCCTGCCCTCGAGCGCTACGTGCTGGCCAATCCGAGCGGCGAGGGAACGCATCAGGCCTGATGATCTCATGCGCTGCGAAACCTGTACTCTAGGGAAGTCGCAAGGTGCTGATCGACCACTGGCCTGCATGTCAAAGGCAGGGCCGTTCAGAGGCTGGTACGTAGAGCCGCACGATGGCTGCGCGGATTGGCGAGCAGCGCCCTCCCGCTCAGGTAAAAGTCGGACGTCCGACTTTTGATGGGGCGGAATGTTCTCGCCCCGTTCTTTTGGAAAACTCGCTAAGTCCTTGTTTTCATTGGTGGGTGTACAAGGACTCGAACCTTGGACCCGCTGATTAAGAGATCCCGTGAACTCTTGTAAAATCAATATCTTAGCAGTCGGACGACCCTGTGTTTTCGGGGTCATTTTCAGGAAAAGTCGGACAGGCGATGCAGGCTCCGTAGACGGCTGAGACTTTGTCGGCTGCGGCCTGCTTTGTGTCCTCGCGCCCGTGGGTGGTGAGACCCTCTCTGGCCCATCCGGCTTTCGCATACATGCTCCATGACCATTCGCCGGCGGCCGGGCCGTGCTCGATCTTCATGATGCGGCCGACCTGGGTGCCGCCGTCGCGCGCGCAGTAGTCGTAGGGGCGGGTCTCGCCGCCGATGAGGGTGTGCTGCCAGGTGAGCTTCATCCCTGCGGCCCCGGTCCTCCTGTCACCAGTGACGGAATATCAAAGGCCAACAGGCGGCGCCACACATGAGGCCCCACGCGAGGCTGATGAGGCCATCCGGCAGCAAGCGGCCGCCGATAAACGCGGCTGCTGCCGCAAGGATGAAGGGAAGGCTGCGCATGCCGATGCTCCTTTTCCAGATCAAACCGCAATCCCTTCTTCTGCCATCCACGCCTTCAACCGCGCGATTGCCGCGTCGGCCATGGCGTCGTCAAGGGCGAGATAGTGCTTCAGGACCTGATGAATGCTGGCGAGAGAATGGCCGGTGATGGCGCGGATCTCGGGCACCGTGCAGCCGGCGAGCGCCAGGCGCGTGACGGCCGTGTCGCGCAGGTCGAGGAACTGCTTGTCCGCGATCGAGACGAAGTCGCCCGTCGCCGCCTTCTCGCGGACCTCGCGGAAGCGTTTGCGGAAGTCGTGCTCGTCGTAGCCCTCGCCGGTGCGCTCCGACACGATCAGATGCCGGCCGGTCTCGATCTCGGCGACGTCGCCGGCCCGGCGCCGGCGGCGGATCGCCTCGACGCGCTCCTTGAGCGCCGGCGTGAACGGCACCGACACGCGGGATCCCGTCTTCGACTGCTTGAACACGGCGCGGCCGTTCTCGGTGCGCGGCCATAAGAGGGCCAGAACGTCGCCCTGGCGCTGGCCGGTGTGCAACGCCGTGATCACCGCGTCGGCGACGGAGGCATGGCCGAGCTGGTCGGCAGTGGCGACCAGGTGCGCGATCTCCTTCGGAGTCCACACCATGATGCGCGGCGGCAGGGACGGGCGCTTGAGCTTGTAGGCCGGATTGCTCTCGGGCTCCCGCCAGCCGACGAGTTCGGCGTAGGAGAGCATGGCGCGAGCGACGGCGAGGATGCCGTTAGCCATGGCGTGGCCGCGCGTCGCGTAGGTTTGCTCCCACCAGCCGACCATCTGCGGTTTGGTGACGGCGCCGACGGGCGCCGGGCCGAAGTCGTCGTCGAGCCAATGGCGGATCTTGTTGGCATAGTCGGCCTGGGTGCGCGGGGCCAGGAGCTTGAAGTCGGCCGAGACCTTCCACTTCTCCCACAGCGCCTCGCAGGTGCGCGCCGAGCGGCGCGGCACCGGCGGCCGGCGGCGCGGCTGCCCCTCGGCGCGCCAGGTGTCGAGCTGTGTGTTGATCTCGCGGGCGGCGGCGATCGCCGCCTCGAGGCCGAGCCAGCGGCCCGCCTCGTCCTTCAGGTCACGCCCCTTGAAGCCCTTGGCGCGGAGACGCGGGCCGGGCTCCCAGCGGGGCCGGCCGTCGCGCCACTTGAGATAGGGCACCGAAAAGTTGGCCATGGCTGCATTCCCCCTCGAGCCATCGTGTCGGAAATATCAGTGTACCACGGCCGACGAACGATCACGGAAATGTGATCAGCAGGCCCCGCAGCTGAGCAGGCCGGCGATGAGGCCGCCGGCGGCGCCGGTGATGAGCATCAGCGCCGTCCAGAGCCAAGCGGCGATGGTCAGGCGGACGGCGCGGAGCGCGGTGGTCATGGCAGCGGTCCTCCGATCTCCTTCAGCCAGGCGATCAGATCATTGATGTCGGTGAAGCCGAACTTCTCGCGCTCCTCGTTTTGCCAATCGCGATCGGTGCTGTCGATCGGCACGCGTTTCACCTCGACGAGCCAGCTGCCGCGGGCGGCTGGTATGATCTCGATTTTTGCGAGACGCAGTGTGCTCACCGGCTGGTCGGCATTGTTCTCGGTCATCGGTGTCTCCTCAGCTTGCGAACTTCTGGTCGAGGTGGGCGCGCCAGCGCTCCTCCTCGAGGGTGGCCTGGGGCACGTGACGGACGCCGGCGGCCGCGGCGGCCGCCGCGCGGTAGGCCTGCGCCGCGAGCCGGGCCTCCTTGTCGAGACCACGATCGAGCCAGGCGTAGACCTGAGCCCGCGACCACACCAGCGGGGGCTTGCCCCCATTCAGCGGATGCGGCAGGCGCTCCTCCTTCGCGAGCCGGCGCCAGTGCTCGTAGACGTAGGAGACGGCGCGGCCGAGCTCCTCGGCCAGCTCCTCGGCGGTCAGAGTTGGGCCGGGCATGTTATGGCCTCACGCCGGCTGTTCGGTGCTTCGCACCGGCCGGCTCCGGCGGGGCGGCGCGCGCGCCGGCGCCGGCTTGGGCGCTGGCTGCCGCGTAGCCGGGGCCACGCCATTCGCTCAGTTCGGCTGCGAGTACGGTGGCAAATAGGCGGGCGGCCAGGGCGCCGTGACACATGCGCATGCTCTGCCCGAGCTCGGTGCGGATTTCATCGCACGGCCACACCTCGAAGATCGAGGCGTAGTGATAGGTAATCACCGCGACGGTCTCGCCGTTGAGGCGACACTCGGTGCCCCGGCCGGTGGCGCAGAATTCCAGGTCGGGGATCGGATCTGGCATCGTTGTCATCACCGCCCTCCCCGTCCGATGATCCGCTCGAGGGTGTCCTCGAGCTCGTTGAGGTCGACCGCGTCCAGGCCGCAGACCTCGGCGATGCGGCGGTTGGCGGCGGTGGCGATCTCGCGAGCGCGCGCCAGGACGCGCTGGCCCTCGGACGTCAGCGCCACCATCTTCGCCCGCGCGTCGGCCCGGTGCGTGCGGCGGACGATCCAGCCGCGCCGCTCCAGGCGCCGCAGCATGTCGCCCAGCGTCGAGCGGTCGATGCCGGTGACGCGCACGATGATGTCCTGTATGAGCGGGCCGCCGGCGAGCGCCTCGAGCACGGTCAACTGGCGCGGCGTCATCTGGCTGTCGAGCCGGTGGAGCTCTTCCTGCAGCAGCATGTCGGCCGCCTGGCTGGCCCGGCGCAGGAGGACGCAGAGGGGCGGCGTGGTGCAGGTGGCGAGCGCGGGCCGGCTGGCGGGTGTCATTGCGACCGTCATCGGGCTATCTCCTCAGGTTTTCGACAGGAAGGCGGCGAGCGCGACGGTGGCGACGCCGGTGATGAAGCCGAGGGCGAACATGGTCGCGGCCGAGCCCCTCGGCCAGCTCCTCAGCGGTGAGTGTGGGGCCGGGCATCAGAACTGGCCTCCCTTGGTGATCCGCTTCAGGAGGTCTTCGAGTTCGTGGAGGTCGACATTGCACAGACCGCTCTCGTCGGCCACGTATCGCATGACCACGTTGGCGACATAGCGCGCTCGGCCAAGGACGCGGCGACCGTAATCGGTCAGCGACACCTCATAGGTATGAGCCGATGGGTGCGGAGGCCGGCGACTGACCAATCCTCGACGAGCGAGATCGCGCAGCGTGCGGTTCAATTTGTAGCGGTCAACATCGACGCCCGACCTCATTTCGTATTGCAGGCGTGGCTGGTCGAGCTTTCCCAGTAGGATCAACTCTGTGGCTGTAACATCGTAGAGAGCTTTCTCCCGGCCCAAACGGGAATAAGCCTGCAAGGCTCCGATAAGCTCTGCCTCCATGATCCGAGTGACACTCCGAAGTTTCTCGATCAGCTCCAGGGCATCGCTCGTATCGGCCGGCTTCTGCCGCAATACTGCCTCCTCGATGGCGGTCATCGGATCACCTCCCGATGTGGTCGGACAGAAAAGCAGCAAGCGCGACGGCGGCGATGCCGGTGAAGAAGCCGAGCGCGAACATGGTCGCGAGCGGCGTGATGGCGATCTCGGCGCCCATCAGGCGACCGCCTTGCGGCGGATGCCCGAGACCTGGCCGTCGGCCTCGAGGAACAGCTTCGCGCTGGTCCAGGCGCCGCGGCGGGCGAGATCGAACGTCGCCTCGGCGACGATGTGATCGCGCCGGTCTCTCACGATCGCCCGGAACTGGTCGAGGCTGGCGTCGCGGTAGAGGTCGTAGACCTGGCCGCCGCGGCAGGCGCGCCACCAGCCCTCGTCCATCTTGCGTAGTCGCAGCGGCTTCTGTGCGGGCAGCTCTGCCATGGGCGCTCTCCTGCGTTGGCTTCGGTTGCGGATGGTTGCTTCGCCTGGGCGGCGGCGCGGCGGACCTTGCGCTCGGCATCGCGGGCGCGGTTCAGCGCGACGGCCCTCGCGATCTGCTCCCTGCGGAGCTTGGCGCGGAGCGCCTTCACCTCGTCGGCATAGCGCGCGATCTGCGCCTCGAGGTGCTCGAGATGGCGGGCGACGCGCGCGGCGGCGGAAGACGATACTGACATGGATTAGGGCTCCCCTCCCGGAACTCGGGGCTGCCCGGACCGGCCGCGCTCTGGGGGAGACACATCAGGCGCGGCCGATCCGGGTCACCCCGCATCTGTCGCGGTTGGGGCGCTCAGGGCCCTGCTGGCGTGGGGGCCGCCCTCTTGTGCAGGCCGGCACACATCGTAACCGCGACGGTGCCTAACGTACGTGTGCGCAAATGCATATTCAAGAGGGAAAATGCATATGCTTTTTTTTTTTACAGTTTCCTGACGAGGTGCTGCACCACACCGGTGATCTGCACGCGGTCGTGCTCGATCAGCAACGGTTTCCGCCGCCGGGGCGAGAGGGTGGCCGCCATCAGGTAGGGCGGCTCGTAGAGGCGGAAGACGGTCTCGGTGGCCGCCTCTTTCCAGTCCTTCAGCGTGGCGCGCACGATGTCACCGGGCGCGGGGCTCGCCGACGTGTCGACGATGAGAACGTCCCCCGGCAGCACGCCGGCATGCTCGAGAATGTCGCTGCGCGAGATCCACGGCTCCACGTCGCTCCGCGCACCGATCAACGCAGCTATCGCCTTTTGCATGGCCGGATCGGCTTGACTTTCCCGGAAATGCTCGGCCTCCGGCTTGCGCGGGCCTGCAACGGGCTCGCCGCCGGCGGGTACGCCGAGCGGCGTAACTCCTGCCACATGCGCAATTTTCGCGATCGACCGCAGGCCGAGCATCGGCGCGTGCGGATCGCTCAGGAAGCGGGTCAGCGTGGTCGTGGCCAAGCCTGCGCGGCGGGCGAGTGCCGACGGCGTCTCGCCGGTGCGCTCGAGGATCCCTGCCAGCCACTGCTTGATCTCATCGCGCGAGGGTTCCATGCTCATGACACTGCTCATCTCGCGCGCTGAGTAGTCCATTTTTATGTCCACTGCGAGCTGCAAGAAAGCTCACTGACGGCGCTTGACAAAGTGCGCGAATGCATATGTGATGCGCGTATGCATTCGAACTCGCATACCGCTGTCCGCCTCGACCTGCGCGAGGCCGCCGACCTCGACCTCCCCGAGCTCGAGGCGCTGCGCACGAAGCTCGGGCTGAAGCAGGCCGAGATCTGCCGGAAGCTCGAGATCAGCCCCAGCACCTACCAGCGCTGGCTGCGCCACATCAAAGGTCTGCCCGGCGGCGTCTGCCCGCAGCCGCGCTCGCTCAACGCGCTGCGCGCGGCTGTCCTCAGGGAGGCGGCGCGCCGCGATGTGCTGCCGGCTGCCTGACCCGACCCGGCCGGCGGCATAGCGCCGGCCCTCCAGTTCCTTGCGTCCCGTTGTTTGTGCGTAGCCCGAAGCGCGATCGATAGGACGTGTCCAGATGACGCCCGTAGCCGACCCCAAGGCGCTGCCCGCCACCGAGATCCCGATCGAGGAGGAGGACGCCTTTCGCCTTCTCGCCGAGCTCCAGGTCGATGGCGGGCGCAAGCCGCTCGATCCGGAGCGGTGGATCGCGCTGGCGCCCGACGGCACCTACGCCCTGCTCGAGTTCATCGGCTCCGTCGTGCGCCAGATCGGGCCGCGGGTCGGGTTCGACGATGCGGTCGACCGGGCGGCCGCCATCTGCGCCGGGAACGATCACGCCCGCACCGATCCCCTTGCCCTACAGGCGCTGGCGCTGGCGCTTGCCGGCGGCGTCGCCCGCAAGCGGCAGGACGAGGCGGCCCGGCGGCGCCGGCACGACGCGGCAAAGACCGAGATGACTGGCGGCGGCTCCGTCAGTCCCCGAGGCGCGGCCGGCGATGTCCCGACGCCGGCCGCGCCGCCTCACGCCAACGTCAGCGCGCAAACGGAGCAGGCGGCATGAACGAATTCGCTGCCGCCTCGGCCATCGTCGCCGAGGCCCTCACGCTGTTCATCCTGGCGCTCGCGACGACGGCCATCGTCACGGGGCTGATCGTCGTCGCGGCCGAGGTGGTCACCGACCTGGTCGAGCGCTGGCTCGGCCCGGGCAACTCGGACGAGGGCCAGCCATGACCGCCCGGGTGATCCGCTCCCTTTCCCGCAATGCCGACCGCCTTGCCTCCACGGCCGCGTTCGCGGCGGCATCCGTCAGCGTGCGGGCGTGCGGCGCCGCCGGCCCTGCCGCCCGCCAGGAGGCCATTTATCTCGCGGTCACCGTATTCGGCCGGCCGCTGCGCAGCGTGGCACGCGTCGCCGGCATCTCGGCGCCCGGCGCGCTCAAGGCCGTGCGTGCGGTCGAGGACCGCCGTGAGGACCCGGGCTTCGACCGGGCCCTGGATGAGCTCGAGCTGGAGCTGATGGGATGACGAAGCCGCTGGATGAAGCATTCCACGAGCTGATGCAGCGCCTGGTGCTGTGGGCTGCGGTCGCGTTCTGGGCGCTCGAGGCGTACATGAACTTCCGCTTCGGCTGGCGCACGGGCGGGATCGGGCTCGGCGGCGTTCTGCTGGCGGCGGCGTTCTTCGCCGCGTATCTGCCGGTGTCGATCGCCGGGATCAAGGGGCGTGACCAGGCGGCATGGGCCAAGCGCCTCGCGCTGGCCCTGCCGCTGGCGCTCTGCGTCGTGGTGAGCCAGGTGGCGGGCTGGTTCACGCTCGGCACGCTGCTTGCCGACGGCATGGCGGCGCGCCAGACGCAGGCCTCCGGCCGGTCGACCGCTGCCGATGCGCTGAAGCTCGCCCGCGAGGAGCGGGCCGCCATCGGCACCGTGCGCCCGATCTCCGCCATCGAGGCGGAGCTCCAGCGCGAGCTGCTGAACAAGAGCAGTGCGTTCCCCGACGGCCGCGGACCGAAGGCGCTGGCGCTCGAGGCGGAGCTCGCCACGGCGAAGCGGGCGGCCGAGCTCGATGCGCGAATTCCCAAGCTGGTCGCCGGCCTCGAGGGCCGCGCGCAGGTGGCCGAGGGCACGCCGCATCTCGACGTGCTGGTGCGCGCGACGGGCGCCGCGCCGCAGGAGGTGGCGTTCTGGGTCCCGGTCGGCCTGACGGCCGTGGTCGGCCTGTTCGCCAACTTCGGCTTCCTTCTCGCCGGGGTCGGCCGCAGCGGGCACGGCAGCCGCCGGCCCGAGCCCGATCCGCTCGAGGCCTTCGACTGGGGGCCGCGGCGGCTGACGGGGCCGGCGGATCATCAGTTTCAGCATTACCCAGGGGAGCGGTCTGGCACGGCTCGCGAGGCCTCCAGCACCCAGTGGGGACGCGACGCGGTGGAGCCCGTGGTCGGGGCAGCCGCGTCAGACGTAGGGGCCCAGCCCGCCGCTCCATATCAGAGAGGCCCTTCGGAGAACGGTTCCGCATCCTCCGGAGGGCCATCCGCGCATCACATGCATGGCGCCCCGATCAACATCTCGGTGGCGCTGCCGGCGGCCGGCGTGGGGGGCGGGCTCGGCGAACGCCTGAGCCATCCGCCGGCCGCCGAACAGCTTCCCGGCCCGGCACCGCGGCCGCTGCTGCCGGCGCCAGGCGCGGGAGTGGCGCTCAAGGCTCACGCGACGGCGTCACCGCCGGCGCCGCAGCGGCCGGTGCAGCGCAATCATGTCCAGGAGATCGTCGACCATCTGCTGACGTTCCGTGCGGCGTGCGTGCTCGACGCAGCGGGCGGCATCGTGCCCGCTCAGGAGATGTACGAGCGCTATGTGGCGTGGGCGGGCGAGCGGGCGATCAGCGCCGCCGCCTTCGACACCATGTTCGGCGAGCTCGCCGGGGTGGCGCGTGTGAGCTTCGGTGGGGTGCCGCACTACCGCGGCGTGGTGCTGAACCGCGAGCCGCGGCTGTCCGCGGTCGGTGAGTGAGATGAGCGGGAAAGCCTATCGAGGCTGGTGGAACGGGCCCGGCGCCAAAGAGGGCAAAACGCGACGCCAGCAACGCCTGGAGCTGGACGCGCGCCTGCAGCAAAGGGCGCAAGCAAGGGAGCAAGCGCGACCCGGCGCGAGCGCCGGCTCTCAACGAAATGGGCGCCGCCGCCAACGCGCGACGTCGCCGCGAGTGTCAGTGAAGGAATGAGGCTGCCGTGGTGATGGGGGTGAGCGCGGGCATCCTGGGGAAGCTCTAGGGCGATGTCGGGGCAGCCGGCCCTTCGGGGCTCCTTTTCACGGCAACTAATCGCCCGTCCCGCGCACCAATTCGAGGAGGTGAGGCATGGCGTTCAAGCACGCGAGCGATGGCGACACGCTCTCCGCCGGCCAGTGGGAAGTGTCCGGAGTGATCGTTCACGAAACCGAGAAGGCGCTGCTCCTCGACGACGGCGCCTCGAAGCAGTGGCTACCGAAGTCGAAGGTCACGATCGAGCGGCTCACGGAGGATCACGTGACCGTGTTCATGCCGGAGTGGCTGGCAAAGGAGAAAGGGTATGTCTGAGCACGATCCGGTGAACAGGCCGTCGCACTACATCGGTGATGGCCTCGAGGTGATCGATGTCATCGAGGATTGGGAGCTCGGCTTCCATCTCGGCAATGCGCTCAAGTATATTCTGAGGTCAGGCCGCAAAGGCGACAGGATCGAGGATATCGAGAAGGCGCGCTGGTACATCGAACGCGCCAAGCGGCCCGGGCTTATCGATCTGCCATTGCCACGCTGGTCGAGCACGATCGAACCGGCTCGCGTCACGTACGCGTTCCGGCTGCCGGTTTATCTCAGCACGGCGGTGCTGATGATCCATCGTGCCTCCCGCAACCGCTGTCGCACGCCGGAATGCTTGGAGCGGGCTGGGCTCGAGCTCGATGCGTGGATTGCCCACCTGACGGCGCGAGCAGCGTAAATGGCGCCGGGCTCGGACATCACCGAAATTAAATCTTTGCTCCAGGCGCGCATCCTCGACCTGATCGCCGTGCTGCAGATCGAGGGCTACCGCGCCGGCCGCTCGTGGATGGGCAAGAACCCGACGCGGGCGGACAACAAGGCGGGCAGCTTTCTCGTCTACATCTCCGGCGCCCGCACCGGCGGCTGGATCGACATGGCGACCGGCGACAAGGGAGACGTGCTGCAGCTGATCCAGTACGTGCTCCGCTTAGCGAAGATCGGCGATGCGATCCGCTGGGCGAAGGATTGGCTCAACTATCGCGACGTGCCGGCGCCGGAGCGCGCGAAGGTCGCCGCCGAGCTCGCCGCGAAGCGCGTGGCTGCGGAACAGCAGGAAGCCGAGGACCTCGACAAGAAGCGCAATCGCGCGTTCTCGGTCTGGCTCAAATGCGAGGCGGAGTTGAGGGGCACGCCGGCGGCGCGCTATCTCTCCGCCCGCGGCATTCGCTATTCGGTGCTGCCGCGGCCGCCCCGCGCGGTGCGGTTCTCACCGTCGCAGAAGTACACCGAGACCGGCGAGCACTTCCCCGCGATCGTGGCGCTGATCACCGGCAATGGAGGCGAGCGCCTCGCCATCCATCGCACCTTTCTCGCCCCTGACGGCTCCGGCAAGGCGCCCGTGCAGCACGCGCGCAAGGTCTGGCCGTCGGGCTGGGCGGGGGGCACCATCAAGCTCGCCCGCGGCGAAACCGGGCTGTCGCCGGCGGAAGCCGCCAAGCACGGCCTGTGGGACAAGCTGATCCTCTGCGAGGGCATCGAGGACGGCCTGTCGCTCGCCATGGCGTGCCCGGAGTATCGGATCTGGGCGGCGATCAGCCTCTACAATCTGGCCAACGTGCGGCTGCCCGACTGCTGCGGCGAGGTGATCGTCGCGGCCGACAACGACTGGGGTAAGCGCGGCGCCGAAAAGCAGCTGCAGCGCGCGATCGAGGCGCTCGGGCGCCAGGGCCGCAAGGTGCTCGTGGCGCGCAGCCACGTGGGCAAGGACGCAAACGATGCATTGAGAGGGGCTGCTTGACCGCAGAAGGACGCCTATGGGGTACATGACAGACGGACTGACGTTCAACGCACTTCGGGGAGCCAACAAGGCCCGACTGCCTCAGTTCAAAAATGGGCGCGGCGAGCCCGCGCATTCTCGACCGGACGGCTCCGATTGGGCCCTTTCGACGTGGTGCAACGCGGTGCTCGGTGAGCTGGGCGAGGCCGCCAATCTAATCAAGAAGATCGAGCGCGGGGACATCACACTTGATGATGCACGCGAGGCGCTCGGCAAAGAGCTGGCCGACGTGGTGACCTATCTCGACATCCTGGCGTTTCGCGCCGGTGTCGACCTGGGGCGCGCGACGATCGACAAGTTCAACGAAGTCAGCGCCCGTGTCGGCGCCAATGTCCGACTGAGGGCTGACGATTGGTATTACGACGCCGCTCTGCGCCGGGAGGGGCGATGAGCATCGAGCTTTCATCAATGACCGTTCTGGAGCTCGAGCAGCTGCTGCGCCAGGTACAGGCTGAGATCTGCCGGCGGCGGAGGTTCGAGCCACCGCCACGGGTGGCGCTGGCGCGGTTCGCGGCGGGCATCAGAGAGCAGGTGCAATGAAACGCTATCCGAACATCATCCGTTTGAGCCCGCAGTGGCTCAAGAGCTTAGGTGAATGCCACATCGGCTTGTCCGACGGCAGCTATGTTCCCGCCCGACCTCTCGGGGCCAGCTACAGCCGTTGGCGTGCAGCATGGCTCGTTTGGACGGGCCGCGCAGATGCCTTGATCTGGCCAGCCAAGCAGTAGGACCACCATGAACTTCGACTACGCCGTCGCCGCTGCCGACGTGGCCGCCCGCGCGCTGTTCCGGCCACCGGAGGAGGCGCCGCCCTGGTGGACCGACGTCGCCGATCGGCCGCTGTCGCAGGCGGACCTGGCGCGCTTCGTCGAGCGGAACCCGGGTGCGCCGGCGGAAGGGCTCTATCGGTTCGTCGCCGGCCGCAATGCCTCGCCTGCGGCGTGGCGCCGGCTCGCACCGCAGATGCGCTCGGCGTTCGAGATCTTCCGCGCTTCCTTTTCCGCCATGCTGGTGCTGGTGCGCGAGGCAGAGCGGGCACGCGATCAGCCGCGGCGGCCGCGTGAGCGGCCCAAGCCAATAGAGCCGGCGACCGCCGTCGGCGCCGCAGGCGCTGATGCCGGCGGCGCCGGCATTGCCCCACAGGGGCCGGCGGTGCCGACCGCTTCGACACCACCGGCCGAGGGATAGAGCTCCAGGCTGGCGGCACTGACAGGCGCCGCACACCGGGTAGAGGGGGACAGGGATGATGCTGCCAGGGGGCCGGCCGGCGAGGCCGGAGCCGACTGCTCGTGTCGGCTGAGCCAGAGAAGAAACCGAACCTCGCAGCGGTGCGGGCGCTGGTCGCCGATGCGCAGCCGGTGCCGTCCGTCGCGCTGTTCCGCGGCGATCCGGAGCCGGGCCAAGCGCTGAACGGCGTGCTGCCGGGCCAATGGACGCCGGATCGCCTCGGGCTGCCGCCGGACTGCCCGGTGACACCGCTCGGCGTCGACGGCAAGACGTCCTGGTATCTCGACACCATCGGGCAGCTCTGCGCCTACGAGAAGCCCTACGGCAAGGCCGATACGATCGACCTGTTCCGCGGCCGCGACGGCTACCTGAAGTGGGCCTGGCCGCGCTGGACCAAGGAATTCACGGTGAGCTCCTGGGACAACGACAGCGCGCGCGACGCGCTCGTCGCTGCAGCGGCCGCCAAGGGGCCGTGGAATGCGGTCGAGAAGGTGCACGGGCGCGGCGCCTGGGCGGGCGTCGACGGCGGCCTGGTGCTCCACTGCGGCGATCATCTGATGATCGGGCGCCAGCGCGTGCCGCCGGGCGAGCACGATGGCCACGTCTACCCCACCCGACCGCCCATTCCCCGGCCCTGGCCCCAACCCATCGAAGAAACACAAAATCCCGCAAGGTTGCTTCGTCCACTGTTCGCCTCGTGGAACTGGGCGCGGCCGGATATCGACCCGCACCTGCTGCTCGGGTGGATCGGCTGCGCGTTCCTCGGCGCCGCCCTGCCGTGGCGCTCGATGGCGTTCATCACGGGCGACAAGGGCTCGGGCAAGTCGACGCTGCAGGAGATCCTCAAGGCGCTGCTCGGCGACTGGCTGGTGAGCACGACCAACACGACGGCCGCCGGCATCTACCAGCGCGTCGGCCAGGACAGCTTGCCCGTGGCGGTCGACGAGTTCGAAGGTCGGGCCGAGAACACCAAGGCCAAGGCGCTCATCGAGCTGGCGCGGCAGGCCTCGTCGGGCGGCCTGATGCTGCGCGGTGGCGACCGGCACTCGGGTGTCGAGTTCCAGGCGCGCTCGGCCTTCATCTTCAGCAGCATCAACACGCCGCCCATGGAGCCGCAGGATTACTCGCGCTTCGCCCTGCTGCAGCTCCACGAGCTGCCGCGCGGGCAGCCGCCGCCGGAGATCGAGCCGGCAACGCTCGGCGTCATCGGCCGCTGCATCCTGCGGCGCCTGGTCGACGAATGGCAGCGGTACGGCGAGACGCTGGCGGCCTACAAGGGCGAGCTCGCCAACGCCGGCATGGACGGCCGCGGGCAGATGACCTTCGGCACGCTGCTCGCGTGCGCGGATCTCATCGAGTTCGCAGGCTGGGACGAGGCGCGGCTCAAGGCGCCGGTCGCGGGCGATCTCAAGCCGTGGTCGGAGATCATGGCGATCGGCTCGATGGTCGAGTTCGAGGGCGCAACGCCCAACTGGCGCGCGTGCCTCGACCACCTGCTGAGCGTGCCCGTCGAGGCCTGGCGCAACGGTGTCAGGACGACCGTCGGCCAGGTGATCGAGGCCTGGGCCAAGGACACGAACAACTTCGACAACGACATCGTCAAGGTGCGCACGATCCTCAGCCAAGCGGGCCTCAGCCTGCAGCGCATCGATCGCGAGGACTGGCTGGTCATCCCCAACCAGAACCCGCTCACGCGCAAGCTGTTCGAAGGCACCAAGTGGGCCGGAGAGCTCGGCGCCAGCGTCTGGAGCGGTGCATTGCGCCAAGCGCCGCGAGGCACGGTGCACGAGACCGGCCAGTGCAAGGTTAACGGCGTCAAGAGCCGCTGCGTCCTGATCCGCCTCTCAGCCCTCTATGGCGACGGCGGGATCATGCAGGACGATCCCGCCCCGGTTAACACCTCTCACCCCGACCCGATGATGGCAGGAAAATGACCGCGCAGATTTTCACGGGCGAGCGGCGGGTTGGGGAACGGGTCTCAACAGGTGATCCCTCTGGTGATCCCCAGCTAATCCACAGAGATCAAAGAGGAAAACGATGTTCGGGAACACGGGAACGGGGGAACGCGGCTCTCACGCATACGCGCGCGCGTGCGCACGTGAGTGTAACCACGCGCGCGTGCGTACGCGAAGGAACGTTCCGTTCCCCCGTTCCCGTGTTCCCGAGAGGGATATTTAGCTGCTCTCTCAATGGGTTGAGAGGGGATCACCGAGGGATCAGCGGCATCAGCAACCGTTCCCGGCGCGGAACGGCAGTAAAAAACCGGGTGTTTATTCGATGACGGATCGGAAGGAAGGGCTGACGGCTGCGATCGAGGCGCTCGGCGGGGCAGGGGAGCCGCCGGCGGCCGAGGTCGACCAGGCCGAGCTGTTCGAAGCCGAGGCGCCGCTGCCGATGCCGCCGGCGAAGGGTGTCAGCGGGCCGAAGGGCGGACGGCCGAAGGGCGCGAGGAACCGGCGGACGCAGGAGTGGGTCGAGTATCTGCTGAGCCGCTATCGCTCGCCGCTCGTCTTCCTGCTCGAGACGTACCACCGATCCCCGCGCGAGCTCGCCGAGCAGCTGGAACTCTACAAGTACCACGAAGGCAAGCTGGTGCTGGCGCCGGTGCTCGACGTGAATGGCGTGCATCTGCGCGACGCGGAAGGCGCGCTGCGGTGGAAGCCAGCGCTGGCGACGGGCGACGCGGCGGAGATCCAGGTGCGGGCCGCGATCGCGGCGCTGCCCTACCTGCACCAGAAGCAGCCGCTGGCGGTCGAGATCCAGGACGAGAAGCGCGGTCTGCTGGTGATCGGCAACCTCACGATCGAGGGTGCTGACGGCGCCGGCGGCGACCTGGCGCTGCCGCTAGCAGAAACCATTGAAGATCAAGCACTTATCGAGCACGAGCCAGAACAGTCGGACAGCGACAAGTCGGACGAAACGGGCAAGTGATTGGAAAACAAAGGGGATCAGGCAAAGTGACCACTGATCGAAAATCAGCGAGGGGGGGTGGCCTAAATCGCTGGCCGGACGGCCGGGGGGGCCTCCCGAAGCGCGCGCGCCCCCTCCCCCTGCGGGGGGTGCTCCGCACCGTTTTCGGTCGTGAGACCGGGACCCTGAAGTCTGGCGCCAACGGGGAAGCTTGGGAAGGCCGGCCGGGGGACGGGGGGTTGGGCCTCTCTCAGATCGAGGCTTTGCCATGAGCTTCGAGCTGCACGCCGGGCGGCGGCATCGGCCGTGGCGCGATTTTCTTACCTCGGATGAGCGCGAACAGCTAGCCCGGATCGATCGCGAAATTGGGGAAATCGACGCGCGCCGCCGCGATCTCTCGCGCGACCGCCGACTGATCACGAACCGGGCGACGCAGCGGGCCGCCTATCACAAGGGGGTGCCGGCATGAACGTTCCGAACATGGCGCTATCTGCGCGCCAGCCGTGGGCGTGGGCTCTGATCCACGGCGGCAAGGATGTCGAGAACCGCGGCGAGATGGCGATCCGCAGGGGCGGCATGCGAACTCTGGTCGGCAAGCGCATTGCCATTCATGCGGCCAAGGGGATGACGCGCGCCGAGTACGAGCGAGCGCGCGACTTCATGGCGAGCATCGGGGTGAGCTGCCCAGCGCCGGCCGACCTCGAGCGCGGCGGCATCATCGGCTCCGCCTTTCTCGCGTCGGTGGTCAAAGAGCACACGTCGCCGTGGTTCTTCGGACCGCGGGGCTTGTGCCTCATCCACCCGGAGCCGGTTCCGTTCATCGGCGCGCGCGGCGAGCTCGGCATGTTCCCGTGGAGCCCGAACCTCGCGCAACCGGAGCCGCCGGCGAAGTGGATGCAGTCAAGGCCATCGCAGTGCGAGCTGGGCGAGTGCGGGTTGTTCGACGGGGTGCCGGCATGAGCGTTCCGAAGCGGCCAGTGCTTCGCTATCACGGCGGCAAATGGCGAATTGCTCCCTGGATCATCTCGCACTTCCCGCGGCACCGCGTCTATGTCGAGCCGTTCGGCGGCGTGGCGTCGGTCCTCCTGCGCAAGCCGCGTTCCTACGCCGAGGTCTACAACGATCGCTGGAGCGATATTGTCGAGGTGTTCCGGGTCCTGCGCGATCCTGCGCAGGCGGCGCGCTTGGCTTCGGCTGTCACGCTCACGCCATTTGCCCGCGACGAGTTCGAGGCTATCGATCCAGCATCTTACGCGCGCGCCGCGGATCCAGTAGAGCGCGCGCGCCAGCTGATATTCCGCTCGCTCGCCGGCTTCGGATCGAACGCGCACAATCTGGGCCGCAAGACAGGGTTCCGGTCAAATTCCGATCGGTCAGGAACCACGCCAGCTCACGACTGGGCGAATTATCCGCAGGCCATTGCCGCCTTTGTCGATCGCCTTCGCGGGGTGGTGATTGAAAACCGGAGCGCCGGCGAGGTGATGCTCGCGCACGATGGTCCGGACACGCTGCACTATGTCGATCCGCCGTACGTGCACAGCGCGCGGGCGATGAACAACCCCTACGATCTCAAGTACGGCGGTTATGCCCACGAGATGACGGATGCCGAACATTGCAGGCTTTCGGAGGTGCTCCGGTCGCTTGACGGCATGGTGATCCTGTCCGGCTATCCCAGCCCCCTCTACGACGAGCTGTTCGGCGACTGGCACCAGGTCGACACTGTGTCCCACGCGGACGGCGCCCGCGTCCGCACGGAGCGGCTCTGGCTCAACCCGGCATGCGTGGCCGCTCTCCGTAATGACCATGGGCCGTTGTTCGAAGGAGTGGCAGCATGAGCGCGCTCGACCGTTTCCGCCAGTTCAAGCCGCCCGGGCCGGTGGCGGCTGCCTTCCTTTCGGATCGGCGCCATCAGGTGCGGGCGCTGCTGGGGCCGCAGGGCGGCGGCAAGTCGGTCTCGTGCATCTTCGACCTGCTGATGAACGCCAGCCAGATGCCGGTGTGCCGGGATGGCGTGATCCGGTTCAAGGTCGCCATCATCCGCGACACATACGGGCGCCTCGAGCAGACGACGATCCCGACCTGGGTGCACTGGCTGCCGAAGGACGGCGGCGACTGGACCGAAGCCGAGTTCGTCGGCGGCGGCGGGCGCCAGGCGACCCACAAGATCCAGTTCGATGTGCTCCGCCAGAGCCAGCGCGTGCCGGTGTACTTCGAGGCGATCTTCGCCGCGATCGGCGACCAGGCGGCCGAAGACTTCATGCGCGGCTTCGAGGTGACCGCGTTCTGGCTCAACGAGATGGACCTGCTTCCGGAGGATGTTCTGACACTCGGGATCGGCCGCATCGGACGCTATCCGTCGATCGAGATGCTGCCGCAGAATACGCCGCTGCGCGGTTTCCCGGGCTACACGCTCGGCAAGCTGCCGCCGGACCTTACCTACGAGACGCTCCCGTCGGGCGCTCTCTACCGCGATTTCATCATCGGCGACCTCAACGCGCCGGATATCGACAGCTGGTTCTATCGCCGCTTCGAGGAGGACCGCGCCGACGGCGTGGCGCTCTACAAGCAGCCGGGCGGGCGCAGCCCGAATGCGGAGAACTTGAGGAACCTCAAGCCCGGCTACTACACCGACCAGGTGCGCCTCAACGCCAGCAAGCGGCACTGGATCCGTCGCTTCGTCGACGCGCAATACGGGCCATCCCTCGATGGCGAGCCGGTCTATGCCGAGGACTACTCCGACGACGTGCACTACGCGCGCGAGCCGCTCGAGGTGCTGGCGAACGCGCCGCTCGAGATCGGCCTCGACGCAGGCCTGCAGCGGCCGGCCGGCATCCTGGGGCAGCAGAGCAGCAAGGGCCAGTTCCGCGTGCTGGCCGAGATCGTGCCGGGGCGCTGCAGCCCGCGCCGTTTCGCGGAGGCCGTCAAGCGCACCGTGGCCGAGCGGGCGCCGGGCCGCCGGATCGACATGGGCTGGGCCGACCCGGCCGGGTTCAGCGGCGCCGACAAGGAGGACGGCGACCTCGCCTGGGCCGAGACGGTGATGCTGGAGCTCGGCTGCCCGATCGAGCCCGCGCCGGCGCAGGAGCTCGACCTACGCCTCGGCGCGGTCAAGGACGAGCTCAGCTACATGATCGAGGCGGGCGTGCCGGCGCTGACGATCGACCCGTCGTGCAAGCTCCTGCGCAAAGGCTTC
>JBAYRO010000019.1:0-46278 GCA_041676645.1 Burkholderiaceae bacterium | reverse complement strand
TGCGCTCCACGCTTCCTCCCCACACTCGGTCACCCTCGTGCAGTTGCGCTTCGCTTCGCTCGCTGTGATCAACTCGCGGCGGGACTTGCACCCGCAGGAGTGCGCCCGTGCCGGGCGCACACATGAAAATCGGCCGGCACATGATGCGCCGGCCGATCCGCACACGGACGAGAGCGCAGGGAAGTCACCGGGATGGCCGGCGACTTCTCCTGCCGTGATCACTTCTCGATCACGCCGCCCTGCAGCACCCAGCTCGTGCCGTCGAACACACCGAGGTGCATCGCCTCGAGCGGCGCGTAGTCTTCCGCCGAGGTCTTGATCTTCACGCCCGGCAGCAGCATCGGCAGCTCGAGATCGAGGCTGGCGGCCTGCTTCATGACGTTCTCGCGGGTGAGATCGTCACCGGCCTGCTTGAGCACCTGCTCCATGGTCTGCGCGACCAGGTAGCCGTAGACGTTGAAGGTGCTCGCCTTGTCGCCGGACGGGTAGTACTTGTCCATCCAGGCATTCCACTCCTTGAACGCCTCGTTGTCCGTCCATTGCGGGTCGGTCGGATCGATATGGTAGAAGCCGCTCAGGATGCCCTTGGCATTCTCGAGGCCGGCCGGCTTGAGCACCGCGCCCACCGAGTTCGACACGTTGTTGAGGTAGTGCACCGGCTTCCAGTCGATCTCGGCCGCCTTCTTGATCGCCTGCGCCGCGAACTTCGGCGTGGTGATGTTGAAGAAGGTATCCGCGCCCGAACCCTTGAGCGACACCATCTGGCTGTCGATCGTGGGGTCGGTGACCTCGTAGGAGACTTCCATGACGACCAGGCTCTCGAGCTTGTCGCCCAGGCCATCCTTGAAGCCGTTCAGGTAGTCCTTACCGTAGTCGTCGTTCTGGTACAGGATGCCGATCTTGGCATCCGGCTTGTTGTCCAGGATATGGCGGGCGTAGATGGCGCCCTCGTCGTAGTAGTTCGGCTGCCAGCCCATGGTCCAGGGGAACTTCTTCGGGTCGTTCCACTTCGATGCGCCGGTCGCCACGAAGAGCTGCGGGACCTTGCGACTGTTCATGTACTTGTGGATTGCCGAGTTCGACGGCGTGCCCAGGGGTTCCATGATGAGCAGCACTTCCTCCTGCTCGACCAGCCGGCGGGCCTGCTCGACCGCCCGCGGGGGGCTGTAGCCATCGTCCAGGGTGATGTAGTTGATCTTGCGACCGTTGATGCCGCCCTTGTCGTTGACCATGTCGAAGTAGGCGCCGGTGGCCTTGCCGATGGTGCCGTAGGCGGACGCCGGACCGGAGTACGGCATGATGTTGCCGATCTTGATCTCGGTGTCGGTAACACCCGGACCGTACTCCTTGGCCTGGGACGAGAACGCGAGGACGGCGAGCGAAGCGCCCACCAGGAGCTTCTTGCGGATCGAAAGCATGCGGATGTGTCTCTGTCTCGGGATTGCTGGCCGCTTGGATTACGGAGGTGCGGATGGCCAGCATCTCCGCAGTCCCCTGAGGATCATGATACGACGAGGAAAGCCTGGCACGGCGGGTCGGCGACCCGCCGTTTTCACGTAGCGCGGGTCCGGCCGATCACTGCCCGATGATCTCGCCCGACAGTTCGTAGATGGTCCCGTTGAACTGGCCGATCTGCAGCGACTGGATCGGGCCGTAGTCCGTTTCCGAAGTCTTGATCCGGATGCCGGGCAACAACATCGGCAGCTCCAGATCGAGGTTCGCGGCCTGCTTCATGATGTTCTCGCGAGTGAGCTCGTCGCCCGCCTGCTTCAGTACCTGCACCATGGTCTGCGCCACCGTGTAGCCGAAGACATAGAAGCCGTCCGCCTTGTCCGCCGTCGGCAGGTACTTGTCCATCCAGGCCGTCCAGTCCTTCAATCCCGGGTCGTCCTGCCACTGCGGATCGGTCGCATCCTTCAGGTAGAAGCCGGTGTAGATGCCCTTGGCGTTCTCCAGGCCGGCGGGCTCGAGGACCGCGCCGATGGAAGCCGACACGACGGTCATATAGTGCACCGGCGTCCAGTCGATCTCGGCCGCCTTCTTGATCGCCTGCGCCGCGAACTTCGGCGTGGTGATGTTGAAGAAGGTGTCTGCGCCCGAGCCCTTGAGCGACACCATCTGGCTGTCGATCGTGGGGTCGGTGACCTCGTAGGAGATCTCGGCGACGACCATCGAACCGTACTTGTCGCCCAGGCCCGCCTTGAAGCCGTCCAGGTAGTCCTTCCCGAAGTCGTCGTTCTGGTAGAGGATGCCGATCTTCGCGTCGGGATCGTTCTTCAGGACATGCTTGGCGTAGATCACGGCTTCGTCGAAGTAGGTCGGCTGCCAGCCCATGGTCCAGTGGAAGTTCTCCGGATCGTTCCACTTCGATGCGCCGGTCGCCACGAACAGTTGCGGCACCTTGCGACTGTTCATGTACTTCTGCACCGCCGAATTCGAGGGCGTACCGAGCGCCTGGAAGACGAGCAGGACCTCGTCCTGTTCGACCAGCTTGCGGGTCTGCTCGACCGCCTTGGGCGGACTGTAGCCGTCATCGAGGGAAACGAATTCGATCTTGCGCCCGTTGATGCCGCCCTGGTCGTTGATGTACTGGAAATAGGCGGCTTCGGCCTTGCCGATGACGCCGTAGGCCGACGCCGGTCCCGAGTACGGCATGATGTTGCCGATCTTGATCTCGGTGTCGGTAACACCCGGACCGTACTCCTTGGCCTGCGACGAGAGCGCGAGAACGGCGAGCGAGGCGCCCATCAGGAGCTTCTTGGAAATCGAAAGCATGTGGATCCTCCGTGTCGGGATTGCCGGCCGATGGGCGGGGGTCGGTGCGGATGGCCAGCATCTCCGCGCTCCCCTCGGAGTGGTACGGTGGCGCGACGCTGGGACGACGGGCCGGGGCCCGCCGTTCCCACGTAGCGTCGATGCCGGCGCAGCCGGCATCGCTTGCGCCTACATGGCGCCCTGCAGATCCCAGCTGGTGCCGTTGAACTGGCCGATATGCTCGTCCTCGATCGGGGCGAAGTCGGTGGGCGAGGTCTGGATGCGCAGGCCCGGCAACAGCATCGGCGCCTCGAAGTCCATGTTCGCCGCCTGCTTCATGACGTTCTCGCGCGTCAGCTCGTCGCCACAGGCCTCGAGGACCTTCACCATGGTGAACGCGTGCGCGTACCCGATGACGTTGAAGGAGCTCAGCTTGTCCCCGTCGGGCAGGTACTTGTCCATCCAGGCGGTCCACTCCTGGAAGTCCTTGTCGTCCTTCCATTGCGGATCGACCGGATCCTTCAGGTAGAACGCCGAGTAGATGCCCTTGGCGTTCTCGAGGCCGGCCGGCGTGAGCACCGCACCGACCGAGTTCGACACGCTGTTGAGGTAGTGCACCGGCTTCCAGTCGATCTCGGCGGCCTTCTTGATCGCCTGCGCCGCGAACTTCGGCGTGGTGATGTTCACGAAGGTGTCGGCCCCCGAGGACTTCATGGTCACCATCTGGCTGTCGATGGTGGGGTCGGTGACCTCGTAGGAGACCTCCGAGACGACCAACTCGGCGTACTTGTCACCCAGGCCTTCCTTGAGGCCATTCAGGTAGTCCTTGCCGTAGTCGTCGTTCTGGTAGAGCACGGCGATCTTCGCCTGCGGGTTGTTCTTCAGGATGTGCTTGCCATAGCCCTTCGTCTCGTTCGGGTAGTTGGGCTGCCAGCCCATGGTCCAGGGGAAGTTCTCCGGATCATCCCACTTCGACGCCCCCGTGGACAGGAACAGGTGGGGCACCTTCCTGCTGTTCACATACTTGTGGATCGCCGTGTTCGACGGCGTGCCGAGCTGCGCCATGAGCACCAGCACTTCGTCCTGCTCGACCAGCTTGCGGGTCTGTTCGACGGTTCTCGGCGGACTGTAGCCGTCGTCGTAGGTGATGTAGTTGATCTTGCGCCCGTTGACGCCGCCCTGGTCGTTGACCATCGCGAAGTACGCGGCATGGGCCTTGCCGATCGTGCCGTAGGCCGACGCCGGACCCGAGTACGGCATGGTGTTGCCGATCTTGATTTCGGTGTCGGTGACACCCGGCCCGTACTCCTTGGCCTGGACACCGGCAGCAAGCGCTACCAGTGCCGCCGCGGCGAACGCGGTGCTCAGAACCTGCTTGCGCATGACGTCTTCTCCTCTGGTGGCAAGTCCCGGCCCGGCGTCGATCGCCGCTGCCCCTGGACTGCTGAACGCCTCCGGGCCGGATGACGCCGACATGCCTGGCATGTCCTGCGGAAATCCGACACCGCCCAATGGATCCGACTGTCTCCGAGAGCTCTTTTCTTTTCCGTCACCCGGTGATCCTGTCAATCAACCGGTGAAGCGGCTGCCGGCAATGCCGGCAGCCGTACTAGCGACCGACGTGCCGCGTCTTCCAGCGATACGACAGCTTGTGCAGCAGGCCGGCAAAGCCGAAAGGCATGATGTACATGAACACGATCAGGAAGATCCCGTAGACCGCCCAGGGCGCGGACCGCGAAATCTGGTCGGCGATGTTGGGGATGAACTGGATGAACAGGGCGCCGAAGATGGCGCCGTGGATCGATGCCAGCCCGCCGACCACGCAGCCGACCAGGAAGGTGATCGACAGCAGCGCATGGAAGCTGTCGGGCGCCACGAAGGCCACCACGATCGCCCCGAGCGCACCGGCCACGCCGGTGTACGCCGCGGAAACACCGAAGGTGAGCGACTTGAAGACCGGCAGGTTGATGCCCATCGCCGCGGCAGCGGTGGGATGGTCGCGGATCGCGATCAGCGCCCGGCCGACCCGGCCCCGCAGCAGGTTGCGGGCGAGCCAGAACATCAGCAGCATGACGATCAGGCACATGAAGTACAGCCAGCGATCGTCGTTGAACTTCTGGCCGAACAGCGTGAACGTGAACAAGGGCTCGGGCTTCATCAGCACGATGCCCTGCACGCCACCGGTCCAGTCCTCGATCACCTTCCACTTGAGCAGCTGCGGCATCGCGACGGCCAGCGCGAACGTTGCCAGCGCCAGGTAGTGGCCTTCGAGGCGCAGCGCCGGGAAGCCCATCAGGTAGCCGACCGCGAAACAGATGACCGCCGCCACCGGCAGGGTCAGCCAGTACGGCATGGCGCCGATATCCATCAGGATCGCGGCGGTGTAGGCGCCCACCGCGTAGAACGCGCCATGGCCGAGCGAGATCTGGCCGTTGTAGCCGGTGAGGATGTTCAGCCCCAGCACCGCGATCGCGTAGACCCAGACCAGGGTGAACTGGAACACCACGTAGTTCCTGACCAGGAAGGGCAGGAGGGCGACCGCGACCAGCCCGACGATCCAGGCGAGCAACTGCGGGTTCGACAAGCCGCGCGACGAATTCGGCGATCCCATGATTAACGACCTCATACCCGTGTCACCAGGTGCTTGCCGAACAGGCCCGCCGGCTTGACCATGAGGATCCCGACGATCAGGACCAGCGCAACGGTGAGCTTGAGCTCGGTGCCGATCACGTAGGCGCCGAGCAGGTTCTCGACCACGCCGACGATGAAGCCGCCGACCACCGCTCCCAGCGGATTGTCGATGCCGCCCAGCAGCGCGGCGGCAAACCCGTAGAGCAGGATGCCGGCCATCATGTTCGGGTCGAGGAACACCACCGGCGCGATCATCATGCCGGCGACGGCGCCGATCGCCGCCGCCAGGCCCCAGCCCAGCGCCAGCATCCAGGACACCCGGATGCCGACGAGCCGGGCCGAGTCGGGGTTCTGTGCCGCGGCCCGCATCGCCAGCCCCATCGGGGTCAGGCGAAAGAACGCGAAGAGCGCCAGCAGCATCAGCAGGGTGACCGCCACCGAGCCGATGTTGTGCGCCGAGAAGTAGCTGGTCGCATACCAGGCGTCGCTCGGGAACGGCGACGGGAAGGCCTTGACCGTGTGCTCCCAGATCCAGCCGGCAACCGAGTTGAAGATCACCAGCAGGCCGATGAAGACGATCACGTTGGTCAGGATCGGCGCCCGCTCGACCGGGCGCAGGATGGTCCGCTGGATCACCATCCCGCCGATGAAGGAGATGAGGATGGCCAGCAGGAAGGCCGTCCAGTAGGACAGCCCGTACTGGAGCAGCTGCCACCCGATGTAGGTACTGAACATCGCCATCTCGCCCTGGGCGAAATTGATCAGGTGGGTCGACTGGTAGATCATCACCAGCGCCAGGGCGAGCGCAGCATAGATGCCGCCGGTGGCAAGGCCGGCGACCAGCTGCTGAATGAATGCCTCCATGGATGCTCCCAATCCCCTGTGTTTCCGAGCCCGGCTCAGAAACCGAGATACGCCTTGCGTACCGTCTCGTCGTTCTTGATCTGCTCGCTCGTGCCCGACACCACCACCTTGCCGGTCTCGAGCAGGTAGGCGTTGTCGGCGAGGTCGAGCGCGAGCGAGGCGTTCTGTTCGACCAGCAGCATGCTGACCTTGTCCTCGGTATTGATGCGACGCATGATCTCGAAGATCTCGGCGACGATCAGCGGCGCGAGGCCGAAGGACGGCTCATCGAGCAGCAGCAGGCGCGGGCGCAACATCAGCGCGCGACTGATTGCGAGCATCTGCTGTTCGCCGCCCGACAGGGTGCCGGCCTGCTGGTTGCGCCGTTCGCGCAGGCGCGGGAAGCGTTCGTACATGCGCTCGATGTCCTCGGCGACCCCACGCTTGTCGCGACGGGCATAGGCGCCCAGGCGCAGGTTCTCCTCGACCGACACGCCGGTGAAGGTGCCGCGCCCGTCGGGCACATGCGCAACTCCGAGGCGCACGACGTCCTCGGTCGCCATGCCGACGAGTTCCTTGCCGCCGAGCTGGATCGAGCCGCTGGTGCGGCAGATCTGGCACAGGGCGCGCAGGGTCGTCGTCTTGCCGGCGCCGTTGGCGCCGAGGATCGCGGTGATGCCGCCCTCCTCGAGGCCGAATGCGATGTCGAACAGGACCTTGGTCGAACCGTAGGAGGCGTCGAGATTCCTGACTTCGAGAAGGCGGCTCATGATGCCTCCGCCGCGGCCGGCGCACCGAGATAGGCCGCGATGACGTCCGGGTGGGCCTGGACCTGGGCCGGGGTTCCTTCGGCGATCTTGGCGCCGAAGTTCAGCACGACGATATGGTCGGACACTTCCATCACCAGGCTCATGTGGTGCTCCACCAGCAGCACCGTGATGCCGAACCGGTTGCTCACCATGCGGATGATGTCGGCCAGGCCGGAGAGTTCCTCGTGGTTGAGCCCGGCGGCCGGCTCGTCGAGCAGCAGCAGCTTGGGATCGGCCGCCAGCGCGCGCGCGAACTCGACCCGCTTCTGGATGCCGAACGGCAGGGAAGCCACCGGAAAATCGGCGTAGCGGCCGAGATCGAAGGCGTCGATCAGTTCGTCGGCCCGCGCGATCAGGCGCCGCTCCTCGCTGCGCACCGTCGCCAGGTTGAGCAGGCTGCCGAAGAAGCCGGCGCTCGATCGGCAATGGGCGCCGACCATGATGTTCTGGCGCACCGACATGGTCCCGAACATCGCGAGGTTCTGGAAGGTGCGGCCGATGCCCAGGCCGGCCATCTGGTGCACCGGAACATTGGTGATCGACTTGCCTTCGAACAGGATGTCGCCCGATTCGTAGGAATAGAGCCGGGAAAGACAGTTGAACAGCGTCGTCTTGCCGGCGCCGTTGGGGCCGATCAGGCCGCAGACGCCGCCCTTGGCAACATCGAATCCGACGGCATCGAGGGCGGTGATGCCACCGAAGCGGACTGTCACTCCCTGCACACTGAGAAGCGTTTCGCCACTCACTCCTTGGTGTCTCCTTCCGAGCATCCGCTCGTGAGCTGCAACAGCCGGATCAGGTCCCCGGCCTTGACCGACAAGGCACCCTCACCGCGCAGCGTCGGTCGCTCGCGGACTGATTCGATGTCAGGACCTGGGTTCTGTCTCGATCGATGAATTCTGGGCTCAACCACCGGGCCTTCAAAGCGTGGGGCAGTTTATAGTCATCGACCGTACGCTGCACGATCGAGAAACTACTTAGGTTTGTGAAGCATTTACGACCGGTCGCGGAGCAGCGGATGTTTCCGACGCCGGGCCGGACACACCACAGAAAGGATTCATGGATGACCGACAACCGCACCGGGAAACGCCCCGGCACTGCCCGCCTCTTCGAACCGGTCGAGATTGCCGGCCTTGCGCTTGCGAACCGGGTGGTGATGGCCCCGATGACGCGGTCCTTCTCGCCGGGCGGCGTTCCGGGCCCGGATGTCGCCGCCTACTATCGCCGTCGCGCCGAGCAGGATGTCGGACTGATCATCACCGAAGGCACCGTGGTCGATCGCCCCTCGGCGGCCAACGACCCGGACGTGCCGTACTTCCACGGGGAAGCCGCGCTCGCCGGCTGGGCGCGGGTGCTCGAGTCGGTGCATGCCGTCGGCGGCAGGATATGGCCGCAGCTCTGGCATGTGGGGGCATTGCGCAGCGGCTCGGGCACCTGGCGACCGCCGCAACCCTTCGAGAGCCCATCCGGCATCTCGCGTCCGGGACGTGAATCGGGCATCGCCATGAGCGACGCCGACATCGAGGCGACGATCGCCGCGTTCGCACGCGCCGCGGCCGATGCGAAACGGCTCGGCTTCGACGGCGTCGAGCTGCACGGTGCGCACGGCTATCTCATCGACCAGTTCTTCTGGGACGGCAGCAACCAGCGAACCGACCGCTTCGGCGGCGCCAGTCTGGGCGAACGCACCCGCTTCGCCTGCGAGGTGATCCGGGCGGTACGCAGCGCCACCGCCCCGGACTTTCCGATCTGCATCCGCCTGTCGCAGTGGAAGCAGCAGCACTTCCCGGCCCGGCTCGCGCACACGCCACAGGAAATGGCGAGCTGGCTCGAACCGCTGGTCGACGCCGGCGTCGATGTCCTGCACTGCTCGACGCGCCGCTTCTGGGAACCCGAGTTCGAAGGTTCGGAACTGAACTTCGCGGGCTGGGCGAAGAAGCTGACCGGCCTGCCGACGATCACGGTGGGCTCGGTCGGCCTGTCGGGTGAGTTCGTCGCCTCCTTCGGCGGCGAGAAATCCGAACCGGCATCGCTCGACGAACTGCTGCGCCGCCTGGAGCGCGAGGAGTTCGACCTCGTTGCCGTCGGTCGCGCCCTGATCGCCAATCACGACTGGGCGAGCAAGGTGCGTGAAGGTCGGTTCGCCGATCTCGATGCCTACGACCGTGGCGTGCTGGCCGAGCTCGCCTGAGTGGGTCGGCACGGCAGGCCGGGATGGTCGTGCCATCCCGATGCGTGCCGCAGCCGGCGCGCCGGTCTAGAATCCGCACATGATCGGACCGTCCAGGATACGCGCCATCAGGCTGCTCGCCCTGGGGCTGGCGGCCATGCTGGTCTCAGCCCTGGTCGCCAGTGCGGCCGGTTCGGTGTCGCTGCGCGCCGCTTCGGCCGAACTGCGGGCCTTGCAGATGGCCAGCGGCGTGCTGTGCGCCCCGGCTGGAAGCGACGCGCCGGGGCACCCGTCGGGGCATCTCCATCTCGGCGACTGCTGCTGTCCCGTCCTTGTCCATCCCGATGCCCTGCCCCCGCCGGCGCTGCCGGCCAGGCCGGCCGATCCGGCTGCGATCGCCCGCAAGCTTGCCGCCGCCACGACGGCACCCGGCCATCCGGCCGGCCGCGAATTCGCCGAGGCTCGCGGCCCACCGTCACTCGCCTGAAGCCATTGTCCGGGCCGACGCCAGGTCGCCGGCCCAGCCGCTTCGCCGCGCCGATCGGGCGGCGAGCAATCGACTTCCAGACGAGGATTCCATGCACACCCGTTCGTTTCCCTTCGCGCCGCCGGCGCGCGCCCTGTTCACCACCTTCACCGCCCTGTTCCTGTCGCTGGCCGGCACCCTTGCCCATGCCGAAGTCACCGTCGCCGACGCCTGGGCGCGTGCGACCGTGCCCCAGCAGAAGGCCAGCGGCGCCTTCATGACCCTGACCTCCAGCACCGACACCCGGCTGGTCGCGGCCAGTTCGACCGCGGCGGGCGTCGCCGAGATCCACGAGATGAAGATGGAGAACAACGTCATGAAGATGAACGCGATCGACTCGCTCGAGCTGCCCGCCGGCAAGGCGGTCGAACTGCGCCCGGGCGGCTATCACCTGATGCTGATGCAGCTGCCCGCACCGCTGGAGGAAGGCACCGAGATCCCGGTATCGCTCGTGTTCGAAGATGACGCCGGCAAGCGCACGACCATGGACATCCAGGTGCCGGTCAAGCCGCTGACCACCCCGGCGCACGGCGACAGCCACGGGCATCGCCACTAGGCGTCAGGCGACGCATCGAAATGGGGTCAGACTCGATTTTCCAAAGGAAAATCGAGTCTGACCCCATTTCTAGAGTCGTTCCGGCATGGTGAAGTAGGCGCTGGAGCGGCCCGGGTTCGCGCGGGCCCGGTCGAGTTCGAGGCGGGCGACGGTGCGCAGGTGGACTTCATCGGGTCCGTCGAGCAGGCGCAGCGCCCTGCCCCAGCGGAAGAATTCGCCCAGCGGCGTGTCGGGCGTCAGGCCCATTGCGCCGAAGAGCTGGATCGCACGGTCCAGCACCCGGGTCTGGAGACGGGCGGCCACCACCTTGATGCCGGCCACCTCGGCGCGCGCTCCCTTGTTGCCCTCGGTGTCGATCTTCCAGGCGGCGTGCAGCACCAGCAGGCGCGCCTGGTCGATCTCGAGGCGCGACTCGGCGATCCATTGCTGGACGTTCGCATAACTGTGCAGGTAGTGGCCGAAGGCGCGGCGCTCCAGCGCCCGGTCGCACATCAGCTCGAGCGCGACCTCGCACTGCCCTATGGTGCGCATGCAGTGATGGATGCGCCCCGGGCCCAGCCGGGCCTGCGCCATCGCGAAGCCCTGCCCTTCTTCACCCAGCAGATGGTCGGCCGGGACCCGCACATCGCGGAACACGAGCTCGCAATGTCCTTCGGGCGCGACATGGCCGAGAAGCGGAATGTTGCGGACCACCGACAGGCCCGGCGTGTCCATCGGCACGATGATCATGCTGTGGCGCGACCACCGCGGGGCATCCTCGTCGGAATCCGAAACGCCCATCACGATCACGAAGCGACAGTCGGGATGGGCGACCCCGGTGATGAACCACTTGCGGCCGTCGACGACATACTCGTCACCGTCGCGGCAGATCGTGGTGCGGATGTTGGTCGCGTCCGAGGAAGCGACATCGGGCTCGCTCATGGCGAAGGCCGACCGGATCTCGCCCTCGAGCTGGGGCCGCAGCCAGCGGCGGTACTGTTCGGGCGTGGCGAAGAGCTTGAGCAGCTCCATGTTGCCGGTGTCGGGCGCGCTGCAGTTGAACACCTCGGCCGACCAGGGCACCCGCCCCATCAGCTCGGCGAGCGGCGCGTACTCCACATGCGAAAGCCCGATGCCGGGCTCGTCCTCGCCGAGGCTGGGCAGGAAGAAGTTCCAGAGATCCTCGGACTTGGCGTAGGCCTTCAGGTCGGCGAGAAAGGCCGGCGGGTAGTCGCCAGCCGCGACGGCGCGGTACCACTCGGGATTGGCCGGCAGCACCCAGCGGTCGATCAGGTCGGCGACCCGGCGTTGCAGTTCCAGCGAGCGCGCCGAATGCGTGAACTCCATTTCTGTCCTCCCTTGCCCTGATGTTCCCGCATTGCGGCATCGTCGGGCTTGATCCATCACAAGAGGCGACAAGCATGAACTGGCGGTCTTTCGCCCGCCTTTCCCGGCGACCGGATCCGGATTCCGGACTCAAGAATTCCGATGTGGGATCGATAGACGGGTTGACGGGCTCCGATGCCGGTCGCTCGAGGTGAGGGTGATCATGCTGGAATTCCTCTGGAAGCTCCTGGGCCGCGATACCGCCACGGCCGGCCATGCTGGGGAAACGGCGGCGGGCGCCACCACGCTCCGGCCACCGGACGAGGCGCTGGAGTCGGTGGAACCCGGCCGGAAACCGGTCCGGCGAGCGAACCCGCAAACCATCGGCGCGCGTCGCTCATTGGCGAAGATGACCGCCAAAACGCTGGCGTTCGACACAAAAGACGGCAAATACCGTACGTTCAAGGCGCGTTCCGATGCCGGTATCCGCCGCCTGCTCGGCTGCGGCCCCACGCTCAATGTCGACGGTACCCCCATGGTCGGCGACACCGGCGTCGATGAGCGCGGCAAGCCCTACGGCGTCACCGAGGATTTCGGCTGAGCCAGGCATCGAGCTGGCGAGCGAAGGCCTGGCTGTCGCGCGGCCCGAGGGCCGCCGGCCCGCCCGTATCGATTCCGGTCGAACGTAGTGAATCCATGAAATCCCGCATCGCGAGGCGTTCACCGATGGTCTCCGGTGTATAGCTCTCGCCGCGCGGGCTGATAGCGAGTCCTCCCTTCGCGATTGCCTCGGCGGCCAGCGGGATATCCTGGGTGACCACCAGGTCGCCGGCATTCATCCGGTCGACGATCTCCCGGTCGGCCACATCGAAACCGCGCGGCACCTGGAGGAAGGAGATGTGCACGGAAGCCGGCACGGCCAGCGGCTGGTTCGCGACCAGGGTCAGCGGCGTGCCGGTGCGGCGGCTCGCACGGAACAGGATGTCCTTGATCACGCCGGGGCAGGCGTCGGCGTCGACCCATATGCGGGGCTGAGTCATGGGGATGGTGGCCTCCGGCTGGCCGGTTTCCGGACCATCAGCTTACCTGCTGTTTCGAATCGGTCTCCGGTAATCGACCCGGTTGCGGGCGCTCGATCGTTTCATCCGAAACCACCCTTCGGGAAACGACATGAAACGCACCGCCTTGCCCGCCCTCGTGCTCATGCTGCTCGCCAGCGCCTGCGCCATCGACTCGCGGGATGCGCCGGTCACCGACACGGGCGGCGACATCGCGCACCGGCGCGAGGCCGCGCGGACCGCCCAGGCCTTCGCAGCGCCGATGCCGGGGACGATGCCCAGTCCCGTCGCGCGTCCCTTCCCGATGCCGGCGCCACCAGGGGTCGACCGCGAACGCTACCAGTCCTTCGAATCCAGCCCGGTGCGTCGGGTCTCCGAGGCGCCGGTCTCGACCTTCGGCATCGATGTCGACACCGGCAGCTACAGCAATGTCCGCCGCATGCTCGTGGCCGGGCGCCTGCCGCCGAAGGATGCGGTGCGTGTCGAGGAGATGATCAACTACTTCCCCTACGACTATGCCGGCCCGTCGGAAGATCAGCCCTTCGCGGTCCATGCCGAGATGGTCGACAGCCCCTGGCGCGAGGGCGCCCGCCTGCTGCGCATCGGGATCAAGGGCGAGGACCGGGCGCGCGAGGACCTGCCGCCAGCCAATCTCGTCTTCCTGGTCGATGTCTCGGGCTCGATGCGCAGCGCCGACAAGCTGCCCTTGCTGAAGTCCTCGCTCAGGCTGCTGGTCCAGGGGCTGCGGCCGCAGGACCGGATCTCGATCGTCACCTACGCCTCGGGCACGACGCTGGTGCTGCGGGCTACCGCCGGCGACGATACGCTCGCGATCACCAACGCCATCGAGACGCTGCAGGCCGGCGGCGGTACCGCCGGCGCGAGCGGCATCGAACTCGCCTACCGCACCGCGCAGCAGGCCTGGATCGATGGCGGCATCAATCGCATCCTGCTCGCCACCGACGGCGACTTCAACGTCGGCGTCACCGACTTCGGCCAGCTCGAGTCGATGGTGCAGGAGCGGCGCAAGTCCGGCATCGCGCTCTCGACCCTGGGCTTCGGCTCGGGGAACTACAACGAGCACCTGATGGAACGGCTCGCCGATGCCGGCGATGGCGCCTATTCCTACATCGACAGCCTGATGGAAGCGCACAAGGTGCTCGTGAACGAAGCGAGCTCGACGCTCGAGACGATCGCGCGCGACGTGAAGATCCAGGTCGAGTTCAATCCGGCGCGCGTTGCCGAATACCGCCTGATCGGCTACGAGAACCGCATGCTGGCCCGCGAGGACTTCAACAACGACCGGGTCGATGCCGGCGACATCGGCGCCGGCCATTCCGTGACCGCGCTCTACGAACTGACGCTGGCCGGCGCGCCGGGCTACATCGATCCGCCACGCTACGACGGCAACAGGACGAGGCAGACGGGCGCGGCGGGAATCCGGGCGAACGAAACAGGGCAGGGCGCATCCCGGGCCGTGGGCCGGCACGGCGGCGCGGCCGCCGAAGCGACCGAGTTCGCCTTCGTGAAGCTGCGCTACAAGCGTCCCGGCGGGAACGACAGCATCCTGCTGACACGCCCGGTGACCGGTGCCGATGTCCGCAAGCTCGATGCGGCCGATGCCGACAGCCGCTTCGCGATCGCGGTGGCCGGCTTCGGGCAGTTGCTGCGCGGCGGCCGGTATACCGACGGCTGGGACTGGCGGGCGGTGCGCAGGCTGGCGGCGGACGCCCGCGGCGAGGATCGCTTCGGCTATCGCGGCGAGTTCCTGCGCCTGGTCGATCTCGCCGCCACGCTCGGAACGCGCGCTCCGCGAGCGGACTCCGGCGGCGGCTGATGCCGGCGTGCTTCGCCATCACTCTTGTGACGTGGGCGCCGCAAGCCGCGCGGCGCCCCGATGCCCGGGGCCGAATCGCGCGATGATTCGGCCTGGACTTCCTGCACATCGAGATCCATGAAGCCAGCCGACACGGGCCCGAACAGCGGGCTCGCCGAACTGCCCGACGAAGACCTGATGCTTCTGGTGGCGCGCGGCCTGATCCAGGAACCGGCGACGGAACTGTTCGCGCGCCACAATCGCGCGCTCTTCAATTTCCTCGCCTGGCTTTGCGATGGCAGGCTGGACGAAGCCGAGGATCTCGCCCAGAAGACCTGGTTCAAGCTGATCAGTCGCTGCGCGGACTACCAGCCGGGCAGGGCGGCGTTTCGTACCTACCTGTTCCAGATCGCCCGCAACGGTTTCATCGATGCGCGACGGGCCGCCGGCGAGCGGCTGCGCGAGGACATCGATGTCGACGAAGCGCTCGCGCGAAGCGGGCAGGGCGGTGCAGCGGGCCACGCGACGGGCCACGGGCCGGACCGGGGCGTGGTCGAACCCGAAGCGGCACTGCTCGCGGGCGAATCCCGGCAGCTGCTGCACGCGGCCCTGATGGCCTTGCCGGTGGCGCAGCGCGAAGTGATCGTGCTGCGCTATTTCGCCGATCTCTCCCTCGAGGATGTCTCGACCACGGTCGGCGCCGGCATCGAAACCGTGCGCAGCCGACTGCGCTATGCCTACCGGGCGCTGCGCGGCCGGCTCGAGGCCAGTCGATGAGCCGGCGGGCAAGCGGGCCGACGGATCGGCGCGGGGATTCGCAAGACCCGGTCGAAGCCTTCATCGACGGCCGGGGCCCGCTGGCCGCCGCACTGCGCGAACTGCCGGTTCATGAACCGCCAACGGGGATGGCGGCGCAGTTCCAGGAAATGCTCGCCGGCCTTCGCGGGAATGCGCCGGCCTTCGAACCACCGGCTCGCCTCGAAACGGCGGTGCTCGCGGGGATCGCACGACAACAGGCCGCGCAGGCCGCCCGGCGCGAGGCGGTGCTCGGGGAGATCGCGCGCGGCGCGGATCCGACCGCGGCGATCGACGCCGAACTCTCGCCCGCAACCCGGGACTGGCTGCGGACGCGATCGGGCGGGACGGTGCCTGCGAAACGGCGCTGGCGCCTGCCGGTGGGCTGGTGGCGCTACGCCGGCGGTGGCCTGGCGGCGGTGCTCGCCCTGGGCGTGGGCCTGCGGATGAGCCTCGAATCGCCCCCGGAAGCGATGTTCACCGGAACCGTGGCGGAAACCGAAAGCCGGAGCGCAGCGGCATCAGGCCCGCAAGCCGGTGCGGTGAGCGGGTCCCGGGCCGGCGCCGGCGGAGGCGCGAAGGACGGCAATGCGGCCGACTCCGCAATGATCGCGCCGCCGACGCCGGCGGCACCACAGGCACGACCGGCGCCCGAGGCGATGAGGCACTCGCAATCCGCGCAGATGGCGCGGCGGCAGGCCTGGATCGCGCCAGCCGATCGCATCGAGTCGCGCTGGCTGCTCTCCGACGACCCCGCCGCCCGGCTCGACGGCCTGCCGGCCGGTTCGCGGTGGATCCTGTTGTGTCATCCTTCCGAACGGGAAGCGGCCCTGGCCTGGCTGCGGCGCGGGCTCGAGGCGCTCGAGCGGACCGCCGCCGAGGCCCCGGCGCAGCGACATGCCGACGAGGTACCCGCCGAGCCGCCGTCCGGGGCGCGCCTCCAAGCGCATCCGGACGTCCCTGCCGGGAGCCTTTGGCTGGCGCCGGGCGACTGATCATCTGAAGCGAGCGCTCAAGCGGCTTCGCGCATCAGCTCGATGTAGCGCCGGGCGCCCAACCCCAGCGCCCGCTCCCGGGACCAGACGACGTCGACCCACAGCTGCATCTGGTTGCTGATGTTGTCGAACTCGATCGCCATGAGCTCGCCCGCGTCGACCGGAGCCTGCACCAGCGCCTTCGGCAGGTAGGCCCAGCCGAGCCCGGCCTGCACCAGGCGCAAGGTGGCGAGATGGTTGTCGGTCCGCCAGGTCTGCCGCGACAGGACGAAGCGGGGATCGGCCTGCCCACCGCTTCGGCTCGCGACCACGATCTGGCGCAGGTCGATCAGGTCCTCGATTCGCAAGCGCAGCCCGATCCGTCGTGCGAGCGGATGCTCGGGAGCCATGACCGCCACCATGATCTCGCTGCCGAGTTCCTGGAACGCCTCGCGTTCGTCCGGGGCGGGGCGCTCGAACACCAGGGCGAGATGGACGACGCCCTCGTGCACCAGGCGCAAGGCATCGACCTGCGGCGCCGTCAGGATGTCGACCTCGAGGGCCGGGAATTCGCGCGCCAGGGTCGGCAGGGGCCGGCTCCAGGCGCTCGCCATCAGTTCCGGGGCGACGGCCACGACGAGGCGCTGCTCCAGCCCCCGGTGCAAGGCGTGCGCATGCGCATCCAGCTGCCGGATCCGGCTCGCCACCTGGCGCGCCAGCGGCTCGAGGGAGCGTGCGGCGGCCGTCGCCCGTGGCTCGCGCCCGCTGCGGTCGAAGAGCGACAGGTCGAGCCCGGCCTCGAGCTGGGCGATCGCCATGCTGACGGCGGAAGGCACCCGGCCCAGTCGGCGGGCCGCCGCGGAGAAGGATCCGCAATCCAGGACCGCCAGGAACACCCGGATGTTGTCACTGGAGAACGCCATCGTCTTTCAATAATCCTGACATTTCCCGACTTTATACATCAGGCAAGCAAACATATAGTGCGACATTCCGGCGGTCGTCGGCCGCCCGCCTTGCCTGTTGGCAAGGTGATTGATGTGAGTGCTTGCATGCAGGGAATCAGAAGAAAGATCGTCTATGTCGCGTTCTACGAACTGATCGCGATCGCCATCACGACCGTCGGCCTGGTGCTGATGTCGGGCCAGGGCGCCGGCCATGCGGGCATCGCGGCCGTCGCTTCGACGACCGTCGCGGTCGTCTGGAACCTCGTCTACAACACCGCCTTCGAATGGTGGGAAGCACGGCAGGCGGTGCGTGGCCGCAGCATCGGCCGCCGCATCGCCCATGCCCTCGGCTTCGAGATCGGCCTGGTGATCATGCTGGTGCCGCTTTTCGCCTGGTGGCTGGAGATCTCGCTGTGGCATGCCTTCGTGCTCGACCTGGGCCTGATCCTGTTCTTCCTGTTCTATACCTTCGTCTACAACCTGTGCTTCGATCGGGTGTTCGGCCTGCCGGATTCCGCGCGGGCGGCGCCACTCTGAGGAGACGGATCCCATCATGCACGGCTCGGCCAAGGAAGTGTTCCTGGCCTTCCTGAAGCTCGGACTGGTCTCCTTCGGGGGCCCGGTCGCGCATCTGGGCTATTTCCGCGCCGAATTCGTCGAGCGGCGTCGCTGGCTCGACGACCGCGGCTATTCCGATCTCGTCGCCCTGTGCCAGTTCCTCCCGGGCCCGGCCAGCAGCCAGGTGGGCATCGGCCTGGGGCTGGGACGGGCCGGCTGGACGGGGGCGATCGCGGCATGGATCGGATTCACCCTGCCCTCGGCCATCGCGATGATCCTCTTCGCCTTCGGCCTGGCGCAGTGGACCGGCCTGTCGGCTTCGGGCGCCCTGCACGGCCTGAAGGTGGTCGCGGTGGCCGTCGTGGCGCAGGCCGTCCTCGGGATGGCGGGCTCCCTGTGTCCCGACCGGCCGCGCGCCGGGATCGCGGTGCTGGCGGCATTGCTGGTGCTGGCGGTTCCGTCGACCTTCGGGCAGGTTGCGGCGATCATCGCGGGTGCCCTGGCCGGCCGCTGGGCGCTGCGCCTGGAACCGGCGCCGCCGGCGGAGCATCGCGAGCCCGGCGTCTCGCGGCGCACCGGTGCGGTGCTTCTCGCCACCTGCGCCATCCTGCTGTTCGGCCTGCCGCTGCTGGCCGCCGGCAGCGACTCCATCCTCCTCGGCGGCCTGTCCGCCTTCTACCAGGCTGGCGCGCTGGTCTTCGGCGGCGGCCATGTGGTGCTGCCCCTGCTGCAGGCCGGCGTGGTACCCAATGGCTGGGTATCGACCGATGCCTTCCTGGCCGGCTACGGCGCGGCGCAGGCGGTGCCCGGGCCGCTGTTCAGCTTCGCCGCCTGTCTCGGCGCGGCGATGCCGGCGCCGCTGGGCGGCTGGATCGGCGGGCTCGCCATGCTGCTGGCGATCTTCCTGCCGGGCTTCCTGCTGGTGGTGGGCGCCCTGCCGTTCTGGGAAACCCTGCGTCGTCGCCAGGCAGCCCGATCGACGATCGCCGGGATCAATGCCGCCGTGGTCGGTGTGCTTGCGGCGGCGCTCTACGATCCGCTCTGGACGAGCGCCATCCACACCTGGGCGGATTTCGGGCTGGCGCTTGCCGCGTTCGGCCTGCTGCGCTCCGGCAGGGTGCCGCCGGTGATCGTGGTGCTGCTGGCGGCGGCGGCGGGCTGGGCAGTCAGCACGTAGTTTCAGAGATATGCAACCCATCTTTACACGATGTGTAAAGATGGGTTGCAATGGCCTACAGGTTCGCCGATAATTCATCGATGAGAGTTGAGTTCGACGATGACGACTTGGACCGCCTCGAAACCGATCCACAGTTCACTGCCGGTTTCTCACAAGAAGTGGTCCGGGCGTACCGGAAACGGATGCAACAGATTCGAGCCTTTCGAGATGAACGTGACTTCATGCAAGTAAAGTCGCTGCACTTCGAAAAGCTAAAAGGAGATCGGCTGGGTCAGCACTCAGTGCGACTCAATCTGCAATGGCGTTTGATCTTGGAAATCCGCGGCGGCCATCCTTGCAAGATCATTGGAATCGTCGAGATCGTTGACTACCACTAGAAGTTTGGAGAGCCCATGAACGCACGCGTACCCGCCGAAGTGTTCCCGCCTGGCGAGTTCCTGCGGGAGGAACTGGAGGCTCGGGACTGGAGCCAGCAAGAGCTGGCAGACATCTTGGATCGCCCGCCACGTCTTATCAGCGAACTCATCGCTGGGAAGCGCGCTATCACCCCGGAAACCGCCAAGGGTCTTGGCGAAGCCTTTGGCACTTCGCCAGACTATTGGATGACCTTGGAGAGCCAGTACCGACTCTCCAAGGTCACCGTGCCCAACGACAACATTTCGCGAAAAGCGCGCCTGTATACCCGATTCCCCGTGCGCGAGATGATCCGTCGAGGGTGGGTACATGCTAGCGAGAGTGTGGAGGTCATGGAACAGCGCTTCTGCGAGTTCTTCGACATCTCCAACGTCTCGGACACCCCAGAGCTGGGTCACGTCGCGAAGAAGACGCATGCCATGGCGAACACCACACCGCTGCAGCTTGCATGGCTGTTTCGGGTGCGGGCCATCGCGAACCAGCAGATCGTACCGACGTACTCGAAGGCGAAGTTGCTCTCGGCCATTGAGTCGCTACGTAAGCTCATCCTGTCACCTGAAGAGGTTCGACACGCACCTCGCATCCTTTCCGAATCGGGTGTGCGGCTAGTGTTCGTCGAATCGCTTGCGGGGTCGAAGATGGACGGGGCGTGCTTCTGGCTGGACGACGCCAAGCCTGTCATCGGCATGACCCTGCGGTTCGACCGTATTGACAACTTCTGGTTCGTACTTCGCCACGAAATCGAGCATGTACTGCGCGAAGACGGTAAGGCAGAGAACCGCGCGGTCATCGACACCGACGTGGGCGACTCGAAGGAGAAATTGCCGGAGTGTGAGCTTCTGGCCAACGCCGCCGGAGCGGACTTCTGCGTTCCGACCGCTGCACTCGACGACTTTATCGCTCGAGTGCAGCCATATTTCTCCGAAGAGCGTGTGCTGCGGTTTGCGCAACGCATTCAGGTTCACCCGGGACTGGTCGTAGGCCAATTGCAGCGTCGTCTCAATCGGCACGACTTCTTACGGAAACACCAAGTGAAGGTGCGAGCGTTCGTCTTGTCCGCGGCCGACGCCGACGGCTGGGGATCGTTCACCGAGTAACGTGCCGAGGGCTCACATGTCTGCTTACGGAAATCAGATCAAGGCATACATCGAACGCTATCAGTCCGAAGTGGGAGATGACGGTTTCCTCGATCCTCACGCGATCGCCGAGTGGGCTTATCAGAATGGGCTCCACAAACCAAGCTTTCGTACGGTCGTCGATGCGATTGCGTCAGACATTGCGCAGTGCTTGCGCGAGGAGTACCGCACGAACGAAGATGGGCAACGTTACCGCGCCAAACATGCGGTCCGCGTCAAGAATGGAAACCGCACAATGTCGCTTTGGGCGGACATGGACGACGAAAAGGCACCACGTTCGCACTTTCTGAGGTCGTTCGCCCAGAGGCGCCAGCAGATCGTCGGCGACTGTTTCCAACTCAAGACTGATGTAGACGTCTACAACAGCAAGAATCTAGACAAAGAGCCGATCCAGGTTCCGCTCAACTTCACGCTGGATGTGGAGGAGTTGCAGTTGCCCCTTGGGGAAAGGAAAGTCGCTTGAGACACCCGCTTCGAACGCTCCAACTTTACACCGGTCAGACGTCGATGTTCCTCGCCCCCAGCGCATTCTGCTCGATGAAGGCGCGGCGCGGTTCGACATCGTCGCCCATCAGCGTGGTGAAGATCTCGTCGGCGGCGATCAGGTCCTCGACCTGGACCTTCAGCAGCCGGCGCACCGAAGCGTCCATGGTGGTTTCCCAGAGCTGCTCGGCGTTCATCTCGCCCAGGCCCTTGTAGCGCTGCCGGGTAACGCCGCGCTCGGCGTCGGCGAGCAGCCAGCGCATCGCCGCATGGAAGTCGCGCACCGATTGCGAGCGGGCCTTGTCACCTTCGCCGCGACGGATCTCGCCGCCCTCGCCGATGAGGCCGGATACCGTCTGCGCACTGTCGAGCAGGGCGCGGTAGTCGGCCGAGAGCAGGAACTCGGGCTCGATGTAGCTCACCCGGACGTTGCCGTGGCGGGTCTTGCTGATCTTCAGGCGCCACTGCTCGAGCTTGTCGTTGAAGCTCGCGACCACACGGGTCGGCGGGGAAGTCGCCGGGATCAGGTCCAGCGCCGCGATCGCTTCCTCGAGCCGGGCCGCCGAGGCGGTGGCGCTCTGCTCGTCGGAGAGCTCGATCTCGACCCCGCCCAGGATGGCGCGCAAGGCGCCGACGGCAATGATGCCCGACAGCCGGTCGATGACGGCCTCGGCCAGCAGGTACTTGCGGGCCAGCTCGCCCAGGGCGTCGCCCGAGATGGGATCGCCGCCACGCGATGGGATGAGCTGCGCCTTGTCGAGCGCGAGTCGCAGCATGTGCTGGTTCATCTCGTGCTCGTCCTTGAGATAGCGCTCGTCTTTGCCGTGCTTGACCTTGTAGAGCGGCGGCTGGGCGATGTAGATATGGCCGCGCTCGACCAGTTCGCGCATCTGCCGATAGAAGAAGGTCAGCAGCAGGGTGCGGATGTGGCTGCCGTCCACGTCGGCATCGGTCATGATGATGATGCGGTGGTAGCGCAGCTTGGCGGCGTCGAACTCGTCGCCGATGCTGGTGCCCAGCGCGGTCACCAGGGTGGCGATCTGCTCGGATGAAATCAGCTTCTCGAAGCGCGCCTTCTCGACGTTGAGCACCTTGCCGCGCAGCGGCAGGATCGCCTGGTTCTTGCGATCACGGCCCTGCTTGGCCGAGCCACCGGCGGAGTCGCCCTCGACGATGAAGAGCTCGGACTTGGCCGGATCCTTTTCCTGGCAGTCGGCGAGCTTGCCGGGCAGCCCGACGCCGTCGAGCAGGCCCTTGCGCCGGGTCATGTCGCGGGCCTTGCGGGCGGCTTCGCGCGCACGCGCCGCATCGATGATCTTGCCGACGATGATCTTCGCATCGTTCGGGGTCTCGAGCAGGAACTCGTCGATACCGGCGGCAACGATCTCCTCGACCGGCGCCCGAACTTCGGAGGAAACCAGCTTGTCCTTGGTCTGCGAGGAGAACTTCGGCTCGGGCACCTTCACCGACAGTACCGCCGTGAGGCCTTCGCGCATGTCGTCGCCGGAGGTGGCGACCTTCGCCTTCTTGGCGAAGTCGTTCTCCTCGATGTACTTGTTGATGATGCGCGTCATCGCCGCGCGCAGGCCGGTGAGGTGGGTGCCGCCGTCACGCTGCGGGATGTTGTTGGTGAAGCAGAGCACCTGCTCGTTGTAGGAGTCGTTCCACTGCATCGCCACCTCGACCCCGATGGTCAGGCCGTTGTCGAGCTCGCGCGAGCCGCGAAAGTGCAGGATGTTCGGGTGGATGGTGTGCTTGGTCCGGTTGATGTACTCGACGAAGCCGCGCACACCGCCGGTTCCGGTGAAGTCCTCCTCCTTGCCCTGGCGCTGGTCGACCAGCTTGATGGCGACGCCGTCGTTGAGGAAGGACAGCTCGCGCAGGCGCTTGGAGAGGATCTCGTAGTGGTACTCGACGTCGGTGAAGATGTCGGTGTCGGGCAGGAAGTGCACTTCGGTGCCGCGCTTGTCGGTGGGCCCGAGGATCTTCATCGGCGCGACCTCGGCGCCGTCGTGGATCTCGATCACCTGGTTGATCGGCACCCCACGCTCGAACTCGATCAGGTGGGCATTGCCGTCGCGCCGCACCACCAGGCGCAGCCAGCGCGACAGGGCGTTGACGCAGGACACGCCGACGCCGTGCAGGCCGCCGGACACCTTGTAGCTGTTCTGGTTGAACTTGCCCCCGGCATGCAGTTCGGTCAGGGCGATCTCGGCGGCCGAGCGCCTGGGCTCGTGCTTGTCGTCCATCTTGACCTCGATCGGGATGCCGCGACCGTTGTCGATGACCGAGATGGAGTTGTCGGTATGGATGGTGACGATGATTTCGTCGCAGTGCCCGGCCAGGGCTTCGTCGATGGAATTGTCGACGACCTCGAAGACGAGATGGTGCAGGCCGGTGCCGTCGGAGGTGTCCCCGATGTACATCCCGGGCCGCTTGCGAACGGCCTCGAGGCCCTCGAGGATCTGGATGGAGGCGGAATCGTAGCTGTGATCGTCTTTACTGATGGACATTATTGGCTCAGATACGCATCGGCATCACGACATACTTGAAGCTGTCGTCGTCGGGAATCGTGAGAAGCGCGCTGCTGTTGGAATCGCCGAACTCCATCGAGACGTTCTCGACCTTGAGGTTGCCCAGGACATCCTGCAGGTAGGACACGTTGAAGCCGGCTTCGATGGGATCGCCGGTGTACTCGGCCTCGATCTCGTCGACGGCCTCTTCCTGCTCGGCGTTGGTGATCTGCACCTTGAGGCCCTGGTCCGAAGCGGCGAGGCGCACGCCCTTGAATTTCTCGGTCGTGAGGATGGAAGTGCGGCCCAGCGATGCCGCGAAGTCGTCGCGGCGTATGAGCAGACGCCGGGTGTATCCCTGCGGGATGACGCGCTGGTAGTCGGGAAACTTGCCTTCGACGAGCTTGGAGATCATCTCGACACCACCGAAGGTGAAGCGCACCTGGTTGGGCGCGACGGTGATGTCGACGGGATCGTCGTTGTCGGCGAGCAGGCGCTGGAGTTCGAGCACGGTCTTGCGCGGGATGATGACTTCCTGGTGGACGAGTCCCGCGCCTTCGACTTCGGTCTGGCAGTAGGCGAGCCGATGGCCGTCGGTGGCCACGACACGCACCAGGTCGCCATCGGTGACCAGCAGCAGGCCGTTCAGGTAGTAGCGGATGTCCTGCTGGGCCATCGCGAAATGCACCATGTGGAACAGGTGCCTGAGCCTGTCCTGGGGCAGGGTGAAGCGCGTCGTGGTGTCTTCGGAAACACTGACCGTCGGGTAGTCGTCGGCGCCCAGCGTCTGCAGGGCGAAACGGCTCTTGCCGGCGCGCACGCTCGCCTTGCGGTTGTCCAGGGAGATGCTGACTTCGGCGCTCTCGGGCAGGCTGCGCAGGATGTCGATCAGTTTGCGCGCGGCGACCGTGGTGGCGGCCGGACCCGGCTCGCCGCCCAGTTCGGCTTCGGTGCTGATCTGGATCTCGACATCGGTTGCCAGCAAGGAAATGGTGTCTTCGTTCTTGCGGATCAGGACGTTGGCCAGGATCGGCAGGGTATGGCGACGTTCGACGATTCCCGCCACCGTCTGCAGCGGCTTGAGGATCGCGTCGCGGTTCGCTTTCATCAATAGCATTTCTTTTAATCCTGTTGCTGCTGTTGAATGTAGGCGGGCCAAGTCTGTTGAGAGTTGCCGCCGCGGCAGTCCTGGCGTGGCTTTCCGGAGCTTTCGCGCCTGTGGACATCGTGTGCCGCGGTCTGGGGACGGCTGTGGATGAATCCGGGCGCCACGAAGGCGCGTCGGGCTTGTCCACATTTCGAGGTGAATTGTCCGCAGCCCGGTCCACGGGTCATCCGACCCCTGTCCACAGCTTGCACCCCCCGCTTGTCCACAGGCCTCATGCGCGCAGCACCTGTTCGACCAGGTGCAGCTGGCGATTGAACTCGGCATCGTGCTGGCGCAGTTCGGCGACGCGCTTGACCGCATGCATCACGGTGGTGTGGTCGCGCCCGCCGAAGGCTTCGCCGATCTCGGGGAAGCTCTTCTGGGTGAACTCCTTGGAGAAGTACATCGCCACCTGGCGGGCCCGGGCGATGTTGGCCGGACGGCGCTTGGAGAACATGTCGGCCACCTTGATGCCGAACTGCTCGGCGACCGAGCGCTGGATCTTGTCGATCGAGACGGGCGGGCGATTGAGTTCGAAGAGATCCTTGAGCGCTTCGCGGGCGAGGTCGAGGTCGACGCGGGTTTCGCGAAAGCGGGCGAAGGCGATCACGCGATTGAGCGCGCCTTCGAGTTCGCGGACGTTCGAGCGCAGGTTCTTGGCGATCAGGAAGGCGACGTCGTCGGGCAGGGCGACACCGACGGCCTCGGCCTTGCGCAGCAGGATGGCGACGCGCATCTCGAGCTCGGGCGGTTCGATCTCGACGATCAGGCCCGAGCCCAGGCGCGACAGCAGGCGGTCCTGGAACTCGGAGAGGTCGCGCGGATAGGTGTCGCAGGTGACGATCAGCTGCTTGCGCGCCGTGATGAGCGACTCGAAGGTATAGAAGAACTCTTCCTGCGTGCGCTCCTTGCCGCTCAGGAACTGGATGTCGTCGACCAGGAGCAGGTCGAGATCCTGGTACTTGCGCTTGAAATCCTGGGTGTTCTTGCGCTGGACCGCGCGCACCATCTCGTCGAAGTATTCCTGGGCACTGACGTACAGCATCCGGATGTCCGGTCCGAGCTGGGCGATGGAGTTGCCGACGGCATGCATCAGGTGCGTCTTGCCCAGGCCGGTCCCGGCGTAGAGGAAGAGCGGGTTGTACGCGGTGCCGGGCTGCTCGACGACCTGCAGGGCCGCCGAGACCGCGATCTGGTTGGCCTTGCCGTTGACGAAGGAATCGAAGGAGAGGTCGGGGCGCAGCCCGTTGGCCGCGAGCACGCCGATGCGGGGACGGCGCGCGACCTCGGGTTCCGGGCCTGCGTCGGCCGGATCGGCGACGGAATCTCCGGGACCATGGGTCCGCCCGTCGAGCGATTCGGCAAGCTGTTCGGCGCGGACCAGCTCGAGCTGCAGTCGGGTATCGGGATCGAAGAGTTCGCGGATGACGATGGCGATCAGGGGCTCGAACTGGTTGCGTACCCAGTTGAGCTTCTGCGGGTTGGCGACACCAATTCTAAGCAAGTGCTCACTTTCATCATAACCGATGAAAACCAGCGGCTTGATCCAGGGCTTGAATTGCTGTGGCGGAAGCTTGGCCTCGAGGCGAACGACGCACTCGCGCCAACGTTCTTGCATCATGGTGGTGTCGGGTCGGGCCCGGTCGGGGATCCGGATCGGTCGTGGTGCCGCCGGGTTTCGTTGTCGGAGCCAACTGCACATTCTACTCCGACCATCTTCGGCTGGCGACCCTGCCATTGACAGCGCATGGCCTAATGGGTTGTAATCGAAGGCTTTTTCCGTATTTGGCCTTGCATCCGTACGAGTCGTCCCACCGGGCTTGCCGGCAGGGGCCCATCCGTGCGGGGCAGGCGGAATCGCCGCTTTCGGATACCTGAGATGAAACGCACCTTCCAGCCGTCGGTTACCCGGCGCAAGCGCACGCATGGCTTCCTGGTCCGGATGAAGACCCGCGGGGGTCGCGCCGTGATTCGCGCCCGACGCGCCAAGGGTCGCAAGCGCCTGGCTGTCTGATCCGGCGCCCGGCGCCGGCCGACCCGATGCAGGATGTCCGCCGTTGTGGCGACGGCGCCAAGGGTCCCCCCCGCAGGCGCGGTCCGCTCGCGAGTACCCACTTCATGCTGTCGCGTCGCTTTCCGGCACCCGCCGGCGGTGCGCGCTCGGCAAGCGCCGGGCCGGCCGGCGATATCCTCCTGATGGCGATTCCCAAGCGCCTGCTCAAGCGGGCGATCGATCGCAATACCCTGCGCCGGATCGCCCGCGAGGCGTGGCGGGCCGGCTTGAATCGCTCGCGACCGCGGTCCCCGGCGCTGTTGCGGCTGGTCAGGCGGCCGGTCGATTTCGACGGGCTCACCCACCGGGCCCGCAAGCGCCTCTGGCGCGAAGAGATCGACGAACTGCTGGCGCGTGATGCCGATGCGTAAGCTGCTCATCCTTCCGGTGCGTTTCTATCGCCTGGCGATCAGCCCGATGATGGCGCCCCGTTGCCGTTTCCTGCCGACCTGCTCCGACTATGCCATCGAGGCCATCGAGCGGCACGGCGCCCGGCGTGGCGGTTGGCTCGCCCTGCGAAGGCTGTCCCGTTGCCATCGCTGGCATCCCGGTGGCATCGACGAGGTTCCGGCCACCCTTGGCCGCCCGGCCCGAATGACCTGCACGTGCGACGCCCACGGCACGCGGCGCGGCGCGCTCCTGGACGACTGAGAACACATGCAGACCCAAACCCAACGCACCATCCTGTGGATCGTTTTCTCGATGTCCCTGCTGTTCCTGTGGGACGGCTGGCAGCGCCACAACGGCAAGGCCTCGCTGCTGGGCGGACCCCCGCCGGCGACCCAGCAGGCCGGCCAGGCCGGGCAGGGCGGTGACGGGGACGAGGACGCCAGCATTCCGCAGGCGGGGACCGACGCCGCGGTTCCGACCGCCCAGGCGAGGACGACCCCGAGCGTGCAGTTGCCGGCCGCCGATGCCGAGGCGGTCGCCCGAGGCGAACTGTTCGACTTCGGCAACGATGTGCTGGCGATGCGGATCAGCTCCTCGGGTGGCGTCATCGTCCATGCGGAACTGCTCGAGCACAAGGAAACCGACGATCGCAGTCGCAACGTGGTGCTGCTCAAGCAGTCGCCGGACGGGTTCTATGTCGCCCAGGACGGCCTGATCGGCGCCCCGCAGGGCAGCAGCTACCCGACGCATCGCAGCCCTTTCAGCCTCATCGGTGAAACGAGCCTCGGTGGCGGCAGCAAGCGCCTGTCGCTGGCCGCCGAAAGCGGCGGCCTGCGGCTGGTGCGCCACTACGACATCGAGCCGGGCTCCTACGTGATCCATGTCCGCGAGGAGATCACCAATACCGGGAGCGAAGCGGCGAGCCCGACCATCTACCGGCAGATCACCCGTGACGGCAACCCCGCCCCGGGCGGCACCATGTTCTACAGCACCTTCACCGGGCCGGTGGTCTACACCGAGGCCGACAAGTTCCAGAAGGTGAGCTTCGAGGACATCGGCTCGGGCAAGGCGAAATTCACCCCCCGCGCCGACGATGGCTGGGTCGGCGTGATCCAGCACTATTTCGCATCGGCCTGGGTGCCGCCGCCCGACGAGCCGCGCGAGTACTACTCCGCCAGGGTTGGCGAGAATCTCTATTCGATCGGCATCAAGACGCCGCTGGGCACCATCGAGCCAGGCGCCACCACAAGCTCCGAGGCCATGTTCTACGTCGGGCCGCAGGACCAGCAGGTGCTCGAGAAGCTGGCGCCGGGGCTGGAACTCACCGTCGACTACGGCTGGCTGACGATCCTGGCCAAGCCGATCCACTGGCTGCTCACCTTCCTGCACGGCTTCGTCGGCAACTGGGGCTGGTCGATCGTCGCGCTCACCGTGGTCATCAAGACGATCTTCTTCCCGCTGCAGGCGGCGAGCTTCAAGTCGATGGCACGGATGAAGGCGGTCGCGCCGCGGCTGCAGGCCATGCGCGAGCGCTATGGCGACGATCGCGCCAAGATGAACCAGGCGATGATGGAGCTCTACAAGCAGGAGAAGATCAATCCGCTGGGCGGCTGCCTGCCGATCCTGGTGCAGATTCCGGTCTTCATCGCGCTGTACTGGGTGCTGCTCGCGTCGGTCGAGATGCGCAACGCGCCCTGGTTCGGCTGGATCCAGGACCTGGCCTCGCCGGATCCTTTCTTCATCCTGCCGGTGATCATGGCGGTCAGCATGTATGTGCAGACCAAGCTCAATCCGACGCCGCCCGACCCGATGCAGGCGCGCATGATGACGATCATGCCCATCGTCTTCTCGGTGATGTTCTTCTTCTTCCCGGCTGGCCTGGTGCTGTACTGGCTCGTCAACAACATCTACTCGATCGCGCAGCAATGGGTGATCACCCGCAAGATCATGGCGGAGAAGTAGCGGTCGGTCGGGCCGATGAACGATAACCGGCCGATCTGCGCGATCGCGACGCCGTCGGGGCGTGGCGGCATCGGTATCGTGCGCGCCTCGGGCAAGGGCATCGCGAGCCTGATGGAGGCGATCTGCGGCCGGGCCCTGCGCGCGCGCGAGGCGAGCTACCTGCCCTTTCTCGATGCCGATGGAGACGCCATCGACCAGGGCATCGCGATCTGGTTCCCGGCGCCCAACTCCTATACCGGCGAGGATGTCCTCGAGCTGCAGGGCCATGGCGGCCCGGTGGTGATGCAGATGTTGCTCGCCCGGGTGCTCGCCGCCGGCGCGCCGCTCGGCATGCGGCTCGCCGCGCCCGGTGAATTCACCGAGCGCGCGTATCTGAACGACAAGCTGGACCTCGCCCAGGCCGAAGCCGTGGCCGACCTGATCGACGCCAGTACCGAGCAGGCCGCCCGCTCGGCGCAGCGCTCGATGAGCGGCGAATTCTCGCAGCGGGTGCACGGCCTGCGCGATCGACTGATCGACCTGCGCATGCTGGTCGAGGCGACGCTGGACTTCCCCGAGGAGGAGATCGACTTCCTCGAGCGCGCCGACGCCGAGGGCAAGCTGCGCGCGGTACGCGAAGCGCTCGCCGCCACCCTGGCCGCGGCGCGCACCGGTGCGCTGCTGCGCGACGGCCTGAACGTCGTGCTGGTGGGCGAGCCGAACGTCGGCAAGTCGTCGCTGCTCAATGCGCTCGCCGGCGCCGAAGTGGCCATCGTCACCCCGATCGCCGGCACCACCCGCGACCGCGTCGCCCAGGCGATCCAGGTCGAGGGCGTGCCGATCAACATCATCGACACCGCGGGCCTGCGCGAATCATCCGACGAAGTCGAGCGCATCGGCATCGCGCGTACCTGGGACGAGATCGGCCGGGCGGATGTGGTGTTGTTGCTGGGCGTGGCCGAAGCCGGGACGAGCTCCGGGCGCGAGCCAGCGGACAGGCTCGGGCCCGTGCCTGCGCCCGAGTCGGAGCGCGCACGTGAGACCCGCAGCGATCCTCCGCTGGCCGCCGAAGTGCTCGAACATACCGGCTCGCGGGTGCCGGTGGTGCACGTCTGGAACAAGATCGACCTCGCCGGCATGCCGGCGGCGAGCCGCGGCGAAGGCGCCGAGCGCAGCGTGTGGCTGTCGGCGCGCACCGGTGAAGGCATCGACGGCCTGCGCAGCTGCCTGCTCGAACTCGCCGGATGGCAGGGTGCGGGCGAGTCGCAGTTCATTGCCCGCGAGCGGCATCTCGATGCGCTACGGCGGGCATCGGGCCATCTCGACGAGGCCGCCGCGCTGGGATGGCGCGAAGGGCACGGCCTGGAGCTCTTCGCGGAAGAGCTGCGGCTCGCCCAGGAAGCGCTGGGCGAGATCACCGGGGAGTTCAGTGCGGACGAGCTGCTGGGGGTGATCTTCAGCAGGTTCTGCATCGGGAAGTGAAGGAGAGGCGTTCCTGGACCCATCAACAAGGGGTAACGGTACGCAGCGAATCCGTGTGCCCCCAGAAACTGCCTCGGCAAGCCGTTCACCCAAGCTGGCATTCCGCCAGCGTTGACGGTGGACGGCTTCGACTGTCACAAGGCGGTCAGTTGTGCCCAGGTCATCGTTTCCGATGATTCGAAGGTTCCGTCGGCATCCGCGTCGAGATCGATGGTCACGTTCGTGGCGGAGTTCACCGTGAGACGTGCGGCGGTTCCATCGGCGGCGCTGGCGATCGTGACGCCCGTGGTCGGGTATGCCCCGATGTTTCCTGTCAGGGTTCTCGGCGTCGCCATGGTGATGGCAGTGGGGAATCCGGTTCCCGAGACCGTGCCGGCGACGCCGTATGCGTATCTGCCGCTGGTGAAATCGATGAAGACGTTGGCCTTGTAGGCCGTCAGCGCTTCTTGCCAGGAGCCCTCGGTTACGGCGAGGTTCTTTCCGTTGATCGAGATGTCATACGTAAAGGGCGCAAAGTTGGTGAGTGCCGCCTGGAGCGCCATGTCGCCGTGAACCGTGGCGGAAGCGTCGTCGACGGAGAGTTGGAGACTCTCGAATAGGAACGTTGCCCCGACAGAGCGCGATGGCGTGGCAGCAGAACCTGTAATCGACAGGTTCGACAAGCTTATGGTGCCGTTCAGCCGAATGCCGGGTTCATCCACGCAGTTGGTGAACGTGATTGATGCAGTGTCTCCGGAGGAGAGTATGTCGTTGTTGTCGGCATCATTCCAGGTCTCGGTGAAGCTTCCTGCCAGCGAGCACGCATCGGCATGAGTCTGGACGGCTTTGCCGGCAAGCTTCGCACTGCTTCTGTCTGCCGCATCGAAGTCCAGGACTTTGTGTAGCGCGAACTCGGCGAGATTGAACTGCGCGTCTCGTGAGGTAGTGCTGGCGGACTTCACATCGACCAGTTGCGTGGCGTTCTCGCCCGTCGAGTACAGCACGCTCGCGACTGCGTAGGCCCGGCTCGCGACCACCGTGCTGTTGCCCGAATTGATCGCGGATGAACTGCCAGCGCCATCACCGGTACTGTCGTTACTGCTTCCGCCTCCGCATGCGGCGAGCATGAGCAGGGCGGCAGAGATCACGGTGATCTGCGCCGTGTTTCGAACGCGCGTGGTTTCCTTCATCTCGGTCTTCTCCGATCGTTTCAGTCGGGATCGTTGGAGAGCTGGTTCAGCTTTCGGATCTCCCTCTTCTCGAGAAAACATGCTGTTCCCATCCTCTGCACCAGCGCTTGACAATAGTCGATCGGTATCGAAGCACCGCATCAATCGTCGATCGGCGGGCGGCTACGATCTGTTCGTCAACGGTCGAACGGAGAGGGATATGACCCGAATGCGGGTGTATCGATATGGTGTCGGGTTCAGACCGGCCTACGGCCTGTCGAAGCCGAAGCCCAATTGCCGAATCGACAGCAGGTATGCCGTGGTGTTCGACTCCTGCCCCGTGTAAAGGATGACGTAGTCACCGTTGGCGAGCGTCCGCAGGCTATCGGCCGCGCCAGGAGGGAGCTGGCCAAGTTGTACGATCGCCTCGGCGGATTGCGGTGGCTGGTCGAGGTAGCGCGGGCCCATGAACGGAAATCGCCGCAGATTGGGTATCACGGTTTCGCGCAGGTCCTCCAGCAGCGTATCGTAGGCGTGCGGCGCATCAGCTTCCCGCAGGAAGACTTCAATCGATTCGAGGCGTTGCAGGAAGCACGCGGTCAGTTCGATCCTGTAGAGTCGATCAGCCACGATGGGCTGGCCGGGCCGATGATTTCTTCGTCTTGGCACGGCGCTTCTGCAGGGCGGTGATGGCCGTGTCGGCATCCTGCGTGCGGCCCGCCACGATGTCCTCCAGGCCTCGGCGTGCGTCGTCGATCAACAGCAGGTGAACGCGCTCGCGTTCCAGGCGATGGTAGTAGTCGAGGCGATCGGAATCGATCAGGGCGACATAGCTTTCGCCGTTTCGGGTGATGATCTTCTCGGCGCCGGCCTTTACTTCGTCGGCGAGCTCGGACAAATTGGCTCGGGCTTGCGTAAGGGGCACGATGTCACTGGTCTTGAAACCCATGATCTGCTCCTAGTGTCGGATTACAGAATTCTGTACAGTTTACGCACTGTGCCTGGGTAGGAAAAGCCGTATTACGATGCCCGATTCCCTGCATGATCTCGCCGCCCAACTCGATCGCTTCGCCAGCGAACGAGATTGGCAGCAGTTCCATTCGCCCAAGAACCTCGCCTCGGCGCTCATCGTCGAGGCGGGAGAACTGCTCGAGCACTTCCAGTGGCTGACCGAGGCCCAGAGTCGCGATTTGTCGCCCGAGAAGCTCGATGCGGCGCGCTCGGAAGTGGCGGATGTCCTGCTCTACCTGGTCCAGTTGTCGAACGCGCTCGGGATCGATCCGGTGAAGGCCGCGCAGGACAAGCTGGCCGCCAATGCGCTTCGGTATCCGGTGGCCAAGGCGCGGGGCAACAGTCGCAAGCACGACGAACTTTGATCGGGCCGCCTATCGCAGTTCGTACCATGTTCCCCGGCCGCCGCCATGGCGGACGAGCTGGTTGCGTTCTACCAGCGTCCGGAAGTGCTGCTTGAGTGTGTTGCGGTTGCCGCCGGTCAGGCGGATGGCCTCCGCCATGGTGATGCGGCCGTGCTCTCGCGCGAACTCGACGATCCGTAGCGAGAGTTCCGGCAATGCGGCGAGTACCAGCTTCTCGCGCTCGATCTTGCGCTCGAGCCGACGCACCTGCTGGTCCAGCGCCCGCAGGAAGAACGCCGTCCAGGGCTGCCAGTCCGGGGCATCGCTGCGGATCGTTCCCTGCGTCTGTCGCAATGCGAGGTAATACGCTTCCTTGTTCTGCTCGATCACGCTCTCGAGCGAACTGTAGGGGACATGGGCGTAGCCTGCCTGCAGCAGCAGCAGTGTCGTAATGATGCGGCTGAGGCGACCGTTGCCGTCCTGGAAGGGGTGGATCTCGAGAAAGACGACGATCCAGATGCCGACGAGCAACAGCGGGTGGAGTCGTCCAGTGGCGCGCTCTTCGTTGAACCAGGCGAGCAGTTCGGCCATCAGCCGTGGCGTGTCGAAAGGCTTGGCCGTCTCGAACACCACGCCCAGTTCCTTGCCCGTCTCATCAAAGGCGGCAACGCTGTTGGGCGAGGTCTTGTAGTTGCCTCGATGCCAGGCGTCCTTCTCACTGTAGGACAGAAGATCGCGATGCAATTGCCGGATGTGGTTCTCGGTCAGCGAGATGTCTTGCCAGGACGAGAACACGAGTTCCATCACTTCGGCGTAGCCGGCGACTTCCTGTTCGTCGCGGCTCTCGAATGACTTGATCTGCAGATTGGCAAGCAGGCGTTCCACCTCGCGGTCGGACAGCTTGCTGCCCTCGATCCGGGTTGAGGAGCCGATGCTCTCGATCGTCGCTACCCGCCGCAGCGCCGACAGTCGATCCGGTGCCAGCCTGCCCAGTGCACGCCAGGCGCCCTTGAACTCGTCGATGCCGGCGATCAGAGTGAGCATCTCCGGGGTAATCTGGAGGGAATGGGTGCGGATCATGATATCCAATTGTAGGCCCATTTACGCCCAAATTATCTCCTATTACCATTAGTCGATCCATTTGCAACCATTTCAGCAGATGAGGGGGTTCGAGGCAGCCGGTTCGCCGCTTGGGATTCTGGATAGGCCGCCGGGCCGCTCGGTCTCCCCGACGAGCAACGATGTGCGTAATACATTCGGCATCCGGTAATGGTCCAGCGGCCGGATGCCGCGAGAGTATTCGCCAGAAGCGAGACACCTTCATCTTGCGTTAGTCATGGATTCCACCCAGGCCACACCGGATTCGGTATTCAAGGCTGTCGTCGCCGGCTTGCCTCCGGGCAGGGCAGTCGTATCGGTCGACGTGGAGTCGAATCCGGTTGATGACGACCGGATCTTCCGGGTGGGGGCCATACGATCCGATCTCGAAACCACACTGGATCTCGCGGTTTCCAGGATCTCCCACGAGTCTGTTGCTCGACGTCTGAACGAGTTCGCGGTCGGGGCTGACTTCGTCGTCGGCCACAATCTGCGCCGCCATGACCTGCCGCTGTTGACGGCACAGTTTCCGGGTCTGGCCTGGCAGCATCGTCCGATCATCGACACCCTCGAGCTTTCACCGCTGGCGTTTCCGCGCAATCCCTATCACCGGCTGGTGAAGGGTTACAAGATCGTCTCGGAATGCCGTAATGATCCGGTCCATGATGCGCGGCTGACGCTCGAGTTGCTGGCCGACCAGTTGCGCGAGTTCGCACGTCTGCAGGTGGCCGATCCGGCCTGGACGGGTCTGTTGCACTTCCTGCTGTCCGACGATCCGGCGCTCGATCGGGTCTTTCGGCAACTGCGCGGCGTTGCGGCACCTTCGTTCGTCGAGGCGCAGCAACTCGTCCGTGAGGGATTCGCCGGGCTGTGCTGCGGGACTCGTCTCGAACGGCTCTCGAGCGAGGATCTCTCGGCCGACGGGGTTTCCCGCTGGCCGATCGCCTACGCGCTTGCCTGGCTACGTGTGGCGGGTGGCAATTCGATCCTGCCGCCGTGGGTGCATTCGTCTTTCGATCGGGTGAGCGTACTGATCGGCGAGCTGCGCGAAACCGACTGCGGGAAGCCGCAATGTCGCTATTGCCGTCAGCAGCACGATCCCGAATCTCTGCTGATGCAACATTTCCAGCTCGATGGCTTCCGTGCGAAGCCAGCCAGCTCCACAGGAAATTCGCTGCAACGCGCCATCGTCGTGGCCGGGCTCCAGCGCCGCAGCCTGTTGGCGATCCTGCCGACCGGCGGTGGCAAATCGATCTGCTACCAGCTGCCGGCTCTTGCGCACTACTGGCGCAGCGGCAAGCTCACCGTGATCGTATCGCCGCTGCAGTCCTTGATGAAGGACCAGGTCGATAATCTTGTCGCCCGCGGCGTCCAGTGTGTGGTCACGATCAACGGCCTGCTGACTTCGCCGGAACGCAACGCCGCGCTCGACAGGATCCGACTGGGAGACGCCGGCATAGTTCTCGTTTCACCGGAGCAATTTCGCAACCGCCGCTTCGTGGAGGCGATCCGGAACCGGCAGATTGCGACATGGGTCTTCGACGAGGCGCACTGCCTGTCGAAATGGGGGCACGACTTTCGCACCGACTATCTTTATGTCGCACGTTTCATCCGCGAGAACTTCCAGGATCCCGTCGCACCGGTCGCCTGCTTCACCGCTACGGCCAAGCCTGACGTCGTCGACGACCTGATCGATCATTTTCGAGATCAGCTCGGCCTGACGTTGCACAAGTTTCTGGGCGGCCATGAGCGCACGAACCTCGACTACATCGTGATCCCCGTCCGCAAGGGTGAGAAGGGACAGCACATCGATCAGATCCTGGCGCGCGAACTACGCGACGGTGGTGCCGGAATCGTCTTTTGCGCTCGTCGTACCGATACGGAGATCTGGGCCGGGCAGCTCGCTCGCTCGGGTCGACGCTGCCATCATTTCCATGCGGGACTCGAGCCGGGCGAAAAGAAGACGGTCCAGCGGCAATTTCTCACCGGTGAACTCGACGTCATTGTGGCGACGAATGCGTTCGGCATGGGCGTGGACAAGCCCGATATTCGCGTCGTCATCCACGCCGATATACCGGGTTCGCTCGAAAACTACGTGCAGGAGGCGGGCCGTGCCGGCCGCGACGGAGAATCGGCGACGTGCGTGCTGCTGTTCGACGAGGAGGATGTGGAGGCGCAGTTTCGGCTGGCCGCCGGTTCGCAGCTGAACCGGCGCGATCTAGTCGGCCTGCTGAAGGCGATCCGTCGCCGAGCGCGGCGGTTCGGCAACGACGAGATCGTCGTTTCGCCGAAGGAGCTGTTGGCCGATTCCGAAAGCGTAGATATCGATGCCAGCGAGCGCGATGCGGCCACAAAGGTCCAGACGGCAGTCTCCTGGCTCGAGCGCAGCGGTTTCCTGAAACGCAACGAGAACCGCAGCCGTGTCTATCCGGCGAGCCTGCGTGTAGCGTCGCTCGCCGAAGCGCTACAGCGCATTCGCGCCCATGCACTCAGGAACAAGGAGCGGGAACGCTACGAGGCAGTGGCAGGAGCGTTGTACCGCAGTGTTACGCCTGAGGGCTTGAGCACCGATGATCTGCGGCTGGAGGCGGGCATCGACCATCGCGACTGTTTTCGCATCCTGTGTGGACTGGAACGACTCGGTATCGTAGCCAACGATCTGGGACTCACTGCTTTGGTGAGCAAGGGTGTTCAGGGGGCTTCCGATCTGGCGTTCGAGCGTCTCGTGAGGTTCGAGCGGGCGCTGCTCGAGCTGATGTCCGAGCTGGCGCCCGATGCTTCTATCGACGATACGCCTCAGCTTCTCGGTATCCGTGCCATGTGTTCGGAGTTGCGCGCTCGTCTGGAGCTGCCGGCCGGTCACCAGGATGTGAACCCGGCGCGGTTGAACAAGTGCCTGCGCTCACTGGCCGAGCCGTTCGGTTCGGGCACCCGCCGCCAAGCATCGATCCAGGTGCGCCGTGTCGGTGACGACAGCTTGCGTATGCAGCTGCATCGAGGCTGGCGCGAAATACGAGAGATTTGCGGTAAGCGCCAGGAAGCGGCCCGTGTCGTGCTTGCGGCCCTGCTCGCAAAGCTGCCGCAGGGTGCCAGGCAGGCGAATCTCGTGGTGGAGTGCAAGGCGCAGGAGCTGCTCGATGCGATCGATGCCGATCTTGCGCTACGCGCTGGCCTGAGAGACCCGGCTGTGGCGCTGGAGCATGCGTTGCTCTATCTGCACGAGAACGATGTGATCCAGCTTGACAAGGGTCGCGCGGTATTTCGTGCGGCTATGACGCTGGAGATCAGCGATACCGATCCGAAGCGACGCTTTCTGAAGGAGGACTTTGCACCTCTGCAAGAGCACTATCGTGAGCGCACGCTGCAGACGCACGTTATGCACGAGTACGCGAAGCTCGGGGCGCAGAAGATGGCTTCGGCGATCGCCCTGAGTGCGGCGTACTTTACTTGGCCCCGCAGGCGCTTCGTGAAGGAATGGTTCGCCGGGCGGACCGAGCTGCTCGATCTCGCGACGACCGCTGATTCGTATCGGCGCATCGTGGGGGATTTGCGCAACGCAGTGCAGCAGCAGTTGGTGACGAAGCCAGGCCACGGCAATCATTTGGTACTGGCCGGCCCCGGCTCGGGCAAGACGCGCGTGCTTGTCCATCGAATCGCGTACCTGTTGCGCGTGCGCCGGGTGGCGCCTACGCGGATCATTGCGCTCGCGTTCAACCGCAGTGCGGCAGCCGAGTTGCGCCGGCGGCTGTTCGACCTGGCTGGTGCCGATGCGTTCGGTGTGACGGTGATGACGCATCATGCTCTCGCATTGCGGCTTACCGGGACCAGCCTTGCCAGCGCGGACTTGCGCGAGGACTCGATCGATTTCGACCGTCTGCTTGCAGATGCCGTCGACCTGCTCGAAGGGCGGGGCGATGCCTTCGGCGATGCAGACGAAGCGCGCGATCGGCTGCTCGCAGGTTACGAGTACATCTTTGTCGACGAGTATCAGGACATCAATGCCGCGCAGTATCGGTTGGTCAGCGCGCTAGCGGGCCGGCGCCTGCCCGACGCCGATGGGCGCCTTAGTCTGATGGCTGTCGGAGATGATGACCAGAACATCTATGCGTTCAATGGTGCGAGCGTGGATTTCATCCGCCACTTTCGCGTGGACTACGATGCCGACCTGGCTTGGCTCGTCGAGAACTACCGCTCGACTCAGCATATCGTGACAGCGGCGAATCACATCATCCAGCCGGTTCGCGAACGGATGAAAGTCGATCACCCGATCCGGATCGATGCGCTGCGCGTGGAAGAGTCGCCAGGGGGGCCCTGGAGTGTATTCGACGCAGAGCAAGGTGGACGGGTGCGCCTTATCGATGCGCCGGCCGACGCGAACAGGCAGGCGCAGCTCGTGGCCGAGGAGATCCACCGGATCCGTCACCTCGACCCGAGGACAGGGCTTGGGGACATAGTAGTGCTCGCCCGCACACACGGATCGCTCGAGCCGCTGCGCGCGTTGTGCGAGATGGAAGGTATTCGCTGCGTGATGGCCCGAGATGCCGCCACCGACATCTCTGTGATGCGCACGCGCGAAGGTCGCCGCGTCCTCGATGCGGTGCTCGGCCGTCGCCGACCACTTCTGCGGGTCGCCGCGCTCGGCAGATGGCTGAACGCGCGCTTGGGTTCGCAGCCTGACAATCCCGCGTGGCAGGATCTGTCTGCGGCGGTGGTCGATCTGATGCTTGCCTACCCGAAGATGAGGCTGCCGCTGGGCGAGATCGTCGAATGGCTTTATGAGAGCACGGGTGCTGCGCGCCGTGATGGCTCCGCCGATGCATTGCGGCTGATGAGCGCACATCGTGCCAAGGGTCTCGAGTTCCGCCATGTGATCGTGATGGATTGCGGCGACTGGGGAAGCGGCGACGATGAGCGCCGGCTGCTCTATGTCGCGATGACGCGAGCGCGGGAAACATTGACGATACTTCGCGGCGGGCGGTCGACGGAAGATCTGCTGGGCGACCTGCATGACGTGGATGCAGTCATGGCGGTCCGGCCGTCGCGGCTTCCGAGCCGTCTGCCGGAGCTGCAGACGCGCTATCGGGCATTGGGCCCGTCCGATGTCGATCTGGGCTTCGCTGGCCGTCGTTCGCAGAATCATCCGGTGCACGCCCATCTCGCGGCGGTGGAGACCGGGGACCCTCTGCGGATCGTGGACGGCACGCTCATGACGCTTGACGGCCGCACGGTGGGCCGCCTTTCCAAGAGTGCCGGTCTTCGCAACGGAGAATACCCGGCGAAGGTTACCGGCGTGATGGTGCGGGCACGAGAGCAGACTCCGCCGCAGTACCAGGCGTCGGTACGAGTGGATCGTTGGGAGGTGGTGCTTGCAGAGGCGGTGGAGGCTCGGTTCCAATCGGATGGATCGTCATCGTCCGGCTTGCCGACGGAATCCTGACTCGCCGGTAGACGTGTCTGCGGTATGCACGGAAACGCTTCACGACGTGGATATTTCTCACGGGAGGCCCTACGTCCCCAGCCCCACCCCGCGCCGCACCTCCCGCATCAGCGGCGCCGCCACATCCCGCGCCCGGGCCGCGCCCTCGCGCAGGATCTCCTCGACCTCGCCCGGATTGGCGATCAGCTCATCGTAGCGCTCGCGCATGGGGGCGAGCTCGGCTTCGACCAGCTCGAAGAGCTGCTCCTTGGCCTTGCCCCAGGCGAGCCCCTCTTCGAGCGCGCGCCGGAATGCGCTTGTCTGGGCTTCGTCAGCGAAGGCCCGGTAGATGGCGTACAGCTGCGAGCCCTCGGCATCCTTCGGTTCGCCCGGTACGCGCGAATCGGTGACGATGCGCCGGATCGACTTGCGCAGCTGCGAGGGTCCGCCTTCGAACAGCGCGATCACGTTGTCGTAGCTCTTGGACATCTTGCGGCCGTCGAGCCCCGGCAGGGTGTCGGCGTCCTCGTCGGTCTGCCCCTGGGGCAGCACGAAGGGGCCGTCGCCGCTGCCGAATACGCGGTTGAAGCGCGCCGCGATGTCGCGTGCCATCTCGAGGTGCTGGAGCTGGTCGCGGCCCACCGGCACGAGGTGGGCATTGAACAGCAGGATGTCCGCCGTCATCAGCACCGGATAGCCGAACAGGCCCATGCTGATGCCGGCGTCGACGTCCTCGCCGACGGCGTTGTTGCGGTCGACGGCCGCCTTGTAGGCGTGGGCCCGGTTCATCAGGCCCTTGGCCGTGACGCAGCCGAGGATCCAGGCGAGCTCGGTGGTCTCGGGTACGTCCGACTGCCGGTACAGGGTGACGATGTTCGGATCGAGCCCGGCGGCGAGCCAGCTGGCCGCGATCAGCAGGCGCGAGCGCTGTACCCGCGCGGGCTCGTCGCACTTGACCAGGGCGTGCAGGTCGGCGAGGAAGTAGAAGGATTCGACATCGTCGCGGCGGCTGGCGGCCACGGCCGGACGAATCGCGCCGACGTAGTTGCCCAGGTGGGGGGTGCCGGTGGTGGTGATGCCGGTGAGGACGCGTTGTTTCATGGATGGGCGGCGGGGGTTGCAGTAGGGCGAGAGCGTCGATGCTATACCAGCGGCGGCCAGGGACCGGTCCAGCGCTGGCCGGGATGCGCCGACCACGATGACGGCAGTGTCACGACCGGGTCATGTCGCCGTCACGAGCGATCGATAAAAGCGGGGCTTCCCACAACCAAGAAGAGGCCCGAGCCCGATGCCAAGCCAGCCAGCGTTCCGTACGACCCGCCTGTTCGGCGCCATCCTCGCGATGTGCGCAGCGCTCGCCGCCTGCGGCAGCGACAGCGACGACCCGGTTGCCGCCCCGCCGGTCGAGGAGACCCAGCCGCCCGGGGAAACGACGCCGCCCGAGGAAACGACGCCGCCGGAACAGACTCCGCCTCCCGAAGGGGAAGCGACGCCGGTCGGGCTGAGCCTCGAGAAGATCGGCGGCTACGCCACCGGCCTGTTCGACGAATCGGCCGCGGAGATTCCCGCCTTCGACGCCGCGAGCAAGCGCGCCTTCGTCGTCAACGCGCAGGCCGGTGCGGTCGATGTGCTCGACCTGGCCGACCCGACTGTGCCGGTGCGCATCGGCAGCATCGATGCCGCCGATGTCCTCGCGGGCGCCGAGATCAACAGTGTGGCGGTTTTCGATGGACTGGTCGCGGTGGCGATCCAGGCGCCGGTGAAGACCGATCCGGGCCGCATGGCGCTGTATCGTGCCGGCGACCTCACCCTGCTCGGCTCGGTGACCATCGGCTCGCAGCCCGACATGATCACCTTCACGCCCGATGGCCAGACGGTGCTCGTGGCCAACGAAGGCGAACCCAGCGACGACTACCAGGTCGATCCCGAGGGCAGCATCAGCGTGATCGATGTCCGTGACCCGACGGCACTGGTCGTGAGGACGGCTGGTTTCGGTGCATACGTCGGCCAGGAAGCTGCCTTGCGCGCGCAGGGTGTGCGCATCTACGGCCCGGACGCGGACGCCGCGCAGGACTTCGAGCCCGAGTACATCGCCGTCTCGGCCGACAGCCGTACCGCCTGGGCGACCCTGCAGGAGAACAACGCGCTCGCGCGCATCGACGTGACCAGCGCCACCGTGACCGGCATCCTGCCGCTGGGCTACAAGGACCATGGGCAGCCGGGCAACGAGTTGGATACCTCCGACGACGACGGCGTCATCAAACTGCAGGCCTGGCCCGGCGTCATGGGGATGTACCTGCCCGACAGCATGGCTTCGTACTCCGTGGGCGGCAGGACCTACCTGATCACCGCCAACGAGGGCGATGCCCGCGCCTGGGGCGAGGACGAGCCCCTCTACTGGGCCGGCGACGCCAGCAAGGGCTTCGTCGAGGAGTTCCGCGTCAAGCACCTGGTCAACGCCAACGGCTGGAGTGGCCGCGATGGTGATGACCTGCCGCCGCAGCTCAAGGCCCTGGGGGCCGGTGGCCTGCTGAACCCCGAGGTCTTCGACTACTGCGGCGCTGTGGCGGGCAATCCCGGGGCCTGCCGCGACGACGACCAGCTTGGGCGGCTCAACATCAGCTGGACCATGGGCTACCGGAAGGATGCCGCCGGCAATCCGGTGATGTTCAACGCCAGCGGTGTCGAGGACCCGGCTGGCGATCGCCTGATGTACGACAAGCTCTACGCCTACGGCGCCCGCTCCTTCAGCATCTTCGACGATGCCGGCGCCCTGGTCTGGGATTCGGGCGCCGAGTTCGAGACCTTTCTCGCGAGCGATGACTGCGGGCTCGGGTCTGGCCGAGACATCCCCTGCAAGGATTTCTTCAACTCCGGGCATGACGAAGGCGATGCGATGGACAGCCGCAGCGACGCCAAGGGCCCCGAACCCGAAGGCATCGCCCTGGGCACGATCGGCGACAAGACCTTCGCCTTCATCGGCCTCGAGCGCATGGGCGGCGTGCTCGTCTACGACATCACCGACCCGACCGCACCGGTTCGCGTCGACTACCTGAACACCCGCGAGGACTGGACCACGCCGGACCCGTCGACGGTGCTGGCTACCGTGGGCGACCTCGGGCCGGAAGGCCTGGTGTTCATCCCGGCCAAGGATTCCCCCAACGGCAAGCCGTTGCTGCTGGTGGGCAACGAGGTCAGCGGCACCACGGCGGTGATGCAGTTGAACCTGAGCTACTGAGCACGCGGCAGGCTCGTGCGGACGCCTTGCCCGCTCCCGGTGATCGGAGGATATTGATGGGCTCCTGAGCGGAGGTCGTCATGAAGATCGGCATCATCGGGGCGGCGGGCAAGGCGGGGACTGCCTCGTGCGGCCCGGGAGCAGACTGCCGCGTTCGTGCTGTCGGGCATCGGCCTTCCCGTGCAAATGGTGATCGCGGTGTACTGGGCGTGGCGGATGCTGCTCGCGTGAGCGCTCAGGCCACGGCGAGTTCCTTCGGGAATCCCCGGATCCGCTGGCTCAGGTAGATCCCCGCCATCAGGGCAATGCAGGTGAAGGCGAGCGCCGCCCGGAAGCCGCCGGCCTCGATGAGCCAGCCGGCGATCGCCGGGCCGATGAACTGGCCGCCGGCGAAGAAGAGCGTGGCATAGCTGAAGGCGATGGGAATGTAGCGCGGTGCAACCTGGTCGGTGCTGGCGGCCTGGACCATCGTGAACGACCCGTTGATGGCGATGCCGAAGAGCAGGAAATGCAGGATGAATGCCGGCAGCGCCTGCGAGAGCATCGGCAAGGCCATGCCGATGGTCACCATCGACATCGTCAGGACCAGGGTGTTGCCGCGCCCCCAGGTATCCGACAGCGAGCCCCACAGCGGGCCGCAGATCACCGACAGCAGGCCCGACATCGACACCAGCCAGCCGGCGGTGGTGCTGGAGATGCCGGAGGCTTCGGCGAAGCTCACCATGAAGATCGCCTGCGCGATATAGCTCACGCCGATGATGCCGTATACCGAGGCGATCGTGAGTACGCGGGGATTGCGGTAGATGCGCCACTTCTCGGCCCGCAACAGGGTCTGCCGTCCCGCGTCACCGGCCACGGGCGGATTCTTCACGCCGAGCAGCACCAGCAGGACCGCCACGGCGGCGACGCCGCCGAAGACGCCCCAGCTCACCCGCCAGCCGAGGGCGCCGAAGATTCCGATCAGCCACGGCACCAGCAGGCCGACCAGGAACAGCCCCGCGCCGATGCCCGCGGTCATGCAGCCGATCATCAGGCCGCGGCGATCGGGATACCAGGTCACCAGCAGCGACAGCATTGGCGCGAAGGCGTAGGCGGTGCCCACTCCGAGGACGAACATGAGCACCACGATCGGGATGTAGGAATCGGCGATGGCGAGCCCGATGAAGCCGAGGGTCACCAGCAACAGGCCGCCGATGACCGTGTTGCGCGAGCCCCAGCGCGTGGCCGCCACGCCGCCCGGCAGGATGAAGAGGAAGTATCCCAGCGCGGTGATCGTGCCCAGGTTGCCGGCCGCACGGTAGGAGAGCCCCAGCTCGGCGCGCATCGACGGCAGGATCAGGCCGTACGCCAGCCGCGCGAACACGATCGCCACCATCGCGGTGAGCGAGGCGGCCAGCAAGAGGACGATGGTGTTGGGTCGAGCGGAATCGCTGCGGCTCTCGGGCATGATGGATTCTCACCCGTTACGGCGATCCGTGCTTGCCGGTGCGCCTGGGGTGAACGCGGCGGTGAACGGTGCGCCCGCGTTAAAGTGTGGACGCCGAAACCATCCTGCGAGCATGACATGAACGACCAGGCCCGACGCATCGACACCGGTACCGACGAACTGCTCTGCGAGCTGCGCGAGCGCGTCGCGGTGATCACCCTGAACCGTCCCGAGGCGCGCAATGCCTTGTCGGACCGGTTGAGCCCGGCCTTGCGCACGATGATCCGCCGCTGCGCCGATGACGACGAGGTCGGTGCGGTGCTGCTCACCGGTGCCGGCACGAGCTTCTGCGCCGGTGGCGACGTCAAGGGCATGGGCGATCGCAGCTCGAAGAAGCAAATGAGTCCGCCCGAGCGGATCGCCGACCTGCGCGAGCGCCAGCGCCTGCTCACCGGAGCCCTGGTGGCGATGCGCAAGCCGACCATCGCCGCGCTGCCCGGGCCGGCGGTCGGGGCGGGGCTGTCGATCGCGCTGGCCTGCGATGTGCGCGTCGCGGCCGAGTCCGCCTTCCTCGCGACGGGCTACGTCCGTATCGGGCTGTCGGGCGACTACGGCATCGCGTCGCTGCTGACGCGCCTGGTCGGTACCGGCCGTGCCCGTGAGCTGATGTTCACCGGCGACCGCGTCGATGCGCACCGGGCCGAGACGATCGGCCTGGTCAACCGGGTGGTGCCCGATGCCGAGCTGCAGGCCGAGGGCTTCGCGTTCGCGCGCCGGCTTGCCAACGGGCCGGCGCAGGCGCTGCGCCTGATGAAGGACAACCTCGACGATGCCCTGGTGGTCGAATTCGATGTGGCGCTCGAGCGGGAGGCCGAGCGCCTGGTCGAGTCGGCGGGCACGGCCGATCATGCCGAGGCGGTACGGGCTTTCGTCGAGAAGCGGGCGCCGGTGTTCGGCGGGCGTTGAGGGGCGTCGAAGATCAGGACGACGCGCCAGGCTCCCCGCAGCCGGCGCGGGCAAGCTGCGCTTCGTCGTAGTCGAGGACATCGCGCAGGACTTCGCGTGTGTGCTGGCCGATCGTCGGCGCCGCTACCGGCGTCACCGCCGGCGTCCCGTCGAGGCGCAGCGACGAACCCACATGGGGAACCCAGCCGCCCGATGGATGCGGGATTCGGCTGACCAGCCCCCGTGAGCGGGCTTCGTCGCAAGCCAGCGCCTGCGCCAGCGTGCGCACCGCGCCACAGGGAACCCCCGCCTCGTCCATCTTCGGCTGCCAGTGCGACCAGGGTTGTTTCGCGAACGCCTCGTCGAGCGCTCCGTAGATGCGCTCGCGCTGCGCGAGCCGCCCGTCGATATGCGCGAGCGCCGGGTCGTGTGCAATCTCGGGCATGCCGAGCACGTCCTCGAACAGGCGCACGAACATCGGGTCGTTGCCGGCCATCAGGAAGAAGGGCTGGTCGGAGGCGGAGAACATGCCGATCGGGCAGACGTTGTCGCTGCTGTTGCCGGCGCGCCGGGGCTCGTTGCCGGTGGTGAGGTACTGCAGCGGCAGGAAGCCGCTGAGCATCATCGCGGTGTCGAAGAGCGCAACTTCCACGCGCTGGCCCGTGCCCGTGCGGCCACGGGCGTGCAGCGCCATCAGGATGGCGTTGCACGCCATCATCCCGGTCGACACATCCACGACCGGAGGCCCGATGCGCACGGGCGGAAGCCGGGGGTCGCCATTGATCGAAACCAGCCCCGACTCGGCCTGTGCGATGGGATCGAAGCCGGGTCGGTGGGCATGCGGCCCCGAGCGCGCGAACGCGCACACCGAGCAGTAGACCAGCCGTGGGTTGATCTTCGCGCACTCCTCGTAGCCCAGGCCGAAACGTTCCATCACGCCGGTGGAGAAATTCTCGACCAGTACGTCGGCCTTTGCGATCAGTTCGCGCGCCGCGCGCAGGCCTTCGGGCGTGCGGACATCGAGCGCGACGCTGCGCTTGTTCCGGTTCACCGCGATGAACGGCGCACCCTGCCCCGGGAACTCGGGGTCGACCGGTGGGTAGTAGCGGAAACTCTCGCCCTTGCCGGGCGGCTCGATCTTGATCACGTCGGCACCGAAATCGGCCAGCAGCATCGT